>JBMNUL010000171.1:0-5435 GCA_050946255.1 Coriobacteriales bacterium | reverse complement strand
CAAATCGATTTCACATTTTGTGAAACTGGATAGTATTCTCACTGTCAGCGGTATAGTGTGTGAACTGCAAAACTGAAAACTGACAATATTTAGAAAACACATGTCAATGCGATTTATATGTGTTAACCAAGTTGATTATATACAATTGAAATAAAGCTTCTTGGCAATTTTTCTTTCAGATTTGTAAACGAACACATTTTATTCAAATCGACAGCTGAGTGGCGGAGGAAGTAAATGCTAGACGTTATATCCGTTGAAAACATGAGAGCAAGCGATGCCCACACAATCGAGACTTTGGTTGAAAGCAGGGAGCTCATGCACCGTGCTGCCAGCGGAATCTACAATTCAACCAGCTGGGAGGGGCACACTTCGATATTGGTGGGCGGGGGAAATAATGGCGGAGACGGTTACGATTTGGCATGCATACTGGCTCGCAATGGATTCGATTGCTCCCTCCACACCGTGAGCGAAAAGCTTTCGGCAGACGGGTCATATTACAGGCAACAGGCAGAGGAACTGGGAATTGCAATCCGAGAATTCGACGAAGACGACCCTCTCCTGTCAAATCCCTCAACAATGGTCGATTGCATCCTTGGCACGGGATTCCATGGAACCGTCAGGGGAAGGGCACGGGAGGCAATAGAGTTCATCAACTCTAGCCTTGCCAGGATCGTCAGCGTCGACATCAACAGCGGGTTGAACGGAGAAACCGGTGAGGCCGAGAAGGCGGTTATCTCCAACCTGACCGTCTCCATAGGGTTCATGAAAAATGGGATGTTCCTGCAAGACGCCGGGATGCACATCGGGAGCCTTACGAACGTCGATATCGGAATCGAACTTCTAAAAAACGAGAACAGGCTCGCTGCAAAGGATGAATTCGACCAAGTTCTGAAATCGTTAGACGGCAAGGTGGTGACCGTGTCGGAAGACGAGGTCTTGGAAGGCGGCCTGTCCTCATCGGATGATGCACCAGAAGATCTCGTGACCCCGATCGAAAAGGCCAACTCGATTGCCAGAGCGCTTGGACAGGGACTGTTGGTGACAGGGCACACGACGACGTTTGTCTCTGATGGCCGCAGTGTGGTTTTCCTGAAACCAGATTGGGTCCAAGCCTGAATTCACCTGAATTCACTTGATATTCACGAGAAATTTGAATCGCACTGCTAATATGTATTGGGAGCAGTGAGAAAATGCTATTCGGGCATGGAGGTGGCGGTCATGAACAGCAAACTCGCCGAAATGGTCAAAGAATATGTGAAGCAGTTTGGAGAGGGCATCAGTTATGGCTACAACGAAAAGCCAGAAGAGGAATTGATGGACCTTATTTCCAAGGCCATGGAGACTGGTGTTCCGCTGCCACAGATATCAAACGAGTTCGACGAGAAGAAGTGACACCCGAGAAAAATCGATGAGAAAAAGCCGTGGCCTGCAACAACGGGCCACGGCTTTAGATTTTATCCAGGCAAGTGGCAATAGAAGAATTGCAGTTTAGGCCTCGGCCATCCAGAGACCGTGTTTGTTGCAGTAAGCATAAGCAGCGACCAGCTTGTCTCCACCAGCCAGCTCGAAAACTGCCTCGGGCTTATCGCCAGGCTTGAGCGACTTGTGCTGACCGCCCTGCTCGGTCTTGATGTAAATCCACTGGATGTAGTGGTCGTCCACCATCGGATGCTCGACCTCTCCAACCTTCACGTTGACAGCGGTGCCCTCGGTTGAGATAACCGGGACGTGCTTCTCGGCAGCAGCATCAACAGTGTTGGGGACGAGCTCCTCCATTGGCTGTCCGCAGCAGACGAGCTGAGATCCGGAATCGACGATGACCCCAACGATCCTACCGCAGATATTGCACTTGTAGAACTTTACCTGAGACATATCCGTATCCTCTCTCTCGTTTTCTTGTTCGCGCGGCGAGCTCCAGCAACAACCAATCCGCAGACGTGCCACATGAGCACATGCAGGAACAAACCACGCCCTTTTCAAATTCGATTATACAAGGTAAGTTGTTAGTTGAAGAAAAAATGTTAAGTTCATTTGTAAAGTATTTGAAAAATGCCAAGACAAGCCCGATCAACCTTATTACGGAGGCGCGTTAAATGGAGTTCGAGGAAGTTGAAGGTTCAAGATTCATCGAAGAAGTAGACGCTCTGATGAAAACTGCCTTTCCGGTTGATGAACAGGTCGACACCTCAAAGTTGATCGAAATATCCAGAGACCCGAAGCTCACCTTTGCCGCATTCATCGACAACGGAGAGTTCGTTGGACTTGGGCAATGGGCCTCGGACAAATCTATGGGTATCTCGAACGTAATGTACCTTGCTGTGGCAGAGGAAAAGCGCTCTTCGGGCTACGGTTCGAAAATTCTCAAGACAATCGTCAAAGAATGTGACACGCCCACAACCGTGCTAGAGGTCGAGAGCACGAAGGTCGAGTGTCCAAATCTAGAGCAGAGGCTTAGCAGAAAGTCCTTCTATCAGAGAAACGACTTTCATGAGGCAAACTTCAGCGTCATCTATGACGGCGTTGTCTATGACGTGCTCTACCGCGGAGAGAAAATCTCTCAGCCCAAGTACCTGGATTTTATGGAGAAAACTTGGCCGTCCGGGATGTTCGACACTGAGCTTTTCGAAGGATAAAAACGAAACTCGGCACAAGCGCGATAGAAGCTCTCGGCAACGGGTCCGATCTCGTCATCCGAGTTCACAAGTGAGTCCCACAAACCTGCGAGACTTAGGCAAAGTCAATCTTATAAGTTAACCTTGGTGGAGAAATGCAGATTTTCCCCACTTTTATATGCAAGCTCACAAAGTTTTCCGCCTTGCGTGTTAAAGTTCGTCTGCAGCTGAGCGTCATTTCTTTGAGAGAGCGCAAAGCGTTGTCGAAAATCCTTACCGCGCCATCGGAAACACCCTCATTGAACGAAACGACCGCCACAGAGCCGATGTCGTCTCCAGTGGGCAGAGGAACCTTCCAGTCGGATTCCTTGCCCCTGGGTTCCATCTTTGATTCGACTCCCCCAGCCGCCTTGAGCCTGCCGAAGTAGTCGAATGTCTCCTTCTTGATGACTCCCGAGAGTGCAATAAGCGCAATCATGTTCGGGATTGCCATAAGGCCGTTGAAGATATCCGCAATGGTCCAGACTGCGGAGACGGTCATGTAGGGGCCGATGAAAACAGCGAGAATGTAGACCCAGCGATAGACCTTGACGGCACCCATCCTGCCGTTGGTGAGGTACTCGAGGCAGCGCTCCGAGTAGTAATCCCAACCGAGGATGGTGGTGAAACCGAAGAGCACCAGGCAGAGCATGATTATGAACGAGACAACCTCGGGCGGTATGAAGGGTAGACCAGCCTGGAATGCGTAGGTTGTGACGGCAGAACCTTCGAGGCCTGGAACGAGATAGGCACCGGTCATGACGATCGAAAGGCCGGTCATCGAGCAGACGACGATGGTATCGAGGAAGGTTCCGGTCATGCTGACCAGGCCCTGGCGAGTTGGCTCCTTGGTCTGAGCTGCAGCTGCAGCTATTGGGGCAGATCCCAGTCCAGCCTCGTTGGAGAAGATTCCCCTGGCGATTCCCATCTGCATTGCGATCATCATCGATCCGAGCATCCCGCCGGCGAAAGCCTTGAGTCCAAATGCCCCGCAGAAGATCTCGACGAAAGCAGCTGGGATCTTGTCGAGGTTGCATACGATGAGGAGGATGGAGATGAACAGGTAGATGATCACCATCGTGGGGATGACCTTCTCTGAAACAGATGCGATCCTCTTGAGACCTCCGATGACGACAAGACCAACGAAAACCGCGACGAAGAGTCCGCCGATGACAGTGGCGTAGGAGTAGTCCATTCCAAAAAGGGAGAAGGCCACAGCAGATTTATCCGGATCGAAAAACCCCAAGATGGCGGAGGAAATCGAGTTGACCTGGGTGAAGGTCCCGATACCGAGAAGACCGACGCAAACTCCGAAAAACGCGAACATCTTCGCAAGCCATCTCCACCTCGGGCCCATTCCGCGCTCGATGTAATAGAACGGACCGCCGAGAACATGCCCCGTCTTCTTGTTGACGCTGCGGAACTTGACGGCAAGCAAACCTTCGGAGTACTTAGTGGCCATTCCAAACAACGCGGCTATCCACATCCAGAGCATGGCTCCCGGTCCCCCGGCGCAGATAGCAGTTGCAACTCCAACGATATTCCCAGTTCCAATCGTGGCGGAGAGAGCCGTGCATAGAGCTCCGAAGCTCGTGACCTCCCCGGTACCGCCCTCCTCGTTCTTGATCATGTACTTGAGAGCCTTGCCGAGTCGTCTGAATTGGACGCCATGCAACCTCACGGTGAGCAGAATCCCGCCGAACAGGATCAGAACCATCAGCGGCACCCCCCAGATGAAATTGTCCACAGCATCTAGGAACCCGCTGATAGCACTTAGAACATCCACTTGTTCTCCTCTGAATTGATTGAATGATTTTGGCGGGAATGAACCCCGATTGAGAATTAAGAACGGGATAAATGAATACGCCAACGAGTAAAAAGAATATTTCAAGGAGATTATCAATTTTGTGCAAATTGTGAATGTGCATATCCAAGCGGATGCTTAAACCCGGTGAAGAATGGGTCACGTCTGCGTCTTTCACGTTCAATCGAATGAGAATGTGCCGAACAGCGCGCTATACTTGATTTTCGTTTGGTAAAGAAATTACACAGCAGACGATTAGACTGTATTGTTGGAAACTAATACAGGATTGCAAACAAAATAGAAGGAACGCAAATGCCCATTACCAAATTCCTAGAGGAAAATGCAGACAACTATCCTGACGAGGTGGCTCTTGTAGAGGTCAATCCCGAGATTCGCGATCGACGGGGGACTACCTGGAGAGAGTACGAGCTGGTTGAAACCAATCCCACGAAGCGGTATCGCCGCGAGATAACGTGGAAGGTATTCGACGACCGTGCCAACAGATTTGCCCACCTCCTCATCGACGCTGGTGTCAAGAAGGAGCAGAAGGTGGCAATCCTTCTCATGAATTGTCTGGAATGGCTTCCAATCTATTTCGGGGTTCTTAAGGCTGGGGCAATTGCGGTACCACTAAACTACCGATACACCGCAGAGGAGATCAAGTACTGCCTGGATCTGGCGGAAGCGGACGTCCTTGTTTTCGGCCCTGAGTTCATAGGCCGTATCGAGGAGATCGTCGATCATCTCCCCAACGTCAAGCACATCTACTTCGTCGGAGAGGACTGCCCCTCTTTCGCCGACAGCTACAACATCAGGGTCGGTCATTTCACGGCCGAGAACCCTGAAATCGAGATCACCGACGACGACCTCGCGGCAATCTACTTCTCGAGCGGAACCACTGGATTTCCAAAGGCGATCCTCCACAAGCACCGCAGCTTGATGCGCGCCGCAGTCACCGAGCAGAAGCACCACGGCCAGAC
>JBMNUL010000170.1:0-5449 GCA_050946255.1 Coriobacteriales bacterium | reverse complement strand
GAGTCTAATGATGTAATAGATAAGCAAAATCAAGTCAACATGTAGACTTGATTTCAAGTTGAACTAATCTATCAAATTTCGGACCATTTAATCGCGGAATTTGAGTTTGACGTGATGGGGGACATCAAAGAATAATGCAAGGAGCTCTACGAGGAGCGCCCGGCCTCTTTCGACATCAAAAACCGTCACCGCGCGGAAAGCCTGGGGAATCTAATTAACACCCCTCCAGACTCGAATCTCGAAGTTCATCAACTTGGTCGGTAACTTGGTCGCTGTTCTTGGGCGCTCAGCGATCAAGTTATTTCTTCCTGTATTTCCTGTTCAGTCTGGTTGAACTCCCATCATAAGATGGCAGGTTTTCGCTACTCAGCGCAATCATCTGCCATATAGTGGTCTACAAGTTCTATGTAATTGATTTTCCAATCTCTGAACTTGTCAATCCACTTTATTGCAAACTCGTGTATTTGGTTCACATCAGTCATCGTGGCCACATCCAAAAATAATGGCTTTATATCAGGCTTTTCGGACGTTCTACTCGTTTTTCCTTGGCATCACAATATTACTGTCTCGACATGGTATGAGGTTCGGAGAAGGATGTCCCGGTGGCTGTCATTTTTGCTTTTACCGGGTTTTACTGAATACGTTTATAAAGACCCTTGCGGAGTTCCCAAAAAGCCGATAATCATTAACCCAATGCAGTATGTGATTAGCAGAGAAAAATTCCCTTGTTTCGGTCCGTAAAGGCAAGAACAAGGGAAGATACATCAGGTTTGAACATTTAACAGACGGTATGCCTTGAAAAGAATCCACCAAGCAGAACGTTGCCAAACCCTGAAGCCACCTTGTGACTCAGATCTGCAGATTCCGGCTGCGGACATAGTCCTGCAGAAAGACCCGCAGGTCTTTTAATTTGTCAGTATCGTTTTCATCTTTGGGCTTGTAATCATTCAGATAAAAGCTACGGTTCGTAGAGCTCCTGCCCTCTTTTTCATCTGCCCAGGCCTTGAAATCAGCACCGTACTCCAGTAGCAGGTCCAGAATCCGGGCGGCCTGCTTCCGCACCATTTCCTGAGAATCTGCATAGACAGTCGGACTGCCGATGATATACTTCGCTCTCCAGACGGTCCATCCGATAGGGCTCATTCCGTTAGAAGCTTTCTTGTTCGCATCAGCCCCTTCTTGGAGCATTCTCTCGATGCGGGGAATCGCTTTCTCAGAAGTATCAAAATCTTTATAGCAGAGGGATTCGATTGCACAGGAGATGGCATCGAACAGAACAGGCGCCCGCATGCCGGGATCCTCATCCGGTGCCTCCATGAAATTGACATCTGCCCCATGATCCATCAGATAATCGGCGATTTCAAGACGTCCCGTTTTCAATGCCACCTGCAGCGGAGACTGCCCATGGTCTTTCTTCGGCTTGGGACCGGAGACTTCGTTCACGGCCTCTGGGTGTTTTGAGAGGATCCGCTCCACCTCGTCCAGTTTTCCCTGACGTATCACGGTAAACAGTTTCTGCAAGGGTTTCTCCTTCTCCTGACTTGGAATCAGGCCTTCTGGGCACTTCACTTATCTGATCTTCGGCATCAATACTACCGTTTCCATGTGGCACGAGCTTGAAGATTTGATGGTATGTGGCAATCACGTCCACACTAATCGACTGTGTATCATTGACAGTCAATATCAGCCCGAAGCATCTTACTCCTTGAGTTGGCGCATTATTTTTCCCCGAGTTGGCACTTTTTTATTCCTTGAGTTGGCGAGTTTTTATTCCTTGAATTGGCGTATTTTTGTTCCTTGAGTTGGCATTCTCTGTTGACTGAAGGCAAAGAAACCTGCCTTGTGGTGTACTCAATGGGGAAGCCCGCGTCTATCAAGTGGTCGATGTTGCGTCGCACCGCCTTGCGGTCCTCGGTGAGAGTAGTCGCTCTCGAGGACGTCCTGGATCTCGCGCTGGCTCAGGGTGTGACCGGCATTGGTTCGTTCCTGGAGTATCTCCAGAATCTTCAATGGCAGCATCTTCTTAAGTAATTGCATTGCAGAGTTGATGTTCATGCCCATTACGGCCTCTCCGCTATGGAACGACTATATGTCACCATATGGGACAATTTCCCCATGCGACCTTGCTAGCTGGACGTGAATAGGGCACTGACGTTGCATTACGTAATGCAAATATGTTATCTTTCCGTCAAACAAGCGTGTTTGGAGGATGAGATGTCAAAGATGGCGACGCTGAACGTCCGCTTGCCCGAAGAGCTGAAGCGGCATGGTTCCCAGGTGCTCGAACGTGAGGACGTGACTCCCACGCAGCTGGTGAAGAGCCTCTATTCTTATATGGAACGAGAGCAGGCCATCCCCGAATGTCTCAGAGCGGAATTAGGTGCGAGCAAGTCCAAGTACGATATGCGCCGAAAGCTCCTCAGAGACATCGCGGGATCCGTCGACTTGCCCGAAGACTTCGATTTCAACGAGACGCGGCGGCGGCGGATCGAGGAAAAGTACGGGAGCGTCGAATGAAGATCTGCTTCGATGCGAACGTCGTTATCGACATATTCTCCCGCCCCAATTGGATGGCGGAGGGGTTAAACGCGTACGACATCGCCAACGTCAGAGGCTTCGATTCATGCCTTCCCGCATCTACGCTAGCCGACATTTCCTACATCTTGCGCCGAGCCGGGTTGGATGACGAGACAGTATCCAAGTACTTCGAAGCGATATTCGAACTGTTCGACATCCTCGACGTGACCGGCGCCGACTGCATGCGGGCGCATCGCAATGGGATGAAGGATTACGAGGACGCGATCGTCGCGGAATGCGCAGCGCGCTGCAACGTCGACCTAATCGTGACAAGGAATGTCAGAGACTTCGCAAGTTCCCCCGTTCCTGCCATGAGCCCGCATGATTTCGCCGCCCGGTACACCCCCGACGGCTATTCGTACGAGGAAGCTGAGATTTGACAGGGGGACGAACCCGCTCTCCCCAGTTTCACACCGTCCCAGAAATTTTTCTGAGTCCAAGTTTGGGACGCAGTTCATCTTGTCTACCTGTCTTTTTCTGTATATTTAAGGCTTTTTATTCTCGAAATCCCGATTTTCCTGTCTGGCATCGAATTCCCTAGGCTCAGCCTCTCGACAGCAAGACCACTGTCTCGACGTGGAAAGTCTGAGGGAACAGGTCCACAGGAGACACCCTCTCGATCTTGTATCCAAGATCGATCATTCCTGAGATGTCTCTCGCCAGCGTCGTGGGGTTGCATGAAACGAGCGCAATGCGGGTTGGGGAAAGTTCTGCCACGCCCTCGAAGATCTTCTTGTCCATTCCGCTGTAAGGCGGGTCTAGCACAAGCTTGGAAACCTTGCCGATGTTCTTCGCCTCGCGCACAGCGTCTCCGCCTATGACCTCTGCTTCGAGTCCGTTTGATGCCAGGTTGTGGCGCAAGTCCCTGACGCTACTCGAGGCCGATTCAACCGCGTAAACAAAATCTGCTTGCTCGGCCATCGGGAGCGTGAACGTGCCCGCGCCGCAATAGAGGTCGCAGCAAGTCTCGTCAGGCGAAATATCGAGTCCCGTCATCACAATCGCCACGAGGCTCTCCGCTCCTGCGGTGTTCACCTGGAAAAACGATGGTGCCGAGATACCCATGGTCTTGTCATAGAGTCTCTCGTTCCACCATTCGGTGCCACTTAGGAGCTCGACCTTGCTGGGCTTTCTCCCAGCGTCGTTCTTTACGAGAACCCTGACGACCGAAGTGTTGTTCACTGCTCCAGAGAGCACATTTGCAGCCGCCTTTCTTGGGAAGTAGCCGGGCACGGTCCAGATTGCGATCTGCGTGCTGCCGGTTCGAGGAGAGACCCTTATCCCAACTCTGTTGAGGCCGTACTCGCTTGCCTTGAGATAGCGAAGTGCTCCGGCCAGGGCCTTGGGCGCTTTCTGATGGCTCTTTGGGAGGAGCATGCACTCGTCGATTGGGACCACATGGTCGCTTGAGGCCGAATGGTATCCGAGCTGCAGGCGCTTCCCGCTCATAGCGGGGACGAGTTCGATCTTGTTGCGATAGTGCCACTGCTTATTGGATTGGATGCAGGGACCAACTAGCGATTCCGGGTTCTCGAGACCGGCGATGTGTCCCAGCGCATCCACGACGCAGTTGCGCTTCCATTTGAGCTGGGTCTGATACTCGACGATTTGCCAGGGGCAACCACCGCATACGTCCGAATAGGGGCAAGCCGCCTCGACTCTGTTCTCGGATGCTTCGACGATGTTCTTCACCACGGCACGGTCGTAGTTGCTGTGCTCTTCCACAACCTCTGCTTCCACCTTGTCCCCAGGTACCGTGCCGGGCACAAACACTATTTTCCCGTCGGGAAGAGTGGAGACGCCCTCACCTCCATATGCGAGGCGAGTTATGTTCAATTCGTTTGACAATTGCAAATGCTCCTTATACGATATTCGCGAGTTTTTGCAGTTCAAGACATATAAGATAGCAGGTGAAAAGGGGTCTTTTCCTTCAATCCGCAACATTAACCGCGGAATGTTCGGAGGCTACCCGGAGCTCGCCCATCATTGTATGGCTTTGCCTGCATGGACGAGAATGTCTATACGAGAGTAGGAGAAAGAAATGGCTGTTCAGATCAAGAAGGACGATTGTGTTGGTTGCGGTGCATGCGTCGACACCTGCCCGGCGAGCGCACTCGAGCTTGGCCCAGACAATGTAGTCGAGGTCAGCGAGGCCGATTGCGTCGAGTGCGGTGCCTGCGTCGACACTTGCCCCAACGGAGCACTGGAGCTCTAGTAGCAATCTGCATTTCATGATGGGAGTGGCCCGAGGTCTTGAGATCCCGGGCCACTCTTTTTCGTTCTTTTTGCCTTTCCGCCCCGGCTTCAGCAGCTTCAGTTCCAGCCGGCGCTGCTTCTGCCACGGTTGGACAGTTCCCTTTCCGTCCTGGCTGCTGCCGCTTCCGTTCCAACTGGCGCAGCTTCCGCTGCTTCAGACCCAGCTGTCGCCGTTCATTCCCATGCAGACGCCGTGCTCAGCGCATACTCGGCGGAGGGAAGCTAGTCCTTCTTGAACAGGGAGCGCAACCATCCGATGAAGCCGCGCTTTTTCTTGGGGCCGACGTACACGATGGACTTCTCGTCTGTTTCCGGGAACTGGTTAGCCTCGCCTTCCTGAGAAGCAGCATCGTCGGATGCTGGCGTTCCGGCGGCCCCGCCATCAGTTGGAGCACCGTCTCCGCTTGCTGCACCCGAGGAGGCCTTCGATTTGCTGGCTCTGTTCTTGGGCTTTTCATCCAGCACGCCAGCCGCTTCCTTGGCGGCGGGGCTCCATTTGAGCTTCTCAGCCTTTGCAGCTTCCTTGGCAAGTCTGGTGGCCTCTTCCATGAAGTATGCCTGGGCATCGATCGGCTCGGAATCTTTTGGAGGATAGAGTTTCACATAGCTTCCGTCT
>JBMNUL010000169.1:0-5464 GCA_050946255.1 Coriobacteriales bacterium | reverse complement strand
TCGCCGTTGATGAAGTTGGCGCATCTTCCAAGGAACAAGCCGATGGGCGCGACTACCGCAATGACATCTGCCATTGCGAGAAAATTCACCTTGGTGATCCTACTTGCAATAAAACCGCCGATGAATGCACCTATCACTCCACCGTGAAACGACATTCCACCGTTGTGGAAGGCAAGTATCTCGTCGGGGTGCGAAAGGTAGTATCCATTGCCATAGAACAGAACGTATCCAAGGCGAGCGCCGAAAACAGCGCCGATGATAAGGGCGATGAGGAAGATTGTCATGTCATCGACGCTGACTCCCATCTTCCATCTGCGTGCAATCTTGTATGCGAGGATGGCGCCGATTATGAATGCGAAAAGATAGGCAAGCCCATACCATCTGACCTCAAACGGGCCAATGGTGAAGGCCACCGGATCCATCGCGTCGTATATTGCCTGGAGCAATTCCCTCTCCGTCGAATTTGTGAACCGTTGCCAGGCTTACCCACCAGTTAAATTTGCCTGGCTAGGTCCCAGCGCGCAAACCTTGCCGTTCAGCTGACCACGTTCCGCTTCCAGTGTTCCAAACTCAGTGGGCTATCTATCGCTGTCGGAATCGTCGCTATCGTCGTCATTATCGCCATCGTTGAAGTTGTATCCGGAGTCAATCTCGTCTATGGCATCATCGACGAAATCAATGTCCTCGAGCTGCTTGCGGAAATACTCCAGCTTGGCAATGTCCTCCTCGCTCGGCACATATTCCGACTCACGAGGGGGCTTGTGCCTGAGCTCGACACCGAACGTCATCATCTTGTTCATGTTCAAGGGCATGTAGTTGATGTTCAAAACGCCATGCTGGTCTGGCTGCGGTTTTTTCGCTGGATCTTTGCCGTCGTTAGAATCGTCATTTCCGTCGAAACGTGCATTTCCCTTGATGCCGTCATCCGTTTCTGTCTCTTCAGCTTCTGAATCGGAACCTGGCCCCTTGCTCTCAGAGCCCAAGTCGTCCGAAGGCTTGGCTGTGGCATCCTCTTCATGCTTAATATGAGAGCCAGCCTGCCTCTTGACTCCACTTTCGGAAACCGTGTCGTCTATAGGATCGAATCCCTCGATTGCCCTTATCGTCATCCTGGTGAGCACGATTGCCGCGTCTGTGCCAATTTGCTTGGTAACAGAAATGGTCGAGGAGCACTTCGGACAAGAGAACATCATGCAAGTAGAGCCGTCTTTGCCATATGATGTACCCTCGAAAAGGTCCTCGTTCAATGTGACCTCACCACAGTTGGGGCAAATGCCATTGATCTCCGCAGGTTCCATATCATTCATCCCATTCATCAGTTCGAACCTTGAACACGCGGCCCATTGACCAGGAAGACCTCACATGATATGCACCCTTCCTTTATGGCAGCCATCCTGTCCACGTCCGATCCAAGCAACAGCGAAATGTCGGTCGAGATCTTATGGGTCGGCCTATCGCAAATTGCGTATTTGCAGTCTGCTGGACATGGGGAGTACGGAGCAGTGTTGGTGAAATGTGGGCATCTGCTCATCATCTCTTCATCGCAACCCCGTTGCTCCCAGCACATCAATTGAAAAACTCCCCTTCGAGAACCGATTCTCAAGCAACGCAATTGCAGAAGAATCGCAACCTGCAACACCGGTCTGTCCGCCCAGTATGTCTACCCCACAAGAAAAGCTCCTTGGCGACATCCAATTAAATACTAGCAGCTGAACCGCTCATATGCCCATCGAAATATATCGTGACGATCAGAAAAGGCGCACCCGGTTAATTTGCTAAAAAATCAGGCCTCGCAACCTTCAAAGTTCCGAGGCCCGGGTCTTCTCTCTTGTCTCGGACGAAGATTAGAAAGGCATCCCGCCCAGGGACATGTCGCTCATGCCATCCATCATGTCTCCAGCCGGCACAACGCGCTGCACGCCTGGGACGTTCTCCTTGAGAACACGCTCGACGCCATGTGCGAGCGTCAGCTGCGACATCGGACAACCCTTGCAAGAGCCCTGAAGCTCAACGGTAACGGTTCCATCATCGTCGACATCGATAAGGTCGATGTCTCCGCCGTCTGCCTGAAGCTGCGGACGAATAAGCTCGATGACCTCTGCCACCATAGTCTTGTCTACCATAGTCGCTCCTCTTTCTAACCTGCCCGTAAAACGGGACCCAACTTTCTCCCTGGGTCTCGCGACCAACAGTATCCGTTGAATGTAGGATAAAGGCAATTCCGAAAGTAAAGATTGTCTAAGACGCAAAAGCCACGGTATTAGCGGTAGGGGGATTGCCCAATAACCAAGAGACATTGCAACTCCATGAAAAATGCAAAACGATGGTTAGGACAGCCTGTTGAGAGAACACCGAGCATGGGCCCCGAGAGGCAGGCACACAGTGGCGAACGTCCGCTTGCATCGCAACATCTACTCCTTGCAAGAGAGGGCGCCTGGAAGAGACCGCAGGAATGCCGGCATGCAGTCGCGAATGTCCGCTTGCATCGCAACATCTACTCCCCGCAAAAGAGGACGCCGGGCAGAGACCTTGCGAGGCCGGCACATAGTTGCTAACGTCCGCTTGCATCGCAACATCTACTCCCCGCAACCGCGAACTTTCGACAACTCGACCTCACATATAATATTGGGAAAAGAATAAAATGCTTATTTTTAAATCGGAACCAGGTGATAAAGGAAATGCACTACATCGAAGACCCCACCTTCTCACTTCCACCCGAGATATACACCCCTTGCAACACGCCGGGTTACACCCCCGCATACGTTGGCCACGAGCCCATCGACCTGACCATCACGGTAGAGGGCGGCGCACTAAGGGGAATCTTTGCTGCAGGAGCTCTCGATTTTCTCTTGGACGTGGGTGTTATCGCGAAGAATCTTGTAGGAGTCTCGGCAGGCGCACTCTCTGGATTCAGCTATGTCAGCGGAGAGAGAGGGCGTTCCTGCTATGTCAACGTCAGGTTCTGCACAGAGTGGCGCTACCTCAGCATGAGGTCTTTCATGACCACCGGGAACGCATACGGCGTCAAATTCGCGTTCCACGACATTGCCGAGAAGTACTGTCCTCAAGACAACGCCGGATTCAGAAGTTCTCCCTGCAACCTGATTGCAACGGTCACGAATCTGGAAACCGGACAGGCAGAATTCATGCATGTCGTAGATCCTGAAACCGATTTGATCTATTTGCGTGCCTCGTCTGCAATGCCTTTCGTTTCCCAAACCGTTATCATCGACGGCAAGCCATATCTCGATGGTGGAATTTCGGATGCAATTCCAGTGGAGCATTCGATAGGGCTGGGCAACAAGAAGCAGATCGTGCTCCTCACTCAAGACAGGGCTTATCGCAAGGAGAAGAGCAGGATCTACGACTTCGGCAGTGTGGTTTACCACAATTTCCCGAATTTCTGCGAGGCAATGAACACACGCCACTTGAGATACAACAAAGAGCGTGCGAAGATTGCGCAGATGGCAGAAGCCGGCGAGATTTTTGCCATCTACCCGCAGGTGCGTCCAGAGGTCAAACATATGGAGACCGACAGGAACAAGCTCTTCTCGCTCTACATGGATGGCTATCTCGAGACTCAGCGCCAGTGGCCTGCATTGAGGAAATATCTCGAAATATAGATCGGGAAATCGACCGGGACAATCCTCCGGATCTCTCACAATAATCCTGACGTCATCCAATGTGGCAAGAACCGCATACAACAGAACGTGACAACGCCTCAATTCAACATGACAATATATTATGTGACGTATGTTTTGCGGCACTCAACGTAACAGCAAATTAGGAGGAAAGATGGACCTGCCACAGATGCGCAAGCTGAAGATCAGGGTAGAGGAAGGCAACATCGCGATACTCACTTTCGATGTCCCAGAGAAGATGAACGCCCTCGACGCAAATTGCCACGAGGATATTCACGACTTTCTCGACTTCGTGGAATCTGAGAACCAGATCAGAGTAGCGATAATCACCGGAGCAGGCGAGAAGTCATTCACATCCGGAATGGATGTGGGACAATTCCTCGAAGAGCCCGATCCCAACGCCCCTTTGGTGGTTTTCTCCGCAAACAGGTTCAAGGAAGCAGCCGACCGCATCGAGAATCTGAGCAAGCCGGTCATCGCTGCAATCAACGGCTATTGCATCGGCGGCGGCGTGGAGATGTCCATGGCATGCGATATCAGAATCGCATCCGAAAACGCCTTGTTCAGACTTCCTGAGGCAGGCCTGGGGATTATCCCTGGAGCCGGTGGGATACAGAGGATTTCGAGGATGTGCGGAGTGGCGCTGGCAAAGGAAATGGCGCTCACGGCTCGCAAGATGGGAGCACAGGAAGCCTACGAAAAGGGTCTGGTAAACAAAGTCGTTCCCCTAGATGAACTGATGAACGAGGCCATGGAATGGGCAAGGCAAATGGCCAAGCAAGCCCCACTTGCGCTTCAGTTCGACAAGCTCTGTGCAAACATCGCAACTGATACAAGCCGAGAAACTGCTGCAGTCTTGGAAGCGCTTGTAAAGCACATCCTAGATGGAACAGAGGACGCAAAAGAAGGGCCAAAGTCGTTCTTCGAGAAAAGGGCGCCGGAATTCAAGGGCCGTTAAGCGCTCATTTGGTTCGAGTTTGGATCCAAGTCAAATGATTGACTGCAGCAAGCGGAAAAGCTTGTAGGAAAGAGAAAGAATCGAGACCAAGAGCCGGCTTGAAAATAAACAAGCCGGCTTTTTAGCCGGCTGCAAAATGCTCATATATGAAAAAACCGGCCCGCGGCCGGCATGCACCGCCCCTCCCGGGGCGTGGAAAAGCCCCCGGCGAGGCCAGCAGCGTCCTGCTCTCCCACGGCCTTCCGCCGCAGTACCATCGGCGATGGAGGGCTTAACTTCCGGGTTCGGGATGGGTCCGGGTGGGTCCCCTCCTCCATGGCCGCTGGCCTCGCCGGGGGCTGTCCCGGCAGTCGACCTGGGCGGCGCCCTGGCAGGCGCACAGCGGAATCGGGTGAGGACGCGGGGGCACACCTGGCACGCGCGCACCGCGCGCCGGCGTCTTTCCGCGGCCCGGCTCCCCGCCGGGCCCCCTCTCGGGGGAGATGCGGGTAGGGGCTCGGCCGATTAGTACCGCTCGGCTGAACGTGTCGCCACGCTTGCACCTGCGGCCTATCTCCTGGTGTTCTACCAGGGGCCTTACCGGATGGAGGACTCATCTCTGGGCCGGCTTCCCGCTTAGATGCTTTCAGCGGTTATCCGGTCCCGACGTGGCTACCCGGCGGTGCCGTTGGTCGACAACCGGTGCACCAGAGGTCGGTCCGTCCCGGTCCTCTCGTACTGGGGACAGCTCCCATCAGTCCTCCTGCGCCCGCGGAGGATAGGGACCGAACTGTCTCACGACGTTCTGAACCCAGCTCGCGTACCGCTTTGAATGGCGAACGGCCATACCCTTGGGACCTGCTCCAGCCCCAGGATGCGATGAGCC
>JBMNUL010000168.1:0-5496 GCA_050946255.1 Coriobacteriales bacterium | reverse complement strand
TATCGCTCGAGGTCTCCTGATTCCTCGCGCACCCGTTTTAGAATTTCCCTCTCGCGGGTCTTGTCTAAAACCGGCTTTTCGCTTTCCTTTTTGGTCTCGGCAACCTGTCTGGAGAGGTCCATCCTCTTGAGGAATATCTCGAGCAGCTGCTCGTCTGTCTCGTCGATCTGCTTTCTAATCTCGTCGAGTTCCATCTGGGTTCTCCTGTCCTAGTCCTGCTCCCTGTCGTAAACACCCATTTGTGAAATCGTGTCGTGCAGCGTGTTGAGCTGTGTGACCAGCTTCGCGAAGGCGTCGGGGAGAAGTGCCTGCGGTCCGTCCGAGAGCGCCTTTTCGGGGTGGTTGTGAACTTCGATTTCCAGTCCGTCGGCTCCAGCGGCTACAGCAGAAAGCGACAGCGGGGCAACAAGCTCGCGCTTTCCACCGGCATGGCTCGGGTCGATGATGATTGGGAGATGGGAGAGCTTTCTCAGAACCGGGACAGCAGAGACGTCCAGCGTGTTTCTCGTCTGGGTCTCGAAAGTGCGGATTCCCCGCTCGCAGAGGATGACGTTTGGATTTCCCTCCGACATGATGTACTCGGCGCTCATGAGCAGCTCCTGGTAGGTAGCCATCATTCCGCGCTTGAGGAGCACCGGCTTGTCTGTGGAGCCGATGACCTTGAGCAAATCGAAATTCTGCATGTTCCTTGCACCGACCTGGAGCACGTCGATGTCGGCGAAGAGGTCGATGTCGTCGGCGTTCATGATCTCGGTGACGATAGGGAGCCCGGTCTGCTCGCGCGCTTCCCTGAGGATGTCAAGCCCCTCTTTGCCGAGTCCCTGGAAGGAGTAGGGGGAGGTTCTGGGCTTGAAGGCGCCGCCTCTCAGCATCGTTGCGCCGGCCTCTTTGACAAGCTTGGCAATCTCGAGGGTCTGCTGCCGTGTCTCCACTGAACAGGGCCCGGCAATTATCGTGAGGGTCCCTCCGCCGACTTGCGTGTCGCCTACTTTGATGACGGTGTCAGCCGGGTGGAACTTTCGGTTCGCCTTCTTGTAGGGCTCCTGCACTCTCTTTACATCCTCGACGATGTCCAGCGCGGAGATCAGGTCCATGTCGATTCTTGTGGTGTCACCGATGAGGCCGAGCACAGTTTGCGTCTCGCCTCGGCTGACGTTGATCTGCATCCCCTGCCCCTTGAGCCAGGAAATGAGATTGTCCAGCTGCTTTTTGTCTGGGTCCTGCTTGAGTATGACAATCAATTCGGTCTCCTTCTTTCCGTGCCTTCACGGAGCCGCTTGTCCGGGCTGCTGCTATGAAAAAACCTCCACAGCTCGGGTTCGGCTGTGGAGGTCATGTCCAAGAATTATGTCGTATTAGAGGATGGTTACATGACTTCAGCGCAGCCGGCAGCATGCCAATCGAAGAATCGATAGGTAAAGTAGCAATAGTATGCCGGCGCAAAAGTCATTAGAATATCTTCTCCTTACGACAGGCATAACGTTAACACGAAATTTTCCCCGTCGACCAAAATTGTTGTCAAAAAAAGGTGAAATTTAATTGCAAATACCCCTCGGGGGTATTATTATTCGTGTTGTTGATACCCCTGAGGGGTATATTTCAAAGCTTTGGTGCTTCGTTTCGGAGCTGTTGGTTCCGATGCGAGACTTCAGAAGAAGCTTATCCGATTTCCCAGAACAGGGGAATCAGATGTGGGCTTTGCTTGTAAAGAAGTGGGCTTCGGAACTGAAACGTGTTATTGCCGGAGGTTGGAAATGGCTAGAAACGACATGAAAGACGAGACAGCAGGGAAAGCCGTAGCATGCAACCATGATGGCAGCGGTGGCGTTTCGAGCTGCAGCGAATGCAGATACAAGAAGACCGCCAGGTCCGATGAGCTTCAAGCGGATCTGCAGAAGAGGCTCAACCGGGCCATAGGGCAACTCGGTGGGGTCAAGCAGATGATCGAAGACGGCAGGTATTGTGGTGACGTGCTAACTCAGCTTGCCGCCGTTGAATCTGCCGTTAGACGTATATCGGATCTTGTGCTCCAGGACCATCTCGAGACGTGCGTTCTCGAGCAGGTTCGCGACGGCAACGACGAGGTCGTCGACGAGCTGATGGATCTCCTGCGAAAGTTCCGTCGGTAGGTGATTTGATGTGAAACAGATTTTCGATGTTACGGGCATGACGTGCGCGTCATGCTCTGCAAGGGTCGACAAGGTCACACGCGAGGTAGAAGGCGTTGAGGATGTCAACGTCAACCTCCTCAAGAACTCGATGGTAGTAGACTACGATGGCAACCCCAAAACGCTGGAGGATATAAGCAAGGCAGTGGACAAGGCCGGTTATGGAGCTGTCCCGAGAATTCAATCTCAAAGCTCGTCCAGCTCCTCGAAGCCCTCTGGGCCTACTCCGGCTCAACTCGCCGAGGCAAACCGCAAGAAGATGCTCCACAGGTTGATCATCTCGACTGTGTTCACCGTCCCACTCTTCTACATTTCCATGGGCCATATGTTCGGATGGCCTCTGCCGGGGTTCTTCCTGGGAGACCAGAACGTGATGGTCCTCGCGTTGACCGAGCTCCTTCTCCTGATTCCTGTCGTGGGCGTCAACCTCAACTACTTCACAAACGGCTTCAAGGCGATAGGCCAGAGAGCTCCCAACATGAACTCTCTCGTGTGCCTCGGTGCAACGGCTTCGATCGTCTACGGCGTTTGCGCGATGTTCATCATGGCGTCTGCGATGGGAGTCGGAGACATCGCCACCGCCCATGAGGCGGCCATGGACCTCTACTTCGAGTCTGCCGGCATGATACTCACCCTGATAACCCTCGGGAAGTACTTCGAGTCCAGGGCGAAGGGCAAGACCACCGGCGCGATAGAGGGCCTAATGGACCTCGCACCCAAGACCGCGATCAGGATCGAGGACGGCGAAGAGGTGGAGATTCCCGCTGAGCAGGTTGCAGTGGGAGACATCTTGGTCGTGAAATCCGGGCAGGGAATCCCCGTCGATGGAGTCGTGGTCGATGGGACTGCGGCTGTGGACGAGTCTGCGATAACCGGCGAGAGCATCCCGGTGGAGAAGAACGTCGGAGACAAGGTCATCGGAGCCACAGTCAGCAAGTCGGGTTGGTTCCAGATGAGGGCAGAGCACGTTGGCGAGGACACGGTGATCTCCGGGATCGCGAAGATGGTCGACGATGCCACCAGCTCAAAGGCCCCTGTCGAGCACCTTGCTGACAAGATCAGCGGTATATTCGTTCCGGCCGTCATCGCCGTGGCAATCGTCACGTTCGTGGTCTGGATGGTGGTTGGAGCTGGAATCTCCGATGCGCTGTCCAGGGCGGTGTCGGTCCTGGTGATCTCGTGCCCCTGTGCGCTTGGCCTCGCAACGCCAACCGCCATCATGGTGGGCACCGGCAGGGGAGCTACCCATGGCATCCTCGTGAAATCAGCCGAGGCCCTGCAACGTGCAAAAGAGGTCAAGACCGTCATGCTCGACAAGACCGGGACTATCACGAGCGGAAAGCCCAAGGTCACCTCTGTTGTCGCCATCGAGGGAACGGATCTGGAGGACCTGCTCCGCGTTGCGGCTTCGCTTGAGGGGAAATCCGAGCATCCGATTGCCCAGGCCATTTGCGAGTACGCATCCGCTTCGGGAGCTGTTGAAGGACCAGTAGAAGGTTTCGAGCAGGTCCCCGGGCAGGGGATTCTGGGTACCGTTGATGGCGTGGAGTGTCTGGCCGGAAACCGGAAGATGATGGAATCGCGAGGTGTTTCGCTCTCCTCGATTTCCTCCCGCATGGACGAGGCGGCTGACTCCGGGGCCACGCCTCTTGTCATCGCCCGTGGCGGGAAGGCCCTTGGGATAATCTGCGTCGCGGACACCGTGAAGCCCACGAGCCGCAGGGCCATCTCCGAGCTTAGGGCAATGGGAATCGGCACCGTGATGATCACAGGCGACAACGAGCGCACCGCCATGGCCGTGCAGAGGATTTGCGGAACCGACGAGGTCATCGCCGGGGTGCTCCCGGGTGACAAGGCAGCAGAAGTCGCGAAGCTCTCAGAGCAGGGAGGAGTCGCCATGGTTGGCGACGGCGTGAACGACGCACCGGCTCTCGCGAGCGCGGACGTGGGAATCGCAATCGGAGCCGGCACCGACATCGCAATGGACAGCGCCGACATGGTGCTGATGAGGAGCGACCTCATGGACGTTCCCTCTGCCATCCAGCTCTCCAGGGCGACGATGCGAAACGTCAAGCAGAACCTGTTCTGGGCATTGATCTACAACACGGTCTGCATCCCGCTGGCCGCTGGAGTGTTCGCCTTTGCGGGGATTTTCCTCAACCCGATGATCTCTGCCGCAGCGATGAGCTTCAGCTCCGTTTGCGTGGTGAGCAATGCGCTCAGGTTGCGTGCTTGGAAGCCCAAGTTCGCGACCCCGGCAGACGACGTGGCAGAGCTTGAAGGTTCGATGGGTGATGTGGTCGTGGAGACGGTTCCGTTAGTTGAGGAGGCTGACAACGAAGACGTGCGAGCCGGCAACTCCAATGGTTCAGATGAGCCGGTCGCGCACTCTTCCAAGAACGTCATAAACGTAGTAGTACAGGGCAATTCTCCAGTGGCCCATAATGGCACAGGAGCAATCGACAAGGAGGACATGATGGAAAAGACACTCAACGTTGAGGGAATGATGTGCGAGCATTGCGTGGCCCATGTCACGAAGGCCCTCGAGGAGATTGACGGCGTGGAGAGCGCCAAGGTCAGCCTCGACGATGCCAATGCGGTTGTGAACATGACGAAGGACGTTCCCGACGACGTTCTGGTAAACGCCGTGGTAGACGCCGGATACAAGGCCACTGTGGCGTAAGCGAAGCATAGTAGCCAATACGGCGTTGTGGTAGATTTGGGTGTGTCGCTCCGCGAGGGGGCGGCGCACCCTTTTCATGTTCGATTCGCCCGGGCAGTTCCCGGGCTAGATATGCCAGGCAGGTCAGTTAATGGACATTCAAGCCGCCAGTGAGCAGATCAAGGGAGCCGTCGAGGCCTACCTTCTGGTCGATGAGAACGGGGTCTTCCAGATTCCGGTAGAGATGCAGAGGCCAATTCTCCTGATGGGGCCTCCGGGGATCGGCAAGACGGCAATCGTTTCGCAAATTGCCCACGAGATGGGCATCAACTTCGTCTCCTACTCGATTACCCACCACACCAGGCAGAGCGCCCTCGGCCTCCCGTTCATAGTGCAGAGGGAATATGGGGGGAAGCGGTACAGCGTCTCCGAGTACACGATGAGCGAGATCATCGGCGCAGTGCACGAGGCCATCGAGGAAACCGGGGTCTCCGAGGGAATCCTCTTCCTCGACGAGGTAAACTGCGTCTCCGAAACCCTGGCACCGGCCATGTTGCAGTTCCTGCAGTACAAGAAATTCGGACAGCACGTTCTCCCAAAGGGTTGGGTGATCGTGACCGCGGGCAATCCGCCCGAGTACAACCGTTCTGCAAGGGAGTTTGACCC
>JBMNUL010000167.1:0-5513 GCA_050946255.1 Coriobacteriales bacterium | reverse complement strand
CCTTGCCGTTGACCTTGAAAGAGAATGACTCTCCCTTCCCCTCCTCGAGCACCGACCCGTCAACTGCGAGCAAATCACCTGGGTTCGTCTCGACAATCCCCGAGTCCACGATGCTCTGCACGCTGGACCCGGCATCGACCTGATACGATTGCCCGTTGATCATCACATCGAATGGGAAAAGCGAGGACACTCTGGACACGACGAAGCCGATGCCCACCACGATCAGGACGGCCACCAATACGAACAGCACCCGTTTCCTGATCTGCTGCCCACGGGTCATTCCGGGGCCGGAATTGCCACGTCTTCGCCCGCCGTGCCCACCATGAGAACGAGATCTTTCGTATGAGCTGGCATGCTTTTCCGGATTGGTGAGCGCACTGCCATGCGCCTTGTAGTGTTCCTGGCGAACAAGGTCGCGCCCAGACGAGCTGTGCCGGACCTCGAAATCATCTGCGGGGTTGGAAACCTTGTCCCTTGTCCTGGAGTTGCGCGGGGCAGCGTGCTTCCCGGCTATAGACTCTCCTCTGAGCGAACCTTCCCTCAGCCTCTTAACATTGGGATTCCGTTTGGCAGGACCTTCGACCCTGCTCGCGCTCCTCACGTCGAGATCATGTGCATCCTTGGAGACCATTCTCCTCGGGCGCTCGTTTCCCGAGATATTGTGCAGATTCCGCCCGTCTGAGTTTTCCCGAAGGTCGCCTGAGTTTCGATTCGCATCTGTACGGCCCCCACGTGAAATGCGCCCGTTGGAAGCATAGTTCCCGGAACCGTGGCCACCGGAGTTGCTGCTGCCGGAGTTGATGCCGCTGGAATGGGAGCTGCCTCGCCGGCCCCCATCAGTCATCTCTGTGGGCCTCCTTGTTGTATTCTTCCTTGAACTCCTCGAACATTCCCCTCGCCTTGCCAAGCTGTTTGCCCAAGGCATAGCTCAGGGTCTCCTCCTGGGGTATTTCGGAATGCTTCCTGGAAGCTTCCTCGCCCTGCCGCTTCATCTCCCCAATGCCCTCGCCGAGTTTCCGAGCGCCCTTCTGCACCGCATCGTCCATAGACTTCGCGGCCTTGGGGCCCTTCTCCTTCATTGAATTGGAGATCTTGGCAGCCGCCTCACCGGCCTTTGCCGCCGCTCCACCAGAGGCTTCCTTCCCAGCGGCGGCGCTGGTGAGCAATATCCGGCCATCCCTGTACACGATTATCATTTCCGGCTCGAAACTGCACTTTCCGATTAGGAAATTCGAGAGAGGCCCCTCATCTGTCGTGATTCCCAGGACTTTTCCGGTGGTCTCGTCGTAGCTGACGTCCTCTACTTTCCCAAAGGACTCGCCGTTCTCCGTCTCGACCGGCATCCCCCTCCAGACCACGCACTTGTCGAAATCGACTCCAAGCCTCTCGCAGGCCCCATCGTCCCAGGCGCCCTTGTCCATCGAGGCGCGGAGCCTCCCATCCCTGACCTTGAAGGAGTCATATGCAAGGAACCTGTCGTCGTGCTTGATCATTCCGGCGGTGTCGTGTCTGTGGATTATGAAACCCACGAGCCGGGGTTCCGTCGGATGAAAAACAGCATATCGGATCTTCCCCATCTTGCGGTTCTTGTCGCCTTTCATGACGACGGCCTTTTTCATCTCTGAAATAGTCCTCATTTAGACACCCCCTCACGATGCTCTAGATTCTAGCATCAAGTGTAAAAGTGCCGGTAATTCAATTAAATTTGAGCATGTTAAATCATTGCCAAAGGGTCGCAAACCCCCCGAATCCTTCCGAATTTGGAATTTTTCGCGGGTATAGGGCAGTTGCCAAATCGATAGCTTGAAAAACTGGTTATACTACGAAATTGCGTGTCTTATCCGTTTCATCCATTTGTAAAGATTTTCGAGAAGGAGTGCAACAACATGGCTGAAGTCAAGTCGGACATTGAAATTGCTCAGGCTGCTGAAATGCTGCCCATCACCGAGATCGCGAAGATCGCTGGTGTAGATGCGAAGTACCTCGAGCAATATGGCAATTACAAAGCCAAGATCGATACACAGTTGCTCAAGGATCTCGCTGACAAGCCAAACGGCAAGCTGATCCTCGTCACTGCTATCACCCCTACCCCCGCAGGTGAGGGCAAGACCACCACTTCCGTGGGTCTCGGCGACGGTCTCCGCAAGATTGGCAAGAAGTCGATGATCGCTCTTCGCGAGCCCTCGCTCGGCCCGGTGTTTGGAATCAAGGGCGGTGCCGCTGGAGGCGGATATGCCCAGGTCATCCCGATGGAGGACATCAACCTCCACTTCACCGGCGACTTCCATGCAATCGGAGCTGCCAACAACCTGCTCGCAGCCATGCTCGACAATCACATTCAGCAGGGCAATGCCCTCGGCATCGACCCCAAGAAGATCACCTGGAAGCGCGTCGTCGACATGAACGACCGCCAGCTGCGCCACATCGTCGACGGACTCGGCGGAGCCAAGCAGGGCGTGCCCCGCGAGGATGGATTCGACATCACCGTTGCTTCCGAGGTCATGGCAATCTTCTGCCTGGCTACCGACATCATGGACCTCAAGGAGCGCCTCGGCAAGATCGTCGTCGCCTACACCTATGACGACAAGCCCGTCACCGCTGCAGACCTCAAGGCCAACGGCGCCATGGCTGCACTCCTCAAGGACGCGATCAAGCCCAACATGGTCCAGACCCTCGAGCACACCCCGGCGCTTGTCCACGGCGGCCCATTCGCCAACATCGCACACGGCTGCAACTCCGTGCTCGCCACCAAGACCGCTCTCAAGCTTGCCGATTACGTCGTAACGGAGGCCGGATTCGGTGCTGACCTCGGTGCCGAGAAGTTCATGGACATCAAGTGCCGCCTCGCTGGCCTCAAGCCCGATGCAGTCGTCATCGTCGCAACGGTCCGCGCTCTCAAGATGCACGGTGGACTTCCCAAGAACGACCTCAACCATGAGGACCTCGACGCTCTCGAGAAGGGTCTCCCGAACCTGCTCCAGCATGTCGAGAACATCACCAAGAACTTCGGTCTCCCGGCAGTCGTCGCAATCAACGCATTCCCGACCGACACCGAGGCAGAGCTCAAGCTCGTCGAGGACAAGTGCAAGGAGCTCGGCGTCAACGTCTGCCTGTCCGAGGTATGGGCAAAGGGCGGCGAGGGAGCCAAGGACCTCGCCGAGGAGGTCGTGCAGCTCTGCGAGCAGCCCAACACATTCGACTTCCTCTATGATGTCAACGACAGCATCGAGAGCAAGCTCAACACCATCGCCACCAAGATCTATCGCGCTGACGGCGTGGAGCTCGTCGGCAACGCTCCTTCACAGCTCAAGGAGCTCGAGGCCAACGGATTCGACAAGCTGCCGATCTGCATGGCAAAGACCCAGTACTCCTTCTCCGACAATCCTGCCCTGCTCGGTGCACCGAGGGACTTCACGATCACGGTTCGCAACCTCAAGGTCAGCGCTGGCGCAGGCTTCATCGTTGCCCTCACCGGCGATGTCATGACGATGCCCGGTCTCCCCAAGGTTCCTTCCGCGGAGAAGATCGATGTGGACGCCAATGGCAAGATCACTGGCCTGTTCTAATCGATTTTGCACAGCGTCTCAGAAGGAGTTCAGTAAATGAGTTTTCTCGATAAAGATGTCAGGTCCTTTACCGACGTCCTATCGACGAAGGCACCTGTCCCCGGCGGCGGCGGAGCATCTGCTCTCGTCGGCGCCGTGGGCATCGCCCTCGGCAACATGGTTGGCGACCTCACGGTTGGCAAACCCAAGTATGCCGATGTCGAAGACGAGGTCAAAGGCCTCATGAAGCAGTGCGAGGAAGTTCGCGCGAACCTCCTCTCGCTCATCGATGCCGATGCCGAGGCGTTCGAGCCCCTTTCGAAGGCATATGGCATCCCCAAGGACGACCCCACCCGCGACGAGGTAATGGAGAAAGCCCTCCGCGTTGCATGCGACGTCCCGATGGACATCATGCGCGAAGTCGGCAAGGC
The DNA here is from genome assembly GCA_050946255.1 of Coriobacteriales bacterium. GTDB lineage: Bacteria > Actinomycetota > Coriobacteriia > Coriobacteriales > CADBOM01 > JBMNUL01. The sequence continues at coordinate 1,537 of JBMNUL010000167.1, read as the reverse complement.
AATCGACCTGCTGGAGCGCATGGGCCAGATCGGCACCGCAATTGCGATCTCGGACGTAGGGGTCGGCGCCACCTGCTGCAAGGCGGCGATCAAGGGCGCCTCTCTCAACGTGTTCATCAACACGAAGTCCATGAAGGACAAGGATTACGCCAAGAAGCTCGAGGACGAGGCAAACGCCCTGCTCGACAAGTACTGCGCCAAGGCCGACGAGGTCTACGACGCGGTGTTCGCAAGGATCAGGGGGTAGAAAATGGCCAAAATCCTCAGCGGCAAGGAAGTTGCCGCAGCAATGAACGACAGGCTCACCGCACGCGTGAAAGACCTCAAGGCAAAGGGCATCGAGCCAACCATCGCGATCCTTCGCGTTGGCGAGCGCGATGACGACCTCTCCTATGAGCGCGGCGCCACGAAGCGTGCAGAGTCCGTGGGAGTGACCGTCCGCAACGTCGTGCTCCCCGCCGATTGCACCCAGGAGCAGCTGGAAACCGCATTCGACGAGATCAACACCGACGACAGCGTGCACGGCATCCTGATGTTCCGCCCGCTGCCAGAGCAGCTCGATGACAAGCCGATCATCGCCAAGATGGATCCGGCAAAAGACATCGACGGAATCACGGTCGGCTCCATGGCAGGCGTGTTCATGAAGAGCGGCCAGGGCTTCGCTCCCTGCACCGCGCAGGCCTGCATCGAGATCCTCGACCACTACGGCATCGACCCGCGCGGCAAGCGCTGCACGATCATCGGCCGCAGCCTCGTGATCGGCAGGCCAGTGGCAATGATGATGATGCACAAGAACGCCACGATCACAATCTGCCACACTAAGACGGTCGACATGCCCTCGATCACCAAGGAGGCCGACATCGTCATCGTCGCCGCCGGCAAGATGGAAACGATCGGCGCCGAGTACTTCAAGCCCGGCCAGATCGTCATCGACGTTGGAATCGGCTGGAACGAGGAGAAGGGCAAGCTCTGCGGAGATGTCATCTTCGACGAGGTCGAGCCAATCGTAGAGGCCATCACCCCGGTTCCCGGTGGAGTTGGAAGCGTTACCACGAGCGTGCTGATCAGCCACGTCGTGGATTCGGCCGAGAAGGCCGCGCAGTAGCAGTAGCTAAGGTATTTGCACTGCAAACAGGTTAGTTTCTAAAACAGGAGGAAACACATGGAAGGTATGTACATCATCGGCGAGAAGATCAACGGATCGATTCCCCGCACCAGCAAGGCAATCGACGAGCATGACGAGTCCTACATCCGCTATCTCGCCAAGGCGCAGACCGAGGCCGGCGCAGACTTCCTCGACTGCTGCGCTTCCCGCAACGAGGGCGAGCTCGACCTTCAGAAGTGGCTCATCGGAATGATCCAGGAAGAGTCCGACCTGCCGATTTGCGTCGACTCCCCGAGCCCCGAGGTCTGCGTGCAGGCTGCTATGGAGTTCTGCAACAAGCCCGGAATCATCAACTCCGTCTCCATGGAGGGCGACAAGTGCGACATCGTTCTCCCCAAGATCGAGGGAACCGACTGGGGCGTCGTCGCCCTT
>JBMNUL010000166.1:0-5529 GCA_050946255.1 Coriobacteriales bacterium | reverse complement strand
AGGTCGAAAGTCTTGATCCCATTGGCGATATCTTCTCTGATCTTCTCGTTGATCTCGCGGTAGTGGGTGGTGCCCAGCTCGATCTCAACGCATTCCGAATTAGGCATCTCAGTTTCTCCTCTCGGTGACTACCTCGTGGGTCTTCTCCCAACGGATCTTCTCTGGGAGGTCGTAGATTTGCGGAGCCCTGGAGAACATCTGCGGGTCCACATCGCCCAGGGGGATTTTCTCGTCGATGAGCCTCGTGTAGATTCCAGCGTTCAGAGGCCGGTTTACAACCATGAACCCTACGAGGTTGTCGCCTGAGGTGATGAACTTCGAGAAATTGTCCCCCTCGAGGCTCGTGCGGCAGACCATTCCCTCGCCGGGGTTCTTGACTCCTGCGGAGAGGAACGTCTGGCCGAACAGCGTGATGGAATTCATCGGGAAGTTCCCATCGAACGTCTTGTCCGAACCCGCCATGGCCAGACCGGCGCAATGGCCCTGCTTGACGGCATTTGGCCATAGGGCGATGACGCGGTCGCGGTTTTCGAGGATGTCGTGTGTCTGGGCGATGTCTCCTGCCGCATATACGTCTGGGAGATTCGTCTGCATGTGCTCGTCCACCACTAGCCCGCGCTCGATCTTCGCGCCGGCTTGCACGGCCATCTCCGCGTTGGGTCTGACACCTGCCGCCAGAATGACCAGGTCGCACTCGAGCTTGCTCCCGTCGTTGAGAGTGAGGCTCGTGACCATGTCCCCGTCCTTCTCGAAAGCGGTGGCAACCGTGGAGAGCCTGACGTCGACGCCTCCTTTGGCAAGGGCGCGCTCTGCAATCGGGCTTGCCTCGGGGGCGAGGATGGAGCGGAGGATCTGGGGGCTCCTTGCGAGCATCGTCAGCTCGTCCACTATGGCCGAAAGTCCCTCGCATGCCTTGCATCCGATGAGCCCGCTCCCTATCACAGCGGCTCGAACCGGGGAATCGGGGTTTGCCTTGCGGCATTCCGAGATGCATTCCTCTATCGCATGGGCGTCGGTGAGATTGAGGAACGGGAAAACGTTGCTTCCCCCCAATCCCTCCACCGGAGGCTCGGCAGGTCTGCTCCCACAGGCGAGCAGGAGCTTTCCATACTCGTACTTCTCACCACCGGCGGTGATGGTATGGGACTTTGGGTCGATTGCCTCGGCTTCTTTCCCGAATCCGCAGTCCACTTTGTTCTCCTCGTAGAAACGCGGCCCGCGAATCGCCATGTGGCCCTCGTCTGTCTTTCCCTTGAGGAGGTAGGAGATCATGGGGGTGGAGTAGGCCGGGGTGTCCTCCCTATCGAGGATGAGGATAGTTCCCTTGTCGTCAATGGACCTTATGGCCTCGACCGCGCTGATTGCGGCCGCAGAGTTTCCAACGATGATGTAGCTGTATTTCCTCATCTACATCGCCTCCACGTCTTCAATTACCAGTGCACGGTTGGGGCAGGCCTCGACGCAGGCCGGTTTACCGGGCTCGCCGCCGACTCTGTTGATGCACATGTCGCATTTCAGCGCCACGTCCGAGGGGATGATGCATCCGTATGGGCATGCCGCCACGCATGTGAGGCACCCGATGCACCTGTCCTCGTCAACGGAGACTATCCCGGTCTCCGGGTCCTTCGTCATGGCGTGGGTGATGCATGCCTCGACGCATTTGGGGTTGTCGCAGTGCCTGCACTGCACGGCGATGCTGTCGAGCAGGTTCCCCTCGACCTGCATCCTGCTGACCGGGGCGGGCTTCTCGAACTTGTAAGCCTTCACGATGTTTCCGCTTTTGGAGTGGGCGGTCTTGCAGGCGACTTCGCAGAGCTTGCAATCGAGGCAGAGCCTCTCGATGCTGTATATCCTTTTCACTTGAATCACTCTCCTGCCGCCTTGATGCCGAGGATGCCGAGCTCCCTGTCGGAGAGCCCAAGTCCCCTGAGCATCAACCTGTTACCGCGCAGGGAGTCAATCGAGTTGATTCCCATGCCTCCGAGCATTTCCTGGATCTCGTGGTTCCAGGCTTTCATGAGGTTGACCAATCTCTCGGACATGATGTCGGGATTGAGCCTCTTCGTGAGCTCGGGCCGCTGGGTTGCGATTCCCCAATTGCACTTGCCTGTGCTGCAGGATTGGCACATGTGGCATCCCATCGAGATCATCGGGGCACTGGCCACGTAAACCGCGTCGGCTCCCAGGGCTATAGCCTTGACGACATCTGCGCTGTTGCGGATCGAACCGCTGGCGATCAGGGACACGCTCGAGCGCAGGCCCTCCTGGTGGAGCCTCTCGTCCACGGAGGCGATGGCGTACTCGATTGGAATTCCCACATTGTCACGGATTCTCATCGGGGCTGCTCCGGTGCCGCCCCTGAACCCATCGATTGCTATGATGTCGGCACCCGCGCGGACGATTCCGCTGGCGATTGCCGCACTATTGTGGACCGCCGCGATCTTCACCGATATCGGCTTCGTGTAGTTGGTGGCCTCTTTGATCGAGTAGATCAGCTGCCTGAGGTCCTCGATCGAATAGATGTCGTGATGTGGCGCGGGGCTGATCGCATCTGTGCCCTTAGGGATCATCCTCGTTATCGAAACCTCGTCGTTGATCTTCTCTCCTGGGAGATGCCCTCCGATGCCGGGCTTCGCGCCCTGGCCGATCTTGATCTCCACGATAGAGCCTGCGTTGAGGTAGTCGACGTCGACGCCGAACCTTCCAGATGCAACCTGGACGATCGTGTTGTCCTTGTAGGGGAGGAGGTCGTGGTGCAGACCTCCCTCACCGGTGTTCCAGAAGGTCCCCAGCTCTTGGGCTGCACGTGCCAACGTCTTCTGGGCGTTCAGGGAAACGGCTCCAAAGGACACGGCGGAGAACATGATCGGGATGTCTATCTTGCGGAGCGGGCCCAGCTTGTTCTCGATCTTGTGCTCGGTCTCGTTGACCTTGATCTGAACAGGCTTGGAGCCGAGGATGACTCTGGTCTCCATGGGCTCTCGAAGAGGGTCGATCGAGGGGTTCGTCACCTGGCTCGCGTTCAACAGGATGTTGTCGAACGGAACAGGGTACGGCCTTGGATTGCCCATGCTGGTCAGCAGCACCCCACCTGTCTCCGACTGCTTGTTGATGCTGCTCATGACCTCGTTGTTCCAGATTATCGAATCTGGGTTTGCCTGAGGGTTTCTGATTATTGTCAGGGCGTCGGTCGGGCACATCACAACGCAGCGCTGGCAGTTGACGCATGTCTTGTCGTGGGCGACCATCTCGTCGAAGTCGGGGTCGTAGACGTGGACCTCGTTGGCGCACTGTCTGGCGCATACCCCGCACCTGATGCAGAGCTTGTCGTCGCGGACCACCTTGAATTTCTGAACCATGAGGTCGAGCATCTAGAAATCGCCTCCCATCGAGAAGGGGTTGGAGTAATCTCCGAACCTCGACTGGGCGCGTGCGGACTCTTCTATCTTTTGCTTGGCCTTGTCATCGAGCCTCACGACAAATGGCTCGCCTCCGCCGATTTGACGCACGTTCTGCACATCCGGGCAGACCAGCCTGATTGCCGACTCTTCACTGGCTATGTAAACCTTGCTGCCCTTCTCACCGGCGACCAACGAGCGGAGCTTCAGCCTGTCGTTGAGGGCCAGGAGACCGTCTTTGCTTCCCAAGATGATCGAGAACGGGCCATTGACGAGAGCACGGGAGTACACTGCGCGCAAAGCCGTCTCGAACTCCTTGTCCTCGGCGCACATGCGGTCTATCTCATCCCATTCCGGAGCTGCGATGATGTGAGCGGCCATCTCCTGCGAGAGCCCGTGCCTGCGGACTAGAAGGTCGAACAGGTAGGTGATGACCTCGGTATCAGTCTGCAGGGAGCACTCGTAGCCGAACTGCTCCACATACCTTCGGTTGGTGTCGTAGCTGGATATCTCGCCATTGTGGACGATCGACCAGTCTAGGAGGGTGAACGGATGAGCTCCTCCCCACCATCCAGGTGTGTTGGTTGGGAAGCGTCCGTGTGCAGTCCAGAGCCATCCACTGTACTCGTCGATTCTGTAGAAATCGCCTATATCTTCCGGATATCCGACTCCCTTGAAAGCTCCCATGTTCTTCCCGGACGAGGAAACGTACGCACCGTCGATGTTCGCGTTGATGTGGAACACGGCTCGCATTGTGAAGTCGTCCTCTGACATCCCGCTGTCCCTCAGCTTCCCGATGTAGGGAGCCATGAAATAGCGCCAGATGTGGGGCTCGTCGTGAATCGAGCGCACCTTGTTGGTTGGCATGCGCTCGGCGACCTCGGTGTCGAAGTAGTTCACCAGAAACGATTCGGTCTCGGTCCTGGCCTCCTTGGTCTCGTAGAAAATGTGAAATGCGTAGAGGTCGGCATACTCTGGATAGATGCCGTATGCCGCGAATCCTCCTCCAAGGCCGTTGGACCTGTCGTGCATGAGCCCAACTGCGGCCTTGATGTCAGATCCCGACATCCTCTCGCCGGTTCTGTCCATGATTGCGGCGATAGCGCATCCAGAGGGGATGCGGACATCGCCTTCCCGTGGGACCATCTTCTTCTCCTCTCAAACATCCTTCTGTGGATTGCAGTGGGGCCGGGATGACCCTGAAAACATCGATGCCGGTGATCGCAACTCAGGGCTCGAAACATCAGAGCGCTGGCTCAACATTGCAATCCGTATGTATGCGGGTGTCCATGTCGTAGACAATGTGGATTCTATTGGGACGATATTTCTAAATTGTTTCGAGAGGGTGAAACTTGGGAAACATTGGAATCGGAGATGGCGGTGGGGGGAGGTTGGGAGATGTGCCGGATACTTGGCTTGAGAGAGAGTGTGGGATGGTTGACTGGAACAGTGGTGGTGAAATTTCCCGGGAGAGCTCCATTGGGATTTTCGAGCGATGGGAGATGGTCAACGGCTGGGCAACCTTGGGAGATTGCACATACGTGCGTCCCGTCGGGGTCTCGACTCTGCTAGTGGCAGCTCGGTGGCGCAATTGCCGGACCTAGTTTGGTCAAATCTGGTACAATCTCTTACGCGCATTTGCACTACGATTGCACAAGACAATACAGGGGCCCATAGCTCAACGGTGGAGCAGAGGACTCATAATCCTTTGGCTGCAGGTTCGAATCCTGCTGGGCCCACCATGAAGAATATGAAGGTCAGCCCTCGAGTTTGGGTTGGCCTTATTTGTCGTTTCCTAGCCCATACGATCTCGGATGCAATCTATAATGCAATCTCGATTAGCCAAAAAAGGCAATTTGGATGGCCTGTTTTTGCGGGCTAACCCTCGCAAACCTCTTCCATGAGCCTGGCGTCTTGGCGTGACCGTATTGCCAGGAAGGCAATAGCTACTGCTATGGCAATCAGTCTCATAGTTATCCCTCTTCCCAAATCTGGTAGGCACCCAAGTGGAAACTTGAGCGCATTACACCTAATATGATACGACGGTTTTTGGGCAAATCTTCGATTGTGTTGTATTACTTATAGAAGTCACATGCGCGCACTACAGAGGCGGCACAGGCTCTCGTCCTGT
>JBMNUL010000165.1:0-5605 GCA_050946255.1 Coriobacteriales bacterium | reverse complement strand
GACATCCATTTCATCAGGCTCTGGTTTACAGACGTTCTGGGAAACCTCAAGTCCATGGCCGTGACCAACAGCGAGGTCGACAACGCGCTGGAGGTCGGAATGGAATTCGACGGTTCTTCTATCCCGGGTTTCAGGAAAGTCCAGGAATCCGACATGATGGCTTTCCCAATTGCCAGCACCTTCCAGCTTCTGCCATGGAGACCCAAGGATAACGGCGTCGCGAGGATGTTCTGTGAGATCAGGAACCCAGACGGCACTCCTTTTGAGGGCGATCCCCGATACGTTCTCAAGAAGACCGTCGAGAAGGCCAAGTCGATGGGCTACACGGTCAATATCGGGCCCGAGCTCGAATACTACTATCTGGAGAGCGACAAGGAGCCCAAGCCAATCGACCAGGCAGGATATTTCGATCTCACCTCTGCAGACCATGCAAGCGACTTGAGGAGGGACACGATCCTCACCCTCGAGAACATGTCGATTCCAGTGGAGTATTCTCATCACGAGTGCTCGCCGTCTCAGCAGGAGATCGACCTCAGGTTCTCCGACGCCCTCTCGATGGCAGATTCGGTCATGACCTACAGGCTGGTCGTCAAGGAGATCGCGCTCCTGCACGGAGTCTACGCAACTTTCATGCCGATGCCCCTGGAAGGATACAACGGCAGTGGGATGCACCTGCATCAGTCGCTGTTCAACGAGAACGGTGACAACGTGTTCTACGATTCCAAGGACCCGTATGGGATGAACCTCTCAAAGACCGCTAAGCACTACATCGCAGGCCTTCTCAAATATGCTCCCGAGTATCTAATGGTCACGAACCAGTACGTAAATTCCTACAAGCGACTTCTCTCGCACAAGGAAACCTCTCGCTTCGTTTGCTGGAGCAGGTCCAACCGCTCTGCTTTGATCAGGATTCCCGCGTACAGGATGACCGACGAGCTCGCTTCGCGCGTGGAGATCCGGGTTGCAGACCCTTCCGCAAACCCGTATCTGGCATTCGCGGCGACGATCTCCGCCGGCTTGAAGGGCATCGAGGAGGAACTCGAGCTCGGGGACCCGCTCGATGGGGTCAACATCGCCGACATGAGCCGTGAGGAGCGCGAGGCTGCTGGCATCGCAGAGCTCCCAAGGACACTTTCGGATGCCCTGAGCGTGTTCGAGGAGTCGGAATTCATGCGAGAGGTCCTCGGGGACCACATTTTCGATTACCTCGTGAAGGCTAAGCGCGAGGAATGCGACGAATACGAGAAGACGGTAACTGAGTGGGAGCTCAACAGGTTCCTTACGGTTCTCTAACGGGGGCAATGAGATGCATCCAAGGAAAATTCTGATATTGACCTCAAGGCAGACCCTTGCGAGGAGGGTCAAATCGATCGTAGACGAGATGGAAGCAGAGGCGATCTTCTCCAAGAAGTCCCTCGGGGATATCGTGAACGGTCACCTAGATGACGATTACAGCCTCATAATCTCCGACGCTTCCGAGGAAGAGCTGAACGCGCTCTCGAGGCTCGAGGGTGAGCTCTCGGACGAGGGAGAGTTCTCCCTTCTCCTAATAGTCGACGAGGACATGCTCCCAACGCTCAGGCTTCCCGTGCAGTTCACGAGCGATTTCGTTTGCAGGGACGCTTCCGATGAAGAGTATTCGGCCAGGATCAGGCATCTTCTCTGGCCAGGTGAGGAAGGCAACGCCAACGAGTTCATCAGGCAGGGTCCACTGACGCTGAACCTAGCCACATACCAGGTGAAGATCAATGGCGAGCCGGTGGATTTCACATATCTCGAGTATGCCCTGCTCGCATTCCTGATTACCCATCCAGGCAGGACTTATTCACGCGATGCGCTCCTAAACCGCGTTTGGGATTTCGATTACTATGGCGGCTCCAGGACGGTCGACGTCCATGTGAGGAGGATCAGGGCAAAGCTCGGCCCAGATCTGGCCCAGCATCTCAAGACAGTTAGGGGCGTCGGGTATCTTTGGAGCTACTAATCCCAAGTGACGTATCTTTGGAATGTCTGGTCACCTTTGGGTATCTTTGCAGCTGTTGGTTCTCCGTGTGGTATGTTTGTAATCACAATCTTCCCGGGAAAATTCGTGCTCGGGTTCATTCGCTGGCATCTCATGGCGAGATTTCCACGGGCCACACCCGTATGACCTTGAATTATTGATAACGAAGAATAGAAAAGTCGGAGCTTTCATATGAGAAGGATTGCCGTAATCGACGGCAACAGCCTGATGCACCGTGCATTCCATGCTGTGCCAACCTACATGATGACAAGCGACGGCAGGCACACGAACGCGGTCTTCGGGTTCGTCTCCATGCTGTTGAAGATGATCGAGGAATTCAATCCGGATGGAATCATCTGCGCGTTCGACGCCGGGATTCCCCAGTTCCGCTTCGATGCGGTCGAGATCTACAAGGCCCAGCGTCCTCCAATGGACCCGGACCTGAAGGAGCAGTTCCCGATGATCGAGAAGCTGCTGGGCGCCATGAGGATTCCAGTTGTGAAGCTCGAGGGCTGGGAAGGCGATGACGTTCTGGGAACGCTGTCGAAGATGGGAGACGAGGCCGGAATCGAGACTTATCTTGTCTCAGGAGACCGAGATATCTTCCAGCTCTGCTCCGAAACCACCAAGGTGGTTGCCACAAAGAAGGGCCTTTCGGACGTGATCGTCTATGGCCCCGCCGAGGTCAAGGAGCGATATGGTGTCACCCCAGAGCAAGTGCCGGACTTCATTGCGCTTCGCGGCGACCCTTCCGACAACATTCCCGGAGTTCCTGGAATCGGCGAGAAGACTGCTGCAAAGCTGCTCGGCCAGTATGGTTCAGCTGATTCTATTGTCGAGCACCAGGACGAGTTGAAGGGGAAGGTCAGGCAGAACATCCACGATAACGTCGACCGTCTCAACGCCGGTAGGACCGTTGCCACGATCGTTCGGGATCTAGATGTGGACATAGATCTCGAGTCTGTGAAGTTCCCGGACTTCGACCCGAAAGAGGTCGTCGATGCCTTCAAGGAGCTAAATATCACCTCGCATGTCTCGAAGATCCTGGCGCTTCAAGATGATTCGAATTCTTCTTCACATGAGGATCCAGAGACCGAGGTAAAGATGGAATTGGTTCCCGAGGGGGAGAGCGTGGCATTCGTGGACGAACTTGTCTCGTCAGGTGCTGTTGTGGCCCTAGTGCCCGAGAAGATCGGCGGCGACAACCTCTTCGACGATGGCTACAAGCTCGCCGTTTGCGATGGCGAGAAGGCGACTGTGCTCCGTGGGGAAGCCATCAACTCATCTCTTGCAAGATTCGTCTCATCGGAGTCGAATACGATTGTCGTTCCGGATTCGAAGGATATGCTCCAAGAGCTCATTCCCCAAGATTCCTCCAAAGAATCTCTGATTGAAATCGGCAGCGTGGACCCCTCCAGGATATTCGACCTCTCTATTGCCGGTTATCTCCTCGACTCGTCAGTATCGAGCTACGGGCTTGAATATCTTGCAATGGAGTATCTTGGCGTTCAGCTCAAGACCAAGGAGAAGCCGAAGAAGGGCGCTGATCCCGAGGAGCTCACCGACGACGAATTGACCTACCGCGCGGGCATCGCGTTCAGGCTCCGCGATGTTCTCGAGAAAAAGCTCTCTGAGGACGGTTCTCTCGATTGCTATCGGAAAATCGAGATGCCTCTTGTTCCCGTTCTCGTGATGCTCGAACGTGCCGGGTTGGAAATGGATGTCGACAGGCTCCATGAGCTAGCAGATCAGATCGGGGACGAGATCGAAGGTCTCTCTTCGCAGATATACGCTGAGGCGGGGGAGGAGTTCAACCTTGGATCTCCGAAGCAGCTCTCGCATATCCTGTTCGAGAAGCTGGGTCTGAAGCCCAAGAAGAAGACCAGGAGCGGATATTCCACTGATGCTTCTGTTCTGACGAGCCTGGCCGCCGAGGGCGACAGCCCTGTTCCGGGCCTCGTCCTCGAGTACCGCGAGCTTTCAAAGATCAAGAGCACGTATTTGGATACACTGCCTGACATGCGTCTGGGTGATGGCAGGCTGCACACCTCCTTCAATCAGACCGTCACGGCGACGGGGAGGCTCTCGTCTTCAGACCCGAACCTTCAGAACATTCCCGTGCGCACCGAACTTGGCAGGCAGATTCGCACCGCTTTCGTTCCCTACAAGGAAATGACCTCCGACGGCAAGGAGGCCGTCTTCCTTTCTGCGGATTATTCGCAGATAGAGCTGAGGCTCTTGGCACATCTGTCCGGCGATGAGGGATTGATCGATGCGTTCAAGCACGGCAGCGATTTCCACAGGTCGACGGCTGCGAGGATCTTCGGCGTCGAATTCGAAGATGTGACCCCGGAGATGAGGTCTCGCGCCAAGGCGGTGAACTTTGGGATCGTCTACGGCCAGCAGGCGTTTGGCTTGAGCAGGTCGCTTCACATCTCCATGGCCGAGGCCCAGGGGATGATCGATAGGTACTTCTCCGCATACCCACAGGTTAAGGTCTACCTGAACGGCCTCGTGTCGCAGGTGAAGGAGAAGGGCTGGGTCGAGACGATGTTCGGCCGCAAGCGCCATGTGCCGGAGATCCATTCGAGCAACCAGTCCCAGAGGATGGCAGGGGAGCGAGTTGCCATGAACCACCCCATGCAAGGTTCTGCCGCCGACATCATCAAGCTCGCCATGATCAACGTCTCGAGGAGGCTCCAAGAGGAGAAGTTCGAGTCCGTGATGCTCCTGCAGATTCACGACGAGCTCGACTTCAGCTGCCCGAAGGGAGAGATCGAGAAGCTGTCCAAGATGGTGGTCGAGGAGATGAGCGGCGTTTGCGAGCTGTCTGTTCCACTGGAGGTGTCAGTCTCTTATGGTCCCACCTGGGCCGATGCCAAGTAGCGCATTGGCTTAGCTGCTTAGGTTCCCTCGAGCTCTGTGCAGATATGCAGAACGGCTGGTCCCACGTTGGTCGGGGCCAGCCGTTGTTTAGTTTCCAAGTCTTTATCGTCGGGCAGCCTATGTCCCGCGAATCGATCTACTGTCTCGGGCCGTAGACGTTCATGAACGACTTGTAGGCCTTGCGCATCCCCTCGTCGAATGGGGTGTACTCGTATCCGAACGTTTCGGCGAACTTCGAGCCATCATATAGCTCGTCATCGGTGAGGGGCCAGGGGATCGCAATGTTGTTGGCGAGGACCTCCTGCACCGTGTGCTCGATCTTGGGAATAGGAGTCCCGTGTAGTTCGTCCAGTTTCTCGACGAATCTCTTCTCGGTGATCACCTCGGGATTCGAGATATTGAAGATCTGGTTGTATGCCTTCTCGTTGCCGATGAACTTCATCATAGCTGTGGAGACATCCACGACGTAGGCGAAGTTGAAATGCGCAGTGCCGTCGGTGAGGACATCGATGGGCTTGTTGTGAGCGATCTTCTCGATGTACCAAGACTCTCTCGGGGCATAGTTGAACGGTCCATAGATGAACGCCGGCCGGGCAATCGTATAGGGAATCGAGTACTTGCCGGCAACTTCGATGAGCTCCTTTTCGAGGAGGGCCTTGTTGCAGATGTACTTGGAGACCATGTCGTCCTCAGATTCGTAGAGGATGGGGTCTCCCT
>JBMNUL010000164.1:0-5623 GCA_050946255.1 Coriobacteriales bacterium | reverse complement strand
CGTCCGGAGTTCTACAACAAGATGTTCGCGAAGTGGGGGCTGGCAACAGGAGCCGAGTGGGGCGACAAGCAGGGTAAGAAGTCGAGCTCCAAGTAGGGCGTAGGGCACAGAAACCGCATCGGTTCTGGGCCGCTGCACTGTCAACACTCCGGTATGCGCCGCTGCGCCGGCAGGCTATAGAGACGCCACTATTGAATCGCGTGCCAATTGTGTCTCTCGCATCGCCCTCTCCACGTCGATCGTGGGATATTCCCCGTTGTCGTAGAGGACTTCGCCATCGACCATCGTCAGCACAACTTCCGACCCATTTGCGGCATACACGACATTGCATGCCATGTCGGATACGGGAAGCATCCAGGGCAGATCCTCGTCTAACACTATGAGGTCTGCCCTCTTGCCAACCTCGATTGCCCCGCTGTCGTCCCTTCGCTGAGCGTGGGCGCCCCCGACGGTTGCAGCTCGGAGCACTTCCCTTGCCCCGATTCCCACGGGATCTTGCAAGGCTCCCTTGTGGGCAATTGCCGACAGATACATATCCCGGAACATGTTCAGGGCATTGTTGCTCGAAGCTCCGTCTGTTCCAATCGCGACGTTAGCGCCAGACTCCACGAAGCGCTTCATGTCAGGAACACCGCTGCCGAGCTTCAGGTTCGAAGCAGGACAGGTCGCTATCGTGGCGTCATGCTCCTTGAGGATCTGGAGGTCTTCGTCAGTGGCCCACACGCAATGGGCGGCAGTGGTTGGGGAATCGAGCACTCCAAGTTTCTCGAGGTAGGCAATGGGAGTCAGCCCTCCGTGACGCTCCTTGCACTCCTCGTGCTCGGATTTGGTCTCGGAGACATGTACCTGAATTCCAAGTCCCAGCTCTTGCGCCTGCTCAGCCATGCCGCGAATCGCCTTCTCCACGGTGTCGTACTCGGCGTGGGGACCGATCTCGACCTTGATCTTGCCGTTTCCCGCCCCGTTCGCCTCATCGATGAGCTTGCATACGGCAGCATAATCTGGCATGTCCGCGTATTCGACATCGGGATCGAAGGCCAGCACACCGTGGGACATGTTGCACTTGATCCCAGACTCGAGCACCGCCTGAACCCTGGCCTCATCGTGGACGTACATATCGCTATAGGAAACCGTGCCGAACCTGAGCATCTCGGCGATTGCCAATCGGCTTGCGGGCAAGGCCGACTCATATGAGATCTTCGCCTCGAACGGCCACACCATCTCTTGCAGCCATCTCTGAAGAGGGAGGTTCTCGGCATATCCCCTCAAGAGCGTCATCATCGCATGGCCGTGGGCATTGAAAAGACCCGGCATCAGGAGCTTGCCACGACCATCATATTTATCTCCCCAATTGCCGTCGGGTCTCTTGGAGCCGACATATTCTATCTTGTTGCCGCGAGTGCCGACGAAACACCCCCGCACGCAATTGAAATCAGAATCCAGAATATCTATGTTCTCGAAGAGCATGTGGCGCTTCCTTTCATCTAGGCGAACTAGATATAAGACTAAATCCATATTTGCATAGTGTCTACCATTTTGGATGCTGCTGCCCAGAAGTTTATTTAGTCCAAGTCCACCAGCGGTCAACCTGAAAGGGGTCAGAAACGGCTGGGACTTCTTTGTAATATAATCTAGTACCATGTTATGACGGCCATCTGGGGGATTCTATGTCCACTAACGCGCATATGCGATCGAGGCGGAAGAAGAGTTTGGCCTTTCGATTGGTAATGGCCATCCTTCTCTGCTTGATAATAATCGTTGCAGCTGGTGCGACTATAGGTTATGGGCTGGTCATGAGCTGGTTGCAGGATCTTCCAGATTACACCTCGGTCGACGCATTCAATGTCCCCCAAAAAACAAAGGTATATGCGAGCGATGGAACGACACTTCTCGGGGAGTTCTATATCGAGGACAGGGACCCCGTGGAGATGAAGGACGTCTCACAGTACGTCCTTGATGGAACAGTCGCAACAGAAGACGAGCGCTTCTACGAGCACAAAGGTGTGGACCCAGAGGGAATCATAAGGGCGATATTCGTCAACCTCGCCGGTGGCCAAGAAGGTGCCTCGACGATCACACAGCAATTCGTGCGCAATACCCTGCTGATCGATGAGATGGACGAGATAACCATCAAGAGGAAAGTCAGGGAGATGTACCTTGCCCTGCAAATCGAGCAAAAGTACTCCAAAGACGAGATCCTCATGATGTACCTGAACACCATCAACTACGGAGACGGAGCATACGGAATCGAGTCCGCCTCCCAGCATTACTTCTCCAAGCATGCAAGCGAGCTCACGCTGGCCGAAGCTGCCACACTAGTGGGAATTCCCCAATCTCCAACCAACAACAATCCAAAAACAAATCCCGAAAACGCTCTTAAACGGCGCAACTTGGTTCTCGACAGGATGCTGTCAAACGGCTACATCACGCAGGAGGAGCACGATGCGGCACAGGCAGAGGAGCTGACGCTGAACCCGCTCGAGGGCAATGATCACGACGACGGAATCTACAAGTACCCATACTTCACATCTTGGGTGAAGCATCTCCTGTTGGAGGAGTATTCCACCGAGGAAGTCTTCGAAGGTGGGCTCACGGTCTACACAACGTTGAATGTCAAGGACCAAGAGGCTGCCGAGACAGCTTGCAAAGACAAGATCGCGACACTCGACGATGATGTGGACATCTCGCTCACTTCAATAGATCCCGACACTGGATACGTCGTGGCTCTGTTCGGCGGAAGGGACTACTATTCCGACCAGTTCAATCTTGCCACGCAGGCATCCAGACAGGCTGGATCCTGCTTCAAGATGTTCACGTTGGTGGCTGCAATCGAATCTGGAATCAGCCCGCAAACGTCAATAAGCTGTTCCTCACCGGTTACCTTTGGAGACTGGACAGTCGAGAACTACGGCGGCGCCTCCTACGGAACGAGAACAATCCAGGGGGCAACGCAGATTTCGTCCAACACAGCATACGCCAGGCTCATCGAGCTCCTCGGCGCCGACAAGGTTGTCGAAGTTGCACATCGCATGGGAATCACCAGCGATCTTGAGGCAGTACCATCCATCACACTTGGTTCTCAGGGAGTCAACACTCTGCAGATGGCCTCGGCCTACGCAACTCTGGCTTCTGGCGGCGTCTACCACGAGCCAAAGTTCATAACCAAGATCGTCGATGTCGACGGCAACACCATCTACGACGCATCCTCCGATTTGGAAGGAACGCAAGCCCTTTCGCCGGAGGTCGCACACGCCACGGTCGAGGTTCTGAAAACTGTCGTGACCGGCGGCACGGCAACGAGTGCCCAGCTCTCCAATCAGGTATCCGCAGGCAAGACCGGAACTTCGCAGAATTACCGCGACTCGATGTACTGCGGCATCACCCCGCAGCTCTCCACCTCCGTTTGGATTGGAGCCAGGCAGGAGCGCGCGGTTGCCGACAACATGGGAGGTTCCAACTGCTGTCCAGTTTGGAGAGAATACATGGAGATTGCCCTCGAGGGTGTGGAATCGGAGGACTTCCCCGATGCTGCTGACCCAGAGTACTCTAGCGAAGCGGCCTCCGGTCTCAACAGCGGTGGCTACATCGAGGGCGAGGACGCATATTACCAAGATTATGAGAGCACCGACAGCTCTGCGACTACCGACAGCTCTGAGAGCAGCTCCTCTTCATCCAGTTCCAGCTCCTCCAGCTCCGGGGACAGCTCTTCCAACTCCAATTCTTCTTCCGATTCCTCTAGCTCCGATTCTGGAGGCTCCTCTGGTTCAGACAGCTCTGGATCCGATAATTCCGGAGGAAGTGATTCTGGCGGCGGAGGTTCCGGAGGTGGGACCGGAGGGTAAGATCAAAAACGGCGGGCAGATCAAGATCTACCCGCCGTTTTCATTCTCCAATGCCCTTGTCAAGCCGAATGTCACGGCTCCAAGTCTAACTTCCCAGATGGGAAAATTTTCCGAAACCGAAGCTATCTAATTTCCGGAGTCAGCCTTCGCTATTGCATCGGCGATGTCGTTTGCGATGCGAGCCGCAGTCTCATCGTCTTTGGCCTCGACCATCACGCGGATGAGCTTCTCGGTTCCAGATGCCCTCACCAAGATGTTGCCATCTGCACCAAGAGCATCCCTATGCTCGTCGATCTTTGCCACGACGGAATCCGATGTCTCGAAGATGGTCTTGTCCACCACCGGAACGTTCACCAGGGACTGGGGGAACTTCTTCATGACCTGCGATAACTCGTGCAGGGTCTTCCCGCTGCGCTTCAGCGCGGCGAGCAAATTGAGAGCCGTGACCAATCCGTCCCCTGTGGTGTTGTGCTGCAAGAAAATCGTGTGCCCGGACTGCTCGCCACCCAGCACAAACCCTCCATCGCGCATCGCCTCGAGAACGTACCTGTCCCCAACCTTCGTGCTCACTACACCGATTCCCTCTCGCTCCATGGCCTTGCGGAGCCCGAGGTTGCTCATCACAGTTGTGACGACCGCGCCGTTTTCCAAGAGTCCCCTGTCACGCAGGTCGATGGCGCAGATTGCCTCGATCTGGTCACCATCGATTTCGTTGCCGAGCTCGTCGATTGCCTGCAGCCTATCGGCATCCCCATCGTGGGCAAGGCCGAGGTCGGCATGGCATGCGAGCACGGTATCCCTCAGCTGCTTCATGTTGGTGGAGCCGCAGTCGACGTTGATGTCATCCCCGGTGTAGGTGGTGTTGATAGCCACCACCTCTGCGCCAAGGCTCCTCAGAGCATCTGGAGTGGTATAGCAGGATGCACCATGTGCGCAATCGACTGCGATCTTCATTCCCTTTAAATCCATGCCGTCCATGCACTTGATGGCATTGGAAATGTACTTTTCGCTGGCATTCTCCATCACATGGAGTTTCCCGACCGCCCTGCCCTCTACGGCAGTATCGGATGGACAGCCAGCCTCTATGTAGGCCTGCATCTCGTCTTCAAGGCTGTCGGAGAGCTTGAAACCATTCTCGTTGAAGAACTTGATCCCGTTGTATTTTGGGGGATTGTGAGATGCGGATATCACGACTCCACCGTCGTAATCTCCCCTTGAGACCAGCAGCGCAACGGCAGGGGTGGGAATGACCCCGGCCAAGTAGGCATGACCTCCGGCAGACATGATCCCGGACACCAGGGCAGACTCGAGCATATCCCCGCTCCTGCGGGTATCCTTGCCAATCACGAACTTCCTGCCCATGAAGCGCACGGCTGCTTTTCCAAGACGAAATGCGAGGTCGGCGGTGAGTTCGGTATTTGCAACTCCCCTCACGCCATCGGTGCCAAATAGACGAGAAGACATCCTCTCTCCTATCTCATGTAGAAAAAAGGCGAAGGTCAGGTTTGGCCTTCGCCTTCAATAGTACAAGCCTGGCAATTCTGCTCAGATCAGCGCTGCGGGAAAACTAGCGCTTGGAGAACTGTGGACGCTTGCGAGCTTTCTTGAGACCGTACTTCTTGCGCTCCACCATCCTGGCGTCCCTGGTGAGATAGCCAGCCTTCTTGAGGTCTGCACGGTAATCGCCTGCCTCGAGAAGTGCACGGGCAATACCAAGGCGGAGAGCTCCGGACTGCCCGGAGATGCCGCCGCCATTGCAGATAGCGATCACATCGAAGTGA
>JBMNUL010000163.1:0-5758 GCA_050946255.1 Coriobacteriales bacterium | reverse complement strand
GTGGGAATAGTTGGCGAGTCAGGCTGTGGCAAGACCACTCTCGCCAAACTCCTGTGCGGTCTGGAGGATATCGATGGCGGGAGTCTTACCGTTGCAGATGTGAGCTGGCCACTGAATAGAATGAAGCGAAAACAACTGAATAGAAGTGTTCAGATGGTATTTCAAAATCCTCTTGATTCATTCGATCCCAAGATTAAGATTGGCAAGAGCATTATGGAACCTGCGAAGAATTTTGGACTTTCGCATGATGATGCCGAAGAACGGATGATAGAACTTTTGAGAAGAGTGGGGTTGCAGGCAGACTATGCCAATCGCTATCCCAGACAGCTTTCGGGCGGAGAGTGTCAAAGAGCAGCGATAGCTAGAGCCTTACTAGTTGAGCCCCGGGTTCTTATCTGCGACGAAGTGACTTCTGCTCTAGACGTATCCGCGCAGGCTCAGGTGCTGCAGGTGCTGCGCGATGTAAGAGATTCCGTTGACTCCGCATTTGTGTTTATTTCTCATGACATAGCTGTGGTCGAGAGCATATGTTCCAGTGTGATTGTTATCCATGATGGCATAGTTTTGGAACGCGGTGCGACCGGAGACGTGCTTAGAAACCCAGCGCATCCTCAAACCAAGGTTCTCATAGATTCCGTATTGCACGTCGGAGAAGACGAATACGAGAAGGAGGCCAAGGAGCTTGAATAGGCATATTGCTGCAAAGGTAATCGAGTTGATAGTGACACTGGTCACCATCACCTTCCTCTCGTTCATGCTCGTGTATCTTGCACCGTCTGATGCTGCGGAAAAGATGCTCAATGGCAACGGCTTCATCGCTTCGCAGGAAACAATCGATGCAATGCGGTCAAGACTTGGCTTGGATCAAGATGTGTTTACGCAATATATCAGCTGGATATCGGGAGTCATTCAGGGCAATCTTGGAACTTCGTTTAGGACGGGACGCCCTGTGGTCAGTCAATTGGCCCCGGCTCTACTCAGAACTTTGGAGCTTGCAGCGCTTGCATTTTCCATTACCGTTGCAGTCTCGATTCCAACAGGTATCCAGTGTGCAAAGCGTAAGAACGGCACTTTTGACAGGATTATCAGATACTGCACTTATTTTTTCGCTTCTTTGCCTTCTTTTTTCCTTGGAATCGTCGTTCTCTATGTGCTTGCTGGCCGCCTCGGGGTGATTCCAGCTTCTATGGCCACATCCAGCAATCCGCTTACGCTCTTTGTCCCCGCCTGCGTATTGGCATTCTCGCTTTCTGCATGGATGATCAGGCAAGTTCGCACTGCGGTGTTAGAAAAGCTTGATGATGGGTTTGTCACCGGGTTGAGGATGCGGGGGATCCCGGAGCATGTGATTTTCAGATCGTATGTGCTTAAAGCATCGATGGCGCCGATTATAACCGCGCTTGGAATCTGCCTAGGAAGTCTTATGGGCGGTGCAGTGCTGGTGGAAAACGTGTTTAGCTGGCCTGGGCTTGGGCAAGTTGTCCTCACGGCGATAAACTACCTTGATTACCCTGTTATTCAGGGCTTTGCAATTTGGATAGCTCTCATATATTTCGCAATAAACATTCTCATCGATGTTTTCTGCGCCCTTGCCGACCCGCGGATTCGAATGGGCGGTGGCGTAGGGGGTTCGAGTTCGAACATGGTGGAAAAATAATATTGAGAAGGGAGAAGCGTTCAGTTAGCAAGCCTTCCGAAAGCGGATTCGAGACATCTTCGCTCATTCGTTCTCAAGGGTATAGCCAAGGCTGGGAGGATGCGAAATGGGCTGATTTCCTCAGACAGAATATGGAAGTCTCCTTCAAGAGAATGGCTGTCCGATGATGGTGATATTTCTTTACTAAGGTTGTGAATTTGTTTTTCCTGAACTCGTCGTTCCGTTTTTTCTTTCGGACGACATTTACAACTGAGGATGTGGACTGAGTTGATGTCAGATGAAAAGAAGCTAGAGAATTCGGGGAGCCGGTTGTGGAATAACCGCGCAGGCGGCGGGGAGCTTTTTTCGCGCCATAAGTCTAGACGTTACGGCAAGATAAAAAATCGCAGACTAGAGCTTCGGATTCTCATTTCTTTGGTTATTGGCTTGATTATTGTGGCTATTTTCGGAGAGAACTTGGCCCCGCACGATCCCTTTGCCACAAGCTCTGACATGGTCTACTTGCCGCCCTCGTGGGAATATCCTCTCGGTACCGATAGCCTCGGTCGTTGCATGCTCTGCCGCATCATCGTTGGGCTTCGTTCGTCGCTACTGAGCGCGGTAGTTGTCGTGGCATGCGCGTTTGCTCTTGGAACCTTCCTTGGTATTGCGGCCGGGTATTTTGGCGGATGGATCGATCGAGTGGTGATGTGGCTAATAACCTCGTTTCAAACATTTCCCTCGTTTCTTCTCGCAGTGGTGATTGCAGGGTTCTTGGGAACGGGAATAGAGAATGCCTGCATTGCGTTGATAGTCGTGTACTGGACGACCTTTGCTCGGATGTCGCGGAGCGTAGTTATCTCGCTGAAGGAGCGTACGTTCATAAAAGCTGCGGAGCTGTCTGGGTGCAGCAATGCGAGGATAATCACCAGACACATTCTCCCGAACATCTCTTCATATATGCTCGTGATTGCAACTGGTGACGTGGGAAGCGTGATTCTTTCCATGGCAGGACTTTCATACCTTGGCCTTGGTATGGTCAGACCCACTTCGGACTTGGGAGTTATGTTGGCGGAGTCTCAATCGCAGTTATTCGTTGCACCGCAGATAATGATTATGGTCGGTGTCTGTTTGTCTCTGTTGGTGCTGTTGTTCAACTTGTTGGGAGACGCATTGAGAGATTATCTCGAGGACAGGGAGAAGGCAGCAGAGATAAATGCGTAATTATTACTTTGCAGGACAATGGCTTGACGCTATAGACTTGAAATCGTGGATAGTGTCTAGAGGGGTGCAGGTAGATTCCGATGTTTACGAGTCCTGCGCAGGCGATACGAGCCTGAGCAAGGATGCGAACAGAACAACATGCTTGATCCTGTCGAATGGATACACATGTGCGCTCTATGACATGAAGCTGCAGCTCGATAGGGCGCAAGAACGTTTTTCATGGACTAGGCAGGAACGCGAGGAATTCGAAATTCAGATGGCGACCCCGTTGCGCGTGAGGATGGTCAATCACCGACCAGCACTCACGTATCATGACGATTTCATCGACTACGTCACGTTTCCCTCAAGACACGATTTCTACGAGCAGAACACATCGCTTGAACTGCCTTTTCTTGGTAATGCGACGATACTGGGAAACAATGCCTATGTGTTGTTTGGATACGAATGGCCTTGCGAGTTCGCACAGATGGGTAAGCCATGTCAGTACTGTCACGCAGGTAACGCAACTGCTGCTTGCGCGACTCTCGGAAAGCCCGATAAGCAACCTATTGGAATGCAGAACACATTCGAGATACTGCGATATGCTGTAGAGAACAATATCGCTGTGAGCGTCCTGTACACCGGTGGCTCGACTCTTGATGGTATTGCCGAACATGAACATCTGAGCGCATTCGTAGAGGGCATGGAAAAGCTTATTGGAAGATCGTATGTGCCGGGAGAGATTCTGTTCTACCTGACGCCACCCAAGAATTTTTCACAAATAGATCTTTACCTCAATGCTGGCATAGATAGAGTTGGGATGAGCATCGAGGTGTGGAACGAGAAGCTTGCTCGAATAATCACCCCAGGCAAGATGGCGTACACGACACGCGAGAGACATCTCGGAGCACTCGAATATACAGCCGAGAAGTTTGGAGGCCATCGTGTGTTTTCCCAGCTGATTATTGGATGTGAACCCATTGAGTCGCTCGCTGAGGGCGCCACCTGGCTTGCCGAGAGAGGTATCACACCGGTTTTTTCTATTCTTCAGCAGCACACGCTCAAAATCAACGGGCGAACTAAGCCTCCCGAGCTCGACATTTTCAGGCGAGCCAAGGAATTGTGGTTGGACCTTTACTCGAAGTATGACATCGTTCCAGCCGGATACGAGTACACCGTAGGATGCATCGAGAGCGAGTTCTACGATGAGGTGCATGGTCAAAGGCATCGCTATTTCGACAGGCCATATGTTTCCTGAAGCACTCCGATTATCAGGACTGATGAGTGCGTGAATTTTTTAGGTGAGAAGATGGAGAAGTTAAACGAATATACATTCAGAGGTATCTCAATCGATTCAATCGACCTCAAGTGTCTGCTCAACACAAAGGGGTTGGTGATGGATTGTGCAGTGACAGAGAAATTATCGAGCACATATCGCCTGTCTTCAGATCCCAGAAACTACCAGAGCCTTTATCTTTCAGATGGAATTTCTGCAGCATTGGTCGATATTGGGGCTTCACGTCTTCCAGTTGGCGACGATAAAGAGTTCCGCCGCGCAATCGATGTGCTGTGTTCTAACAGTGTTGAAGGTGATGAAGCCCGGGAGAAGATTGGCACGCCTTTTGTAGTTAGGCTGGTGGACGGTCTGCCCGTCCTGTTTGGTGATGGTGAGTTTCTCGACCAGATTAGCTTCCCGCTCCAGAATGACTATTACGAGCAGATTGCACCTTCCGGCACGCCGTTCATCGAAGTCTCCACATTGCAGGCGGATCGTTGGAACTCATGGGCTTATCTGTGGCCTTGCGACTTCGCATTGCGGGGAGAGCCTTGCCAATTCTGTGGGGCTGGGCTTGCTACGGCAAAGGCTGTTGAAAGGGGTGAGAAACCTGCTGGAGTATGCCCAGTGCAAGATTTGGCTGCTATGGTGGAATATAGTGTTCGACATGCCAACGTTTGCTCTCTGCAGATTACAGGGGGGTCGTCGATGGATGGAAATTGCGAGGCGCGCTACATCATTCCCTATCTTGATGCTATTGGGGAAACCACTGGATGGGATAGGCTGAGCGAGGACATTCTTCTATATGTGACGCCCCCATCTGATAAGGGATTTCTCGACGAGTACATTTCGCATGGAGCTCGGCGAATCGCGTGTTCCGTGGAGGTTTGGGACGAAGACCTCGCCTCCATTATCACGCCGGGCAAAATCAAGTACACAGGAAGGAAGAGGCATCTGGAATGTTGGGACTTCCTCGTTGGCAACTATGGTCAAAATGTGGCATTCTCAAACTTCGTACTGGGAATCGAGCCGTTCGAGTCGGTTCGCGAGGGAGTACTCGAGACAGCAAAGCGAGGAGTGTATCCCGGGGGATGCATTTGGAGCTGCATGGGAAATGCATGCAATGGCATCTCCACTCCCCCCGGCCTCGATTTTTACCGCAGATGCAAGGAGCTGTTTTATGATGTGTACAGAGAGTACGGGTTCATCCCTGATAGGACTCCCATGCCAAATGATCTGCAGGCCGAAATCTACAACTACCTTGTTGCAGATGATGCAGTCGAGCGTGGCCAGGCTCCAATTCCAAAGCCCAGCTAGAGCTAATCTGCAGCAGGGTCCGCGAAACTGCCGAACTTGATGAGTCGGTAGACATCTGGCTCGATATCACCATTTGCTGCCGATGCAGCTGGCACAAAGTCATACTTTTGATAGACTTCAATCCACAAGTCGCAGCATCGCTTGTAATAATCGATGCCCGGAGGAGTGATCTTGCCGTTTACGGTGTTTCCCATCGGAACCCATACTGATCCTCCAGGGAAAACGCCGCGTTCTGATACGAAGCGGACACCCTCGGCCAAGTCGTCGAAATCCTCCAAGCCGAGTATAAAGTTGGTGAATGCATAGCCAGGGCCAAACTTTTCCAC
>JBMNUL010000162.1:0-5960 GCA_050946255.1 Coriobacteriales bacterium | reverse complement strand
GGTCGGGAGCCACAAGCTTGGCGGAGATCACGGCTGTTGGAGCCGTGGCTCTACTGGTTCCATACCCGTTTGCCACGGATGACCACCAGACCAAGAACGCACAGGCTCTAGTGGAGTCCGGGGCCTCGTACATGTGCCCGGACGACCAGGTGGAGAGCGATGTGTTCGAGCAGAAGCTGTTCGACCTCCTGGACAACCCGGAGAAGCGCGCCGAGATGCGCGAGAAGACCCGGAAGCTGGGCAGGGCTAATGCGGCAAAGAAGGTTGCCGCCCTTGCAGTGCAAGCCGCCGAGAAGCAGATAAGGACGGAAGATATAGATGCAATCTAGCGAATTCGATGGCGTTTCGATCGAGAGCGTCCACTTCATAGGAGTCGGCGGTGTGGGCATGAGCGGCATAGCCTACATTGCCAAGTGCCTGGGGATGAAGGTAACCGGTTCAGATCTCAAGGTGTCCAAGTACACCAAGAACCTGGTCAACCAGGGAATCGAGGTTTTCGTGGGCCAGGATGCCTCCAACATCAAGCGCAGCAAACCCGACATCGTCGTGGTCTCGTCTGCAATCCCCGAGTTCAATCCCGAGCTTGTGGAGGCCAAAAACGCCGGGATACCCGTATGGCCGAGGGCGAAGATGCTCGCGTATGTCTGCAGGAAGTACAAGCTGGTGGCAGTTGCCGGTACCCATGGCAAGACCACCACGTCTTCCATTCTCTCCTCTTCTCTCGTGAGGTTGGGGGCAGACCCCTCTTTCATCATCGGCGGGATACTGGACGAATTCGATAACAACGCAAGGTTTGGAAACGGGGACTACTGCGTCGTGGAGGCAGATGAGTCAGACGGCTCGTTCACGTTCCTCGACCCATATGTGGCAGTCATCACGAACATCGAGGAGGACCATCTCGACCACTATTCGGGGATAGAGGAGATCAGGGAGGCGTTCGCCGAGTTCATCAAGTACATCCCCGAGGCCGGGGCTGCCGTGGTATGCGCCAACTGCGAGGGACTTCCGGAACTTGCCAGAAATGCCACAAAGGCCAAGGTAATCGTCTACGGAACTGGAGACGACTGCGATGTGAAGGTGGTTCCCAAAGATGGTGGGACTTTCAGCATCGTGTTGGCGGACGGACGCAGCGCAGACACGAGGATGCCCTACAACCCCGGAATTCACAACATGTTGAATGCCGCTGGGGCCGTCGCGGCCCTGATGCACATTGGTTATTCGTTTGAAGATTCTGTAGAGGCAGTGCAGAGCTTCGGCGGCGTGAGGCGCAGGTTCGATTTGGTGGGCAAGGCCGGTGGGGTGACCATCATCGACGACTACGGGCACCATCCAACGGAGATCTCCGCCACGCTAGATGCGGCATCGAAGCTCGGCTACAAGAGGATCCACGTTCTGTTCCAACCGCACAGATACTCCCGCACTGCTTCTCTCGCTGAGGAATTCGGGCCGGCATTCGACGCTGTGGACAGGGTCACGGTCATGGACGTCTACTCGGCCGGGGAGACTCCGATTCCGGGCGTTACCGGAAAGACCATCGTCGACTCCGTGCTGGAGCACGACCCAGAAAAGGACATCTCCTGGATGCAGAACAGATCCGAGATCGTTGATTACCTCGCCAACTGGCTTGAGCCAGGTGACCTTCTGATAACAATGGGAGCGGGCGATGTTACCGCAATGGGACCGCAGGTCCTCTCCGCATTAGAAGGGCGCGGAAATTAGGACATGGGAGCTAGCACCGCATACACTATCCTCTCCGAGCGGGGCATCGGCAGGGTTTCCCACAACGAGCCGATGTCAAGGCACACCACATTCAGGATAGGTGGACCTGCCACCGCCTTCGTTGAGTGCGACACGATAGGCGAGCTTGCCAACGCAATCGAGGTTGCGCAAGATTGCGACAGCCCTTGGACGATAATAGGGAAGGGCTCCAACATCTTGGTCTCCGACAGGGGTTACGATGGAGTTGCCATCTCCCTCGGCGGTACTTTCAGGAAGTTCGAGCTGATATCCCGAGACAGCGACGACGGCACGATTGACACGATGGTCTGTGGTGCCGGAATGGTGCTTGGCAGGCTTGTCGAGGAGGCTTTCCGCAGGGGGTACTCCGGATTCGAGTTCGGCGTGGGAATCCCCGGGACGCTCGGCGGTGCGGTGTACATGAACGCCGGAACCAGCGAGGGCACGATCGGACAGGTGATTCGCTCCGTCGTGGTCTACAGGCCAGGCGAGGGATTGCACCGCTATCTGCGCGACGACCTGCCATGGATATACCGCTATTCCGGGATACCCGCCGGCGAGGTAGTGGTCGAGGCGGAGATCAATCTCGTCCCGAGCGTCAAGTTCTACATGCAGGCCAGAATGGAGGACAGCCTGAAGCGCAGGAGAAACTCCCAGCCATCTGGTTTCCCAAATGCCGGGAGCATCTTCCGCAATCCCGTGGGCGCCTCTGCCGGCAAGCTCATCGAAGACGCCGGGTTCAAGGGTCGCAGGTTCGGGGGAGCGCAGGTCTCCGACATGCACGCAAACTTCATTATCAACTTGGGCAACGCAACGGCAGAAGACGTGCTAGTGCTCATAACAGATATTCGCAAAAAGGTGAAAGAACTCTATGGCATCGAACTCCAACCAGAGACGAAGTTCCTCGGCTTCAGGTCGTGACTCGCGGTCTGGAGGATCGGGGTATGGAGGACGTTCTTCCTCGTCTGGAAGCAGGAAGCGTTCAAGGGGGTCCTACTCGGGCAATTCCGGGAGGCCGTCTTCGGGCAATTCCTCCAGGAGCTCGTCGCGCCGCTCTTCACCTTCTTCAATTCCAACCTCTTCATCGAGGCCTAGGAAGTCGGGTTCTTCTGGTGCCTATATTGGTTCGAGCCGGGCAGGATCCAAATCGAGCGCAAAGGCACAGCTTTCCAAGGGAAGTTCCAACCGAGGCTCTAGAACTAGGGGAAACTCCAGGAACAACAGGTCTTCATCCCCTCAAGAGATAACCATCCAGCCAAAGGCGGCCGGGTCTAATGGAGTTTCGGGAAGGAGCACTGAGAGGGTCGAGCACAGGCAATCCAGGTGGCATAGGATGTCTGGCAAGCTCAAGAAGATCATCGTGACGATAGTCGCGGTGGTCGTGGTATTGGGCGCTTCCTATCTGGTTCTTGCCAACACCAGCGTCTTCGAGATCGAGTCCGTCGAGGTGCAGGGGTCCTCGAGGCTCTCCGACAGCTACCTCACATCGTTGATCGCCATTCCAAAGGGCACCAACCTCCTGAATGTCGATACCGGGGAGATTACCTCGAAGGTGTCTGAGAACCCCTGGGTGAAGTCGGTTTCGGTCCACAGGTCCTTTCCCCATACCCTTGTCATTGAAATTCAGGACAACCTGCCGGCAGCATGTGTGGAGATAACGAAATCGGATGCCACCGGTGAAACCGTCTACTGGCTCATCAGCTCAGATGGGACATGGATGTCAGAGGCCAGCGCAGAAGGGGTGAAGGAAGCCAGGCAGCTCGTGATCGACTCCACCAGTGACAGCTCCGATAGCAGCGGGAGCTCGGACTCGTCATCCAGCTCCAGCGACTCGTCTGGGAGCTCGGACACGTCATCCAGCTCCAGCGATTCCTCTGGTAGCTCGGACTCGTCTTCCAGCTCCAGTGACTCTAGCTCATCTACCTCTGACAGCGTCTGCGATGACGTGCAATACACCGTGGAAGAGCTTGCCAGCATACCGCTCATATCCGGTGTGAGCGAGTCGATAGAACCGGTTTCGGGAGAGCAGGAGACCGATTCCGGAGTCCTCAACGCGCTCAGCATCATCACAGATTCCGACCAGGAATTCTCCCAGCAGATAGCCACGATAACATCGGCATCTGATGACACTACGAGCATAGTGCTCAAGAATGGCATCGAGGTGGCGTTCGGAGAGGCAACCAACATGGAAGAGAAGATCGCCGTGGTGGAAGATCTGATCGCGCAATATCCAGATCAGATCTCCTATATCAACGTGAGGGTCGTCTCGAAACCAACATGGAGGGGGATTGAGTAGCATGGGCTTCTATACGGTTGAGTGGGACGAGCAGAAGTACTCCGATCTCGTGATGCGTGTGGACGAGGAGGCCAGCAAGTACACGAGAGGGTCCCTCCTCGTCATCGGCGGAAGCGCCAAGTTCACCGGGGCACCGATTCTCTCCTCGATTGCCGCAGCGAAAGCTGGGGCAGGATACGTGAGCGTCATGGTGCCGAAGGAGATAGAGTTCGTCGCGCGATGCCATCTGCTCTCGATTCCGGTGATTCCCGCCCCTAGCAGGATCGGCATGCTTCAGCCCGGTGCTGTGGACACGGCGAAGAAGCAGCTCAACCATCTGGACGCCGTGGTGCTCGGCCCGGGCATGGGCACGAGCCTTTCCACCGCCCAGATAACCGCAAAGGCTCTTCGGGAGTTCGACGTGCCGGTCTTGCTCGATGCAGACGGTCTCAACGTCGTTGCCGGAAGACACCTTGCGGATCAGGGCCTGACGACCAGGAGGCGCGATGACGGGAACGACGTCATGGATGCGCTCGTGGAGAGGCGCGACAGGGGAGCAGCTACCGTGCTCACCCCGCACGATGGGGAACTGAAGAGGCTCTCCGATGCCTGCATCGCCAGAGGTCAGGAAGCGCCGGAGGGCACAGACGGGATGCCAAAACGTGTGGTCAATGCTGCTATAGTCTCTGCTCACACCGGGGCGATAGTGGTTGCAAAGGGGCATCAGACCTACGTTGTGAGGGAAGGTTCCGCGCTTAAGTGCCCAGTGGGAACCCAGGCGCTCGCAAAGGCCGGAACCGGGGATGTGCTCTCAGGGGCAATCGGCTCTTTCCTCGCGCAGGGACTTCCGACGTTCGGGGCGTGCGCCCTGGGCGTGAGGGTCCATGCCATCGCGGGGTCGTTGGCAGAGGAGAAGTTGGGAATGGCTGGTGTCATGGCGGAAGACGTGATGGAGGCGATTCCTTCTGCCATCATGAAGCTCTAGCCAGCGGGATCTGCAATGTGCGGTCCGAGTCGTGCACAACATGCGGTTCCGTCCTCTCTGGAATGGATGCGATGCATGGTTTATCGCCTTCTACGTCAGACTCAATGCGCGGCCCTTGCTCTCCACACAGGGTGCGGTTTGCGGTTCCGGATACAGTGCCTATGCAGTGCATCGGGAAATTGTTAACAGGACAATTGGGACGTTAGGCGGCAATCGGCGTATACCAATTGAATATATTGTTGTAAAATCATATAGATTTTTATTAAGGGCAGTTCGCCACCGTGCGCGTGTGGCGCGGGTAAACGGAACACAAATACGAAAGGTGAAGATATGCTAGAACCATCCGCAACGGATCATCTTGCCGTTATCAAGGTCGTCGGAGTTGGCGGCGGCGGAACGAACGCAGTCAACAGGATGGTAGAGGCAGGAATCAAGGGTGTTGAGTTCATAGCAATCAACACCGACAGGCAGGCGCTCCTAATGTCCGATGCAGATCAGACCGTCCACATCGGCGAGGACTACACCCGCGGACTTGGAGCCGGTGGAAATCCAGAAATCGGAACTCGGGCAGCAGAGGAATCCCGCAATGAGATACGGGATGCCCTTGCGGGTGCCGACATGATCTTCGTCACCGCAGGTGAGGGAGGCGGAACTGGTACCGGTGCAGCCCCTGTGGTTGCCGAGATTGCTCGCGAGGAAATCGGGGCTCTTACCGTTGCCGTCGTCACCAAGCCGTTCAGCTTCGAGGGCCGCAAGCGCACCCAGCAGGCCGAAGAGGGAATCGAGGTTCTCTCAGAGAAGGCCGATACGCTGATAACAATCCCCAACGACAGGCTCCTGCAGGTCGTCGAGAAGAAGACCACGATGCTCGACGCCTTCAGGATCGCCGATGATGTCCTGCGCCAGGGCGTTCAGGGAATCACCGACCTGATCACCGTTCCCGGATTGATCAACCTCGACTTC
>JBMNUL010000161.1:0-6033 GCA_050946255.1 Coriobacteriales bacterium | reverse complement strand
CTTCATTATATTTGAACCCATGCATTCGTATATTGGGATCGCGTCAATTTGCTATTGAAATTGACACGTGATAATGAAGAAATTTTCGCTTGCTGGGGGTCAAAAAAATCGAAAACCAAATCCCTGACAGTGTGGGCATTTTTTGAAACCACCTATTGCGGTTTCGAGGCGATAGTCTAACGGGTAGGGGCGTGCTGCTGCCGGGTTGCGTTCATCAGCCGAGAGCATCGCAAAAGAGCATTAGCTCAGTGACAAACCACTAATACGCTGTCGATTGACAAAGCGGCTTCAGAGTCTATAATACATCTATGTAGAGATAAATTACTTACGGTTCTCAGCGCAAGCCGGCAGTGCCTAAACCGTTTGGAGCAACAGAAATGGAGGCAACCATGAAACGAGATGACAGCTATCTGGTCATCTACGCTCACCGGTTGGTGAACCGCATGGACCATTTGACGTCGGACGTCTGCCGCGCACATGGTCTGACCCTTTCGCAATTCGGCGTTTTGGAGGCTCTTTACTCGAAGGGGAGCCTTCCGGTGGGGAAGGTGAAGGATCTAGTGCTTAGCAGCGACGGCACCATCCCGCTCATCGTTCGCAACCTCGAGAAGGCCGGGTACGTCTCCACCGAAAAGGATCCAGGAGACGCCAGGCGCAAGATTCTGAATCTTACCGAAGAAGGCCGTGCAGTCGTGAAACCTGTGATTGCGGAAAACGACAAGGCGCTTGCCGGTGAGCTTTCCGACTGGAGTTCCGATGAAAAGGCTCAGCTGATTCGGGTGTTGCGCAAGCACTCCGTGGGATCTTGAGGGTCGACAATGAACTCGCGTCTGTTGGAGCTGATTCCCTCATGGTGTGGGTTGCGTGTGCTCGACCTGGGTTGCAGCACCTGCGAAGAAGGGGAGTCGCTGCTTGAAGCCGGAGTGCATCTCACCTGCGTTGACCAGGACGGCGTGACGATGGAGCAAACGGCGAAACGCCTGCCTGCGGCCACGTGCATTGCATCTGACGCCGCAAGGTTTGTTCCAAAATCGGGAGAGAGGTTCGACGTGGTGCTCATGAGGCGTCCCGACGTGGCAATCCAGAAAGAAAGATGGCATGCCGTGTTCGGGAAGATCCCCAGCTGGATTGCGAAGGACGGTCGGGTGATAGTGACGACGCCGGGAGCATGGGAAGCGCGCATCGTGCGCACATGGTTAAAGGAAATCGGAACACGAAACATCAAGGAGGTAGTCATGGACTGGAAAGATGAGCAGCACGTTCTCATAGCAGATGGCATCGAACCGCGCGATGAGCTGCCAAGTGAGCAGACGCCTGCTGAGATGCTTGCCTGGGAATCGGACGAGATTCCAATGGTCTGCGACGTGCGCACCGGGAAATGTACGCCAGTGAGCGAGTTGGGCCAGGCTGCTTCAAACAGCTCGTCTGATTCGGAAATCTGATCTAAGCTTCTTCTTTTGTTCTATTACCTCTATGTAGAGTAAACACATTAAGTAAACACATTAATAAACGTTTTCAACAGAAAGGAAACGATCATGAAAACTGCAAACGAAAGAAACGACATCCCAACGGCGGGAAGCACCGTGTCCGAAGAGCGCGATGTTGCTCAGACGCCAAGTGCCGAGGAAAGCAACCTCAAGGTGAAAGCGCTCGTCTTCACCGACCCTTATTGCTCGTGGTGCTGGGGAACAGAGCCGATGATCTTGACGATGATGGAGCGCTACCGCGACCAGCTGCACATGCAGTACGTGTTCGGCGGGTTGATCCGCGACCTGGACGATTTCTACGATGCTACCAACGACATCCGCGATGCAGCCGCCGTGGAACCGCACTGGGCAATGGTTTCCGAGCGTACGGGTCAGCCTATCGATGAGAAGCTGTGGAGGGACATTGGCGAGATCCGCCACTTCAGCAGCTGGCCTGCCAACGTCGCGGGCAAGGCAGCGTTCCTACAGGGCGAGAAGCAGGGATTCGACTATCTGCGCCGTCTTCGTAGGGCCGCTCTCACCGAGCGCACCATCATCAGCAACGAGGAAGAGTACAACCGGCTGGCTCGCGAAGTGCCGTCGCTCGATTACGATGCATTCCGTGCCGCGCTGGATTCCGGAGATGCGGAGCGGGCTTTCCAAAAGGACCAGGAGACCTGCGCCATTTGGCAGGCTTACGGTTTCCCGACAATCCTCTTCTACCGCGCTGACGTCGATGTGAATGATGTCTCTGCGCTGAGCAGGAACAACGCGGTTTACGTGGGAGGCCACCGCAGCATGGATACCTACGATGCGGTCATCCACAAACTCGTGCCCGATATCAAGAGCTACGATCCCCGTCCCGAGGAGGAGCTGCTTGAACTGTACGGGCCCATGACGGATCGCGAGCTTGCGCAGATTTTCGATCGCGACACTGCGTCAGAGCTGGAAGTGCTCGGCAAGCTCGAGGAGCAGGGAAAGATTTCGCGCAGCGAGCGCGTGCGCGGGAACATCTGGAGCGTTAACAAGTTGGAATAGGAGACAGATCATGAGCATCAGAGCACTTGAGACGCGGCGCAACCTTGCTGGAACGAATGCGGAGTTCGAAACTTCTCTTGTGGCCCCTCTCAGCCTCGTCGTGCCCGAGGTGTTCTCACAGGACGGTGTGGCCCAAAAGGCACGGCAGGCGTGCTCGATGCTCGACAATCTCAATCGTGCGTGGAAGGCGCTTCCCGATGAGGCGCGTTCAGTGGGGAAGCAGGCGCTCCTCCAAGAGGAATCTGAGTGCTCGGCGGAACTTGCGAGCCAGATTCCAACAGCTATGGATCATGCGCCGCTTCCCGAGCGCCTTTCTTACGCCGATGAGGGCACTCCATCACGAGCGGAGTGCCAGCCGCTCATTGAGGAGGACGCAGCGAACATCAGGAGCGCCCTGGAGTACATCTCCTGGCGAGTGGAAGAACTGCCGCTTTCCGGGAGACTTGTGCAGGAGGTGCACGGGATCGTCCTCGACAGCGTCCGCTATGACAAGGCAACCCCGGGCTGGTTCCGCACGTCTCCTGTTTGGATGGGAAACCCCAACTCAAACATTGGAGAGGCGATGTTCGTGGCTCCAAACGTCGAGGACATGGCCGATGCATGGCGCGAGCTTGAGCGGCAGATGAATGTTGAGATGGAAGGCTCAAAAGGCTTGGTGTCGGTGGCACTTGAGCACTACCAGTTCGAGACCATCCACCCGTTTCTCGACGGCAATGGGCGCACGGGCCGTATAGTCACCATCCAGTCGCTTGCCCAGCGCGGTCTTATTAAGGGGCCAGTGCTACCCATTTCGTGGGCGCTTGAGCAGGACATGTTCGCCTATTTCACCGGGTTTCTGTCGGTGCAACAGCAAAACGACTACCGTACGTGGGTTCTCATGTTCCTGGATGCTGTGGAGCTTGCAGCGAAGCACGCGAAAGAGCTGCTTCAAGGCATTTGAAAAGCCTTACACGCTTAAGGATGTGCAGACTGACGAAGGTCAGGATAATGTTCAGCCGAAGTCTGCACGCATTAATTGTCTACCCGCATGTGGGGGAGCGCGGCCATTTGGGAAAGGAACTCCTCTGAACCGCCGTACTCCCAAGCATGCTGGGGACAGAGCATGTGGCGCTTCCTGCTATTGATAGGTGTCATACTCCCGTGCAGGGGGGAGACCGTCACATTTGCCTTATAGCGCGTCCCAGTATGAGCTTCTATTTTCATTCGTCCTTTATCTCGTCGAGGCTGTTGACCTGGAAGTCACCTTCGCGATTCACCATGAGTACAACGGCGCATATCCAGAAGCCCTTGGACTGCTCGTAGATTCCCCACATACATGATTCGGGCTTGCACAAGCCACCGTCTACAGTTTCCTTTAGAGGGCACATCATTGCGTTAGGCAACATGGTCGTTCACTCCTTAATCACCTTGCGTACACGCTCTGCAATGTCGTGCAGAGCTCCCTTTCCTTGCGGAAACAATTGTATATGTCTGTTGAGCTCACTTTCTATTTGTCCAGATTGTCAGGTTTGGTTCCGGAATCGCTTGGCATGAAGGCGAAGAGACTCTGTTTGCCTTGTGAGGACAGATAACCTAGAGTTTATTGAACGAGCGAAGAAGTCTATTACGTAAACGAGAAAGTATTGCGGCATCGCTATTGGGGGATGTTGGAAATGGTTGATTACGATGAAGCTAAGAAGTTAGCTCTTACTTGTATTGACAGGGTAAAGATATGCACTGAATACGAGAACTTCTATGTTTTCGACCATATGGAAGAACAACAGATGGATTCGTCTATTGGGATGGTCGCGGTTGATAAAGCAACTGGTGAATGCTGTAATTTCGTTGCGGTTATCCCACGTTTGGGGAAGGAAATCAGGGTAATTGATGAAACTGCAACAGCTTAACTGCTGATCGTTATTTTGTTTTTTAAGCACCCTACGGGGTGCTTTTTATAGATCATCCCCGTGCATGCAGGGGAGGATTGTCGCCTGCGAGATGACAAATAACATCCAGAGGAAAAATATAATATTTGGAAAGAGCTCCCGAAATATGCAAGAACGGGTGCCGAATTGGGGACGCAAGATTCCGAGCTGATGGCCGAGTGCATCAGGTATGTAGCACTCCACGGTTTCGGGAAGAACCCAATCGCCGACGTAGTCACGAAAACGCTAGTGAGGTAGCTTATGACAGTCATTGATATAAAAGTGATATGCGATAGCCTCGGCATATCAAAGGATGCCTACTTTTCTGCGGCAGATAAAATAGCGGATCTTACCGACTTGCTAAAAGATTTTGATATAGAGCCCTATTTCGAGCTCACCCATGACGAGCTCATTGCGATCATCCGCTATGAGAAACTCGACAAGAGACACCCCGAGTACTTCACCTGGGACGGCTTCACCGAAAAGGCGGAAAAGATTAGGGATGAATCCCGGTGACAGCTAAAGATAGGATGCGCGCAAGCGCTTAGCGATCGACCTGGCGGATGTCGGTAATAGCCGAGTGGATTCTTCAGGAACCTAGGCCCCGCCGCACGGAGGGTAAAGAGATAAAGGCGCAATTTGTTCCACATACCACACATTAAGAATGAGGTGTTGTGAAATGGACAAGAAGAAAGAGGATTATTTCAAGAGCGAAACCTTCAGGCGCAAAGCCGAGGAGATTTCCAAGCAAGATGGAGTAGCTATTACAGGTGATCGTGCCAAGGCTATTACTCGTAATGTGCAAGCAAATAAGAAGCGCAAGAATAAGTAATCAAGCATCATCAGGCACTTAATTGAAAGCTGTCATTATAAGGGAAGTGCGGCAAGCTTTTGACACAACCCATAGGGTATTGGGGTTCTGTAAATGTACGACATTGATTTTGACTACGAATATGCAAAGACGGATAAAGGGGTCGATATTATCCCCAAGGATGCGACCATACGCGACGGCTTGTATATCTTGCCGAACGGGCGTTATATGCCTAGTGGACATTATTACAGCCTGACTGAACAGCATGAAATTATCTATGAGCCCCGTGAGTTGTCCCCATTTGCAGGTCTGATGCCCGAACAAGAATAGTCACAGAATGGGAATTTTTTCAAAAGACCTTCAAAGCGCCCAAGTAAATGCTTGGAGACAGGGATCATCCATGCAAATGCAGGATTACTCTATCTTTACGCTTTTGTAGGTAATTATCGAGATAGACATGTATTTGATTCTGTAAATCACCTTAAGAATCACTACAATTACCGATTTTTCCAAATTTTTTTCACTTTTCTACCATTGTTTATAAAGCTGAAAAACAAAAACCTATATACTAGATATGGAAATTAGCTTAACGTTACAGTTGTCTATTTTCTGTAGAATGCACTGAATGTCTAATAGGGAATTCTGGGGGTAGATATCGTGAAGACTACACCAAAGGGAAAAATTGCGAGGACAATTGCCACGGCTTTTCTAGTCGTAGTCATTGCAACGATGGGCGTGCCTGCCTTTGCTCTTTCTGGCAGCTCTACGGTCACTGACGAAAGCCAGCAGACACAGACCGCGCAAGACGAATCCG
>JBMNUL010000160.1:0-6044 GCA_050946255.1 Coriobacteriales bacterium | reverse complement strand
ATTTTCATTTAAAGAACATGCGATGCTTGTATCCGACTCAGCCCGAAATATTAATAAATCCTTGGACTCTTATCCAGATGTTGTTCTCCGTTGCTATTCAGAGGAAAATCTTAATGAAATCGACAGATTAAAACATGCTATTTTCCAACTTGATGACGGCTCTAACGAACATAAACTTTGTTGGCTTGCTTTTCTTTCTATTCTTAGACCTGCTTCTCATGCAGGGACTGCAACGTGGCAATACTTGCTACCAAATAGAACGAAAGCAAATGTTATAGATGCTTTTGGAGCCTTCGACCACCAAGTAGATATGATGGTCGAAGATATGCTTGAATTCTCTGCTGTATGTTCGAGGAAAGACGCGACACTCTTACAACACGATGCCCGGGAAAAATGTTCGGAGCTGAAAAACACTGTTGATCTCGTTGTTACTTCGCCTCCTTATGCAAATAATTATGATTATGCAGATGCAACGAGATTAGAACTTTCCGTTCTTGGTGAAATTAGTTCGTATGGTGAATTGCAGACAAAAATAAGACCCCATTTGGTCAGGTCTTGTACTCAAATGGTTGGAAAACAAGCAAAGGATACATTTGAGTTCATTGAGGATCCCGTGCTGAAACCGATACATGATGAACTTAAATCAAAATGCGAATTAATGTATGAAGAGAAATCAAAACATGGAGGATCAAAGAATTATCACACCATGATTGCGCTATACTTTTTGGACATGGCAAATGTTTTTATTTCTCTTAGAGAAACTTGCAAATCCGGTTCAAGGATGTGTTGGGTCATCGGTGATTCCGCACCATATGGCATTTACGTTCCGGTTGACGATTGGGTTGGACAGCTAGCAATTGCCGCAGGGTTTAAAGAATATCATTTCGAAAAAATTAGAGATCGCAACATTAAGTGGAAAAACCGCAAACATAGGGTTCCCCTTAAAGAAGGCAATCTCTGGATAGAAGGATGACATGGCAGATTCTCCCACCCATAAATTAGGTCAATTAATTGGCGAATATTATGAATATGCGGTAGTGAGCCTCTGTAAACCTGTTGCTAATTCTGTTGGCATGTATTTCGACTACTGCCATTCTCGTTCCGCTAGAAAAAATGGCAAGAATGTTAAATGGACTGATATTCATGGTAACAATCATGATTTAGACATCGTTATTGAAAGCGGTGGCTCAGAAAAGATTATTGGAACTCCAAGGGCTTTCATTGAGGTGGGTTGGAGAAGATACACCAAACATTCAAAAAACAAGGCACAGGAAATTTCCGGAGCTCTAGTTCCAATAGCTAATAAGTATCATTTATCCTCGCCTTTTCTCGGCGCAGCTCTTGCAGGAGATTTTACGGACACATCGATAAGTCAGCTTAAATCTGAAGGCTTTCATGTTATGCATTTTACTTACTGCGATTTTGTAGAAGCATTTTTGTCAAAAGGAGTAGATATTCGCACAGATGAACATTCTTCTGATGCATATGTAGAAGAAGTAGTTCCTAAGGTGGAAGGCTTGTCTTTAGATGATCGGAATCAGATATTTAATTATTTGTTTGATAAACACCGTGAAAAAGTAGAAGAGTTCAGCAATTCTTTATACTCAAGCTTAACGAGAACAATTGAGACCGTAAATATTTGCGAATTCGACGGTAAGGAATACGAATACTGTTCAGTTCAGGATGCAATTTCTAGTATGGAAAATGACAAAAAATCACAAATATCTCTTCCAAAAAAGCTTTATCAAACAAAAGTAATATTTTCTGACGGTTCTTCCGTTGAAGACTTGCATGATTCAATAAACCAAACAATTGATATCCTCCAAAAAATTGATAGCCTCAATATGATTAAATAGATTTTTACAATGTCCAGACGGTAATTCATACCCATTAACAGCACTAAAACGTGCTGTTAATGCTATAATTATTAATAAATTTTAAGAATAGCAAGCTTCCTATTGCGTAATACGCAATAGAGCTTGTCGCCCCGATCATGTCCACGGCGTCTTCCAAACGCCCATTTAGCTGCTTAGAGGCTAGATGGGCGAGCCGGGCCACAATCGAGCGATGCGCCGGCGTTCGTCTTCGTCGCACTTCGACTATGCGGGGGATGCCCCGCGCCCCTGTAATGCCCCACGCGTCAGCGCGGGTCGAAGAGATGCGAAGGAACGCCATGAGCCGGCGAGTTAATTGCGTGTCAGTGCGCCTAACGGACTCGGAGAAGAAGGACTTGGAGCAGCTTGCGGAGTCCAAGCGGATGAGCAAGTCGGCGCTCCTCCGCGTCCTCGCGCAGCTTCCTGCCGAGGCTGTTCCCGAGGGTTCCCAGAATTCGTACACCGTCGTCGTCATCGACCGGGACTCCGCCACCAGGATCGCCCGCGAGATGCGCCGCTGGGGCTACCACTACAACCAGGCCGTCCACGCCCTAAACCGCCTCGCGTATTACATGCAGCGCGGGGAGGTCGACTATGGGGACGCCACGGACGCGCTCGCGGACGTGGACAAGAAGGTTCACGAGATGAACGAGGGCGTCTCTGAGCTCCGCGACCAGGTAAGCGCGATCACGGATCTATATCTCGCGAAGCTGTAGGCGCGCCATGCCGTACGTGAAAGCCATATCCGGGCACACGAAGACCGGTGGCGTGATGCGCTACCTGACCAAGAACGGGCGCGCCCTCGCCATCGACTACCTGAACCTCGACGCTCCGGTCATCGGGGGAAGCGAGCAGCTCCCCGAATACGGGCCGTTCGACTGGGCTACCGCCATGGATGCCACGCGCCATTGCGCCGGGAACGACACGCCCTGGAAGGGAAGGCCTGCCCGTACATACAAGCACTACATCCTCTCACCCGACCCGGGCGACAAAATCTCTCTTTCGGATTTGAGGCGCCTCGCCGTTGCGGTCGCCGAGGAGCGGTTCGGTGAATACGAGGTCGCAATCGTCTACCACGACGATAACGCCAACAACGTGCCGCATGCGCACATCGTCGTCAACAACACGAACCTGGAGACGGGGCATCGCATCCAGGAGCCCGACCCGCGCGAGATCAAGCGGGCGGCGCAGCGGATAGCGCGCGAGATGGGGCTCTCGTTCTTCAGGGACGAGCAGCGGCCGGAGAAGGAGCCGTTCAAGGCGAGGAAACCCTACACGCACCAGCGCGAGTACAGGCGCAAGGCGGAAAAGGAGCTGGAGGGACGCGGCGAGTACTCGTGGGTATCAGACATCAGGAACCGCGTCGCCATCGCGCGGACGGTCACCCATAGCGAGGAGGAGTTCAAGGCCGCGTTGAAAGAGATGGGCATCGAGGTGGCTCCGAATTCGCCGAAGGCCTCGCGGGCGGATTGGGTCTATTCGTTCTCCGACAGACCGACGTGGCGGATAACCGGCGAGAAGCTGGGCCTCTCCTACGGGAGGGAGGCGATAAGGCGCAGGCTGGCCCTGAAGGGTGGGCACGTGTCGTCCTACTCCGAGAGGCGGATCGTCGAAGAGGCCAAGAGGGCCCATGAGCTGGCCAGCATCGACGACCTGGCCGGCCTTGCGAACCTCGTGAGGGTGTGCGACCGGTTCGGCATATCCGACATGGAAGGGCTGAGAAGCTTGGCAAGTCGCAACCGCGAAGAGGGCACACAGGGTGCCGCCGACGCCCTCGAGTTCGCAAGGCGGCACGACGTCCTCCCCGAGTCAATCCCCAAGCAACGGCAGAAGGTCGCCAGACCCGATGCCGCGAGACCGAAGAAGCGAAACGGGAAGCCGGAGTCGAGATGGAACGCGGAGGAGGCCCGCAGGAGATATTTATTTAATCAAGGGATACAGAAAGATAAATCGGTTGCGCCAGAGCGCAAGCATCATCCGTGAACGGTTGCGCCGTGGCGCAATCATAGGTTGCGGCATGCCGCTACGGTGGATTCGCTGTGCCGCAAGTGGATAACTATTGCTTGCGCTGTGGCGCTAGCAAGACTGCATTTACCGCACTTTTTCCTCGCGCTAACTTTTTCGTTTGTTGGTAAAATGTTGGTCAGAAGTCGGTACGACCAACAAAAAAGGCCAGGCAGGAAGCCTGACCTCGGGTTTTTGGTCGCGGGGGATGGATTTGAACCACCGACCTCCGGGTTATGAGCCCGGCGAGCTACCAGACTGCTCCACCCCGCAATGTATGTATGCACAAAAAGCGCGCAAGTGATAATGTACATTCGCGATTGAAGCTATGCAATACAAAAGCCATGTATTGCTCAAATTCAGTCCACGAGCGGCGGATATTCTCAATGTATTTTGCAAGAAATTAGAATTTTCCTTGTGAGTCGTTATAAACCAGCGGTATTGTGCATTGAGCATTGTCAAGAAACCTCGGCATTAAGCACCGCACATCATTTGATTCCAGCCAGTTTCAACCCTGCGCCTGCCCATCATCGGCCCTCCTAAAGCTCCCAAATTTTGAATATCTGAAAAATAGTTGTAGAATCTTAAAACGTTTGAGGAAATTCCAAGGCGATGGCCAGTTGGCACAGCCTTTTCTTTTTGGGCGGGGAGGATATGGATTTAACTCAATCGGGTAATCGTATTCATTTTATAGTGGCAATTGCAATCTCTTTCTTATTTGCTCTCTGCATTGCGCTGGTCCTGCCGTCCACATCAAACGCAACTCCCGGAGTTGACGACTACCCGTCTCAATTCAAGAACGCCGCAAAGGACAGCACGATAGACTCCTGGGGCTTCTACAACAGGGAATGCACGTCTTTCGTAGCCTGGCGCCTCAACAACGACAACGGTTTTTCATTCACCAACTTCTACAAGGGCACCGGTCATTTCGGCAATGGATACAACTGGGGCACCGAGGCCAAGAAATTCGGCTTCAAGGTTGACATGAACCCCACCTATGGCTCCGTTGCCTGGACAGACGACAGCGCCGGACATGTCGCCTGGGTTCTAGACGTCAAGGGCAACAACGTGATAATCGAGGAGTACAACCTCCACAACAACGGCAAGTATGCCCAGCGCACGTTGTCTAAGTACGAGTTCGACGGTTTCATCCACTTCAAGGATCTCGACAAACCACCGGCCCTGCCTTCTGGCAGCGATGACTCCATAGACGACGGCATCTATTCCTTTGGCGCGTCAGGGAAGACCTCAGCGCTAATCACCGCGGGATCCAATGCATCTGACGGTTCACAGGGCATCACGATGCACAGCGACAACTCCACATCCAGCCAGTACTTCAAGTTCGAACGA
Organism: Coriobacteriales bacterium; assembly: GCA_050946255.1. Classification (GTDB taxonomy): domain Bacteria; phylum Actinomycetota; class Coriobacteriia; order Coriobacteriales; family CADBOM01; genus JBMNUL01. The sequence continues at coordinate 816 of JBMNUL010000160.1, read as the reverse complement.
CAGTCAGACGACACGTTCAAGATCACCTCTGTAACCAGCGGAAACGCTCTTGGGGTCACCGGCGGAAGCACTTCGATCGGCGCTACCGTCAGGCTCTCAAAATGGACGGGCGGGAACTCGCAGCGCTGGTACGTTGTAAGCAGCGGAAACGGGGCACACTGGCTCGTCAACAAGGCCTCTCATTGGAGGATGAGCTTGAAAGACGGCAACACATCCGACGGCGCCTCTGTGATCCAGTGGAAATGGAACTCCAGCGCGGGCCAGAAGTTCGTTCTCGAGTCGGTGGGCAATGTATGGAACAGGCTGAGCGGATCATCGCGCTATGACACGATGTCATCCATCATCACGGAGGCATTCGATTCGAGCGACGTGGCGATTCTCGCATCAGGCGACGAGTTCCCCGACGCACTTGCGGCATCATCGCTGATGGGGGAGTACGACGCCCCGCTTCTCATCACCCCCAAGGACAATCTCTGCAGCCAGGCGGTTTCGCAGCTCGAGCGCCTGGGAGTCCAGAAGGTGGTCATAGTCGGCGGCGAGAGCGCCATTTCAACTGAGGTCGAAGACCAGCTTGCAGACATGGGGATCACCACGGAGCGTCTGTCTGGCTCTAACAGGCAGGAGACCAGCCTCTCGATCTATCAGGAGGTTGCCGTTATTGACTCTGAGGGCGACTCAACTGTTCACGACACCGTGATAGTCGCCTCTGGCAGCGGATTCGCCGACGCGCTCTCAATTTCCCCGTACGCCTACAATTCCGAGACCCCGATACTTCTCACGGACTGCGACACAATGGCCCTCACGGAGGAACAGGTT
>JBMNUL010000159.1:0-6064 GCA_050946255.1 Coriobacteriales bacterium | reverse complement strand
GCAATGGGCGCAGATGCTGTCGCAATCGCCACTGCGGCTCTAATCGCACTCGGATGCCAGCAATATAGGATCTGCGATTCGGGCAACTGCCCCATGGGCATCGCAACGCAAGACCCGGAGCTCAGGAAGAGATTGGATGTCGAGGAAGCTTCGAAGCGCGTTTCGAACTTCCTCGAGACCTCGAGACGAGACCTGCAGATGTTCGCGAGGATTTCCGGGTGCGAATCGGTTCACGACCTTTCGACGTCCAACCTCATCACGACGAGCAGAGACGTCGCTGACTTCACCAACATACCCTATGCCGGAAGATCTATTGGCATGGGTGATGGAATTGGAAACATGGCCATTGAAGATATTGAGAGGAGATCGAGAGTGGTAAAGTATCGTTGCAAAGTTTGCGGGGAGATTTTCGAGGTTCCCGATGGTCAGACCCCTGTATGCCCGCGCTGTGGAGTATCCGGAGACAATTTGGAGGTTATCGTGGCTAACAAGTACGCAGGAACGCAGACAGAGAAAAATCTTGAGGCAGCATTCGCTGGTGAGTCCCAGGCTCGCAACAAGTACACCTACTTCGCATCCACCGCGAGGAAAGAGGGCTTCGAGCAGATTGCCAGCATCTTCGAGACGACTGCCAACAATGAGAAAGAGCATGCCAAGATGTGGTTCAAGGAGCTCGATGGGATTGGAGATACCGCTGCCAACCTCACCGCTGCTGCCGAGGGCGAGAACTACGAGTGGACCGATATGTATCCTGGCTTTGCCGAGACCGCAGAGAAGGAGGGCTTCCCCGAGCTGGCAGCCAAGTTCCGCATGGTCGGCGAGATCGAGAAGCATCATGAGGAGCGTTATCGTGCTCTCCTGAAGAACGTCGAGATGAAGGAGGTCTTCGCCAAGAGCGAGGTCAAGGTTTGGGTCTGCCGCAACTGCGGACATATCGTGGTCGGCACCGGTGCTCCCCAGGTCTGCCCGGTTTGCGGTCATCCTCAGAGCTACTTCGAGATCAACGCCGAGAACTACTAATCGACGGCTTTTCAAAGACTTCCGCACCTGGCAAACCCAGTGGAGGTCCTGAAATCCTGCGAAACTAGAAGGACGCCATCCAGTTGGGTGGCGTCCTTCTTTCATGTCACTTGATTCTTCGAGATGCGGCGTTTGCTCAGCCTGGGAAAAGCGGCATTTCATGGTCCTCCAATTACATTCGCAGCCGTGTCACTTACCCGACGCGACGGGGCTAGATACTGGATTTCCCTGTCCCTCCAAGCTGCCCCGGGCCGAGGCCGCGATGCGTGATTCGCCAACGCGCAAAGCAGGGCAAATGCGCGAGTCCTAGGCCATTATCTTCCTCACGCGCTCCATCGCCTCGACTGTTGCATCTGCATCACCAAATGCGGTGAGCCTGATGTAACCCTCGCCGCTTGGACCGAATCCAGCTCCAGGGGTGGTGATGACGTTGGCCTTCTCCAAGAGCATCGTGAAGAAATCCCAAGATTCCATGTCCCCTGGGGTCTTGCACCATGCATAGGGGCTGTTGACCGCACCATAAACAGTGAATCCAGCCGACTCCAACCCCTCCTTGATCACCTTGGCGTTTTTGCGGTAGTAGTCGAGAGTAGCCTCGATCTGCTTTTTGCCCTCTTCTGTGTACACAGCTGCAGCACCACGCTGGATCACATAGGATGCGCCGTTGAACTTCGTGGTCTGCCTCCTGGTCCACATGGCGTTGAGGCTTTGACCATCGCGGACAAGGTCCTTGGGCACCACCGTGTACCCGCATCTGGCGCCGGTGAATCCCGCGGTCTTCGAGAAAGACCTGAACTCGATCGCGCAGGTCTTTGCGCCCTCGACCTCGAAGATCGAGTGTGGCACCCCTGGCTCGGAGATGAATCGCTCGTAGGCCGCATCGAACATGATGATGGAGTCGTTGGCGTTGGCGTAGTCGACCCAGGCCTTGAGCTGCTCGGCGTTGAGCACCGTTCCTGTGGGGTTGTTGGGCGAGCACAGGTAGATGACATCGACCTTGCAATCCGGGATCTTCGGCGAGAAGGAATTCTCCGCGGTCGTGGGCATGTAGTAGATGTTGGTCCACTCCTGCTTCGACTCATCGTAATCTCCAGCACGACCAGCCATAGCGTTGGTGTCGACGTAGACCGGATAAACCGGGTCGCAGACTGCAACTTTGTTGTCAATGCTCAAGATATCCCCGATGTTTCCGGTGTCGCTCTTGGCGCCATCTGAGATGAAGATCTCGTCAGCCGAAATGTCGGCCCCGCGTGCCTTGAAATCGTTCTCTGCAATGACCTCGCGGAGGAAGTCGTATCCCTGCTCAGGTCCATAGCCATGGAAAGTCTCGACTCTGGAGAGGTCATCGACGGCAGCGTGCATGGCCTCTATGACAGCTGGGGCAAGGGGGCGGGTCACGTCCCCGATTCCCATCTTGATGAGCTTCGCCTCAGGGTGTGCTTCAGAGTATTCGGCAGTGCGCTTGGCGATCTCTGAGAATAGGTAACTCCCCGGAAGTTTCTGGTAGTTCTCGTTTACCTTGGCCATTTTCCCTCCACAAGTCGTGATGTACGAGCCTCTGTTGAAGTCTTAAATGAACATAAACCTTATACACATGCAAGATGTCCAGACTGTAAATTGAATTTGGACGAACGGCAAGGAGCTCATCGTTTGCCGCCTCTACGACTCTTGCGACCGCTTCTGTTTGTGCCCTTTCCCGATCCGGACTTCCCTTTCCCGTGAGGATTCTTCGGACGCACGAGACATTTTGGACCATATCCGATGAGGTCCCCACGTCCCGCCTTGAGCAGTGCCTCCACGACAAGGTCGTGGTTCTTGGGATTTCTATATTGGATCAGAGCTCTCTGTAAAGCCTTCTCATGTTGCGACCTTGCGCAGTAGACCTCTTCCATCGTGCGGGGGTCTAGCCCCGTGAAGTAAATGCATGTGGAAACCGTTGAGGGAGTAGGGTAGAAATCCTGCACCTGCTCGGGATTGAAACCGAGATCGCGGCAGTACTCGGCGAGCTCCACCGCCTCCTTCATCGTGCTTCCCGGGTGGCTGGACATCAGATACGGCATGGCATATTGCTCGAGTCCAGCGCTGCGGCTGGCATCCTCGAATTCCCCCACGAACTTCTCGTAGACATCGATTCCAGGCTTGCCCATGACGTCGAGCACTTTCTTTGAAACATGTTCAGGCGCAAGTCTCAGCTGCCCGCTCACATGTCGCTTCGCAAGCTCGCGGATGAAGGTGTGGTCTTCGTCGAGAATCGCATAATCGTAACGAACGCCGCTCCGGACGAACACCTTCTTAACCCCCTCTACCTGCTCTACCTTCCTCAACATCTCGAGATATTTCTCATGCGACACCTCAAGATTCCCACAGGGTTTTGGAGATAGGCAGCGCCTGTTGGGGCAAGCCCCGCGTTTGAGCTGCTGCTCACATGCTGGGATGAGGAAATTCGCAGTGGGACCGCCTATGTCGTTGATGTAGCCCTTGAAGTCCGGATCCTGCGTCATGAGCTCGGCCTCGGCCACGACAGACTCGACGCTTCTGCTCTGAACGATCCTTCCCTGGTGAAAGTTGAGGGCGCAGAATGAGCAATCGCCGATGCATCCCCTGTTGCATGTTATCGAGAACTTGACCTCGGACAACGCTGGAACGCCTCCAAGAGAGTCATACGACGGGTGCCATCTCCGCTCGAAACCCAGCCCGTAGACCATGTCCATCTGCTCCGTTGAAAGCGGAGGAGCTGGAGGATTCTGCACCACGAACACATCGTGTGGGTACTCCTCGACCAAAGGACGTCCCGAATAAGGGTTCAGCTCCTTCAGCTGCATCCCAAAGCTCTTCGCGTAAAGGCTCTTGTCTGCACACATCTGCTGAAACGTTGGGAGGATCACCGGATCTGGCACATGCTCGAAGGAGCGGCAGTGGTAGACCGTGCCGGGCACGAAAGTGATGTCATCGACTGCTATGCCGGCGGCAAGCGAGTCGGCGATCTGTATGATCGAGGACTCCCCCATTCCATAGGATATGAGGTTGGCTCCCGAATCCATCAATATCGAACGCTTGAGACTGTCCGACCAATAGTCGTAATGGGCAAGACGGCGAAGGCTCGCCTCGATTCCCCCGAGAATGATAGGGGTGTGCTTGAACGTGCGCCTTATGAGGTTGCCATACACCACGCAGGCATGATCGGGCCTGAGACCGACCTTCCCACCAGGCGAGTAGTTGTCTTTGGAGCGGGGCTTCTTGGCCACGGTGTAGCGGTTGACCATGGAGTCCATGTTGCCTGCGGAGACGAGAAACCCGAGCCGGGGCTCTCCGAAAACGCACACGCTGTTGGGATCTCGCCAATCTGGCTGGCAAATCATCCCCACCCTGTACCCGTTGGCTTCCAGGAGTCTGGAGATGATAGCCGAGCCGAATGAAGGGTGATCGACATACGCGTCACCGCAGACGTAGACGAAATCCACGCCATCCCATCCGCGTTCCCGCACCTCGTCCATGTTGATTGGCAGAAAAGCCATCGTGCCCCTTAACAACAATTGCAATACCGCAGGAAACATCAAGCGGCAGATTCTCGATTGACTGCCAGCATCAAAACCACAAGATCCTTTTGGGCAGAACCCTTTGGGTCGATCCGGAGAGAGGAAATCCAACATCGGCGGATTCATCTTCCCAACTGGAAAAGATTATAGGGCAGAAGGGCACCTCATTTTCCACAGGGCCGCCACATAGGGCCAGGGAACCTCGCATCTGCAAGGAGGTTGTCATATGCCAGAAGGTCCTCACGTCAACTGGAAAGCTTTCGCAGATGATAGAGATAGGCATCCGAAAATCTCACCTTCACCTTTCAATCTCCCAACATAATCGCTTTGGGGTATTCTCAATTCCTATTTAAATGGTAGACTTATGGCAAAAGAAGCTCGGAGACAAATTTGGCTCGGAACCGAAAATGTCTGCGGAAGACATGACGAACCTGTGTTTCCAGCGCTGCAACGAGATGGGGGCAGAGATGTTCAATGACAAGGTCAACGACATAGTCGACAAGATCGCCGACAACTATGACAAGGAGCTCATCTCCTTCAACGACCCGGACAGGCACTTCCCGAACAGGGAGAAGATCATCGGGGTGGTCCTGAACCTGAGGCGGTTGCTGTTCCCAGGATATTTCGGAGACGAGGGCCCTTGCGGAGCGGGACCGAAGTTCTTCATCGGGTACACGCTCACTGAAATCGAGAAGTCCCTCCATGAAGAGGTGAAGAACGCCCTGCTCTTCGAAGAGGGCAAGGGCGCGGACCTAGATGAGGTGGAGAAGCATACCAGCAATATCTGCTCCGACTTCTTCTACAAGATTCCGGAGCTGCAGGAAATACTCTTCAAGGACGTCGAGGCCGCTTTCGATGGAGACCCTGCGGCCAGCAGCCGCGAGGAGATCATCTTCTCCTACCCAGGGTTCTTCGCGATATTCGTCTATAGGATCGCGCACGAGCTATGCGTCTTGGGCGTGCCGCTGATTCCCAGGATCATGTCGGAGTACGCGCACGGCCAGACCGGTGTGGATATCAACCCCGGCGCCAAGATCGGCGAGTACTTCTTCATCGACCACGCAACCGGAGTCGTCATCGGAGAGACATGCGAGATCGGGAACCACGTGAAGATCTATCAGGGCGTGACCCTCGGAGCACTGTCCACGAGAGCTGGTCAGAGACTACGCGGGGTCAAACGCCACCCAACCGTCGAGGACAATGTCACGATCTACTCCAACGCCAGCGTACTAGGCGGGGACACCGTTATCGGAGAGGGAACCGTGATTTCGGGAAGCGCGTTCGTCACGGAATCCACTCCCAAGAACTCCAGGGTCAGCTTGGCCAATCAAGAGGTGCAGATCAGGACCACAGACAAAAAATTCGAGGATTGGGAAATCTAGCGCGGGCAAATCCAGCTTAAGTTTCTCTACAAGCACGGGAGTAAATCCGACTGGAATCCCATCAGCCTCGCCAATCGGACTTCCCCCTACGAACACGGTGACACCGAGACGCAACCGAAGGCGTCA
>JBMNUL010000158.1:0-6090 GCA_050946255.1 Coriobacteriales bacterium | reverse complement strand
ATATCCCGCGATGACACCGGACTCGAGAGCCTCCTGAATTCCCTTGTCGACGCTCGGGATGTACTCCTTGGGTATAGCGCCTCCGACGATGCTGTTCACGAACTCGTATCCACCGCCAGGCTCAAGTGGCGTGAGGTTGATCACGCAATGGCCATACTGGCCACGGCCACCTGTCTGGCGCATGAACTTCCCAGTGACGTTCTCGACAGCCTTGCCTGCGGTCTCGCGATAGGCGACCTGGGGCTTTCCGACGTTCGCCTCGACCTTGAACTCGCGCATGAGCCTGTCGATGATGATCTCAAGGTGAAGCTCTCCCATTCCGGCGATGATCGTCTGCCCGGTCTCCTTGTTGGTGGAAACCTTGAATGTCGGGTCCTCCTCGGCGAGCTTGGCGAGAGCCATCGTGAGCTTGTCCTGCTCGGCCTTGGACTTGGGCTCGACCGCTACGTCGATAACCGGGTCCGGGAACTCCATGGACTCGAGGATGACCGGTGCGTCCTCATCGCAGAGGGTGTCACCTGTCGTGGTGTTCTTGAGCCCGACGACCGCGCAGATGTCTCCAGCCTGGCAGACTTCCACGTCTTTACGGGAGTTGGAATGCATCTCGAGAAGACGCCCGATGCGCTCCTTCTTGTCCTTCGTGGCGTTGAGTGCATAGGAGCCCACGTTCAAGGTTCCCGAATAGACCCTGATGTAGGTGAGCTTTCCAACATAGGGGTCGGTCATGATCTTGAATGCAAGAGCTGAGAAGGGCTCCTTGGGATCTGCATGCCTCTGGACGGTCTCGCCGGTCTTGGCATCGGTTCCCTCTATCGACGGGATGTCGAGAGGCGAAGGGAGATACTCCACGATTGCATCGAGGAGCTCCTGGATGCCCTTGTTCTTGTAGGAGGAACCGCAGATGCAGGGAGTGACCTTGCCGGCAATGCAACCCTTGCGGATTGCAGACTTGATCATCTCCACGGGAGGCTCCTCGTCCTCGAGGACGATCGTCATGAGCTCGTCATCGAAATCGGCAGCGGTCTCGGTGAGCTGCTCATGGTACATCTCGGCATCCTCGATATAGTCATCGGGGATTGCCTCCTGAGTCGGGTAGATCATGCCCTTCTCGTCCTCGTTGAACTGCCATGCGGTCATGTCGACGATGTCGATGAGGCCGTCGAAATGGTCCTCGGCTCCAATCGGGATCTGGAGGATTACCGGATTGGCTCCAAGCCTGTCGTGCACGGTCTGGACGGTGTGGAAGAAGTCTGCACCGACGCGGTCCATCTTGTTGACGTAGACCATCGTGGGGACGCCGTAGCGGATTGCCTGGCGCCAAACGGTCTCGGTCTGCGGCTGAACTCCGGATACTGCATCCAGAACCGTCACAGCACCATCTAGGACTCGAAGGGACCTCTCCACCTCGGCCGTGAAGTCAACATGGCCTGGGGTGTCGATGATCTGAATGCGGTGGTCCTTCCAGTAGCAGGTGGTTGCCGCAGAGGTAATCGTGATTCCGCGCTCCTGCTCCTGCTCCATCCAGTCCATGGTTGCTGCACCGTCATGAACCTCGCCGATCTTGTGAGTCTTGCCGGTGTAATAGAGAATTCTCTCTGTTGTAGTCGTCTTCCCGGCATCGATGTGAGCCATGATGCCGATGTTACGAGTGTTGCTGAGGTCGATCTTTGCCATTATCTCTACTTACCTTTCGATTAGAAGCGGTAGTGCGAGAAGGCACGGTTGGACTCGGCCATCTTGTAGAGATCCTCACGCCTCTTGACGGAAGCGCCCATTCCATTGGATGCGTCCATGATCTCGGCGGCAAGCTTCTCCTTCATGGTCTTCTCCTTGCGCTTGCGCGAGAACTCCACAATCCAGCGAATTGCGAGGGTGGTGGCACGGCGGGAGTTGACCTCCATGGGCACCTGATAGGTAGCACCACCGACACGCCTCGGCTTGACCTCGAGCGTGGGGCGGACGTTGTCCATGGCCTTCTTGAAGACGGTCAGCGGGTCGCTACCGGTCTTCTGCTCCACGATGTCGAAGGCTCCGTAGACGATTCCCTCGGCGGTGGACTTCTTGCCATCCAGCAGGACCTTGTTGATCAGCTGGGTGACGAGACGATTGTTGTAAACGCTGTCCGGCTGGGTCTCCCTCCGGGCTGCAGCTGCACGACGCGGCATATATCTCTCCTATTTTCTCTACTTGCTTCCGTGGCCCCGGGGCGTTTTCCCGCCGAGGCGATTATTACTCGAATGACCTCGCGCCATCTGGAGTCGCGGGGTCTGAAAAGGCTATTTGGGTTTCTTGGCACCATAGCGGGAACGGGCCTGTCCCCTATCGGCAACAGCTGCGCAGTCAAGAGCTGCACGGATGACCTTGTAACGGACTCCTGGGAGATCCCTCACACGTCCACCGCGGATTAGCACCATAGAGTGCTCCTGGAGGTTGTGTCCCTCGCCGGGGATGTAGACGCTCACCTCTTGACCGCTGACGAGCCTCACACGGCAGACCTTGCGGAGAGCGGAATTGGGCTTCTTCGGGGTTGCGGTGTAAACCCTAGTGCAAACGCCGCGCTTCTGGGGATTTCCCTGAAGGGCAGGGGTCTTCTTCTTGTCGACAGTCTTTCTGCGACCCTTGCGGACCAGCTGGTTGATCGTAGGCAAATTAACTCCTTCTTCCAGATAAAATATAGCCTTGAAATATACAAAAGGGCATAATGCCACAGGGATGCACGTTATCACCCTGCCGCCGGTATGTCAAATACCACGCAGCCGGGCGTATCTATATTTTCCCGTAAAAAACCCTCTGGGCGGGGCCCAGAGGGTTTTCCTTGTGCAAAATGCTCCGGCGAACGGTTGTCGGAGAACTTAATTGTCGTCTCCGTCCTCATCTTCGTCGTCATCGTTGGACGAGATGTCATCCAAGTCGCTGAGGTCGTCATCGCTGAGCGAATACTCGGAGAGTCCGACGTCCTTGAGGAGCTCGTCGAGCTCCGGACCCTCTTTGATCTGGCTGATCGGTGGCATCGGCGCCCCGATCATCTCATCGGGATCGGCGCTGTAGGTCTGCGGGATGTCGGTCTCGAGCAATAGCGAGGAATCATCGGGTGAGAACACCATCTCGAGCAGCTGGGACACCTCGGAGTCTCCCCCGTTGTCGTTGTCGTCGAGGATGTAGAGGAGGTCGTGGGCCTCGAGCCCTTCGCGCAGCTCCTCGATTGCCTTGGATCCGATTCCACCGATACGGGACAGCTCGTCCTGCGTATGCCCAACGAGGTCCCCGACGGTCTCGATTCCCGCCTCGGAGAACTTGTTGGCCCAGCGCTGCGAGATTCCAAGGTCGTCGAACAGATAGAGGTTGGCGACATCAGCAGGCAGGTTGTACTTCGAGCTTCCGGGCATCGACATCCCGTTGGAGTAGGCTCCATATGCACCGGATGAGGTGATGTACTCGTCGGAGTCGAGCGACCACTCCTGAGGTTTCGGGAGCAGCGTCTCGAGCTCCTGCAGCTCGTCGGGCGCGTACTCGGGGAGCTCGTCCTCTTTCATCAGGGACTCGTCGACGACCTTGCCCCTGTAGGTGAGCTGGACATCGCGATATCTGTTGAGCCCGGTGCCTGCCGGGATCTTCTTCCCGATGATGACGTTTTCCTTGAGGCCGTGCAGATGGTCGACCTTGCCCTCGATGGCGGCGTCTGTGAGCACCCTCGTGGTCTCCTGGAACGATGCCGCCGACATGAAAGAATCGGTTGCAAGGGAGGCCTTGGTAATGCCCAAGAGAATCGGCTGCCCAGTCGGCGGGTTGCCGCCTTCCAAGATGATCCTCTCGGTCTCCCGGCGGAACACGTTGACGTCGACCTGGGTTCCAGGCAGGAAATCGGAGTCTCCCGGCTCGAGCACCGAGACCTTGCGCAGCATCTGCCTTGCGATGGCCTCGATGTGCTTGTCGTTGATGTCGACGCCCTGGGAAACATAGACTTCCTGGACCTGGGACACGATGTAGCGCAGCGTCGTGTTGGGGTCGGTGAGCCTAAGCAGGTCATGCGGGTTCACGGAACCCTTGGTGAGCTGCTGCCCTACCTCCACATGGCAACCATCCGAGATCTTGTCGTAGAGCTGGGAGCGTGCGGGGATCTGGTAATCGACCCTGTTGCCATCGTCGTCGACGATTGCGAGGGTTCTGGTGTTCTTGTCCTCGGTGATGGAGAGGGTTCCCGAGATCTCCGCGAGCACTGCCTGGCCCTTTGGCTTCCTGGCCTCGAAAAGCTCGACGACACGGGGAAGACCGTGGGTGATGTCGTCACCTGCGACTCCACCGGAGTGGAATGTCCTCATCGTGAGCTGCGTGCCAGGCTCGCCGATCGACTGTGCGGCTATGATGCCAACGGCTGTGCCGATGTTGACCGGACGCCTCGTGGAGAGGTCCCAGCCGTAGCACTTCTGGCAGATGCCGTGATCGGACTTGCAAGTCATGATCGTGCGGATCTCGACGTTCTCGACCCCTTCTTCAAGGAACGATTCCAGCCTCTCATTGGAGTCGATGTAGTTGTCTTTGTCGAGGAGAACCTCCCCGGTCTTGGGGCTGACGACAGGAGACTGCAGGCAGCGCCCGACCAGATTGTCGTCGATATCGCCCTTGGCGTTGAGAATCGGGTATGAGATCCCCTCGTCGTTTCCACAATCCAGCTCGCGGATGATGACATCCTGCGCCACGTCGACGAGTCGCCTGGTGAGGTAGCCGGAGTCTGCGGTACGAAGTGCCGTATCTGCAAGTCCCTTCCTGGCGCCGTGCGTGGAGATGAAGTACTCGAGAACCGAGAGGCCCTCGCGGAAGTTTGCCTTGATGGGCCTGTCGATGATCTCGCCCTTCGGGTCGGACATGAGGCCTCGCATACCAGCGAGCTGCCTGACCTGCTTCATGTTTCCACGGGCACCGGACTTCGCCATCATGTAGATGGGGTTGAACTTGTCGAAGTTGCGTTCCATGGCCTCTCCGACTTCGTCGTTGGCCTTGTTCCAGATGTCGATCGTCTGCTTGTGACGGTCTTCCTCGCTGATGAGACCCATCGAATAACCGGCGTTGATCTCGGCCACCTTGGCATCTGCCTTTTCGAAGATCTCCTCCTTCTCAGAGGGGATCGTGGCGTCGTAGACCGACACGGTGATTCCAGCCTTGGTGGCGTAATGGAATCCCATTGACTTCAAGCCATCGAGGATAGGTGGCATCTCGGAGAGCTCGTACTTGTTGGAGCAGGCCTCGACGAGGTCGCCTACCTCGGACTTGTCCATCTCGTGGTTGACGAACGGATAGTCGTCCGGCAGAACCGAGTTGAAAATGATCCTTCCAATGGTGGTGTGGAGCCTGGTGCCAGCCTTGTGCTCGTAGTATTGATGCTTGCCCTTGCGGACACCGGTGTACTCGTCGTTCTCGAAGAACTCCTCGACGGTGTCCTTCTCGAGGCGTACGTAGATCTTGGCCTGCAGGTCCACATCGGCGTTGGAGTCGTAGGCGTTGATGGCGTCCTTGAAATCGATGAAGGCTCGCCCCTCGCCCGGGAACCCGTCACGGGCCGATGTGAGGTAGAACAGACCGATGATCATATCCTGCGTCGGAACGGTGAGCGCGCGGCCGTGGGCAGGTGATTTGATGTTGTTGGTCGAGAGCATCAGCACTCGGGCCTCAGCCTGCGCCTCTGCCGACAGCGGCACATGCACTGCCATCTGGTCTCCATCGAAGTCGGCGTTGAAAGCCGTGCACATGAGCGGATGGAGCCTGATTGCCTTGCCCTCGACTAGAACTGGCTCAAATGCCTGGATACCGAGCCTGTGAAGCGTAGGTGCGCGGTTCAGGAGCACTGGATGCTCTGTGATCACGTCCTCGAGAACGTCCCACACCACGTTGTTCCCGCGGTCTACGGCCTTCTTGGCGGCCTTGACGTTGGGGTAGTGGTCGAGCTCGACGAGCCTCTGGATCACGAACGGCTTGAACAGCTCCAATGCCATTGTCTTCGGGAGGCCGCACTGGTGCATCTTGAGCTGCGGCCCGACGACGATGACCGAACGACCTGAGTAATCGACGCGCTTTCCGAGCAGGTTCTGGCGGAAG
>JBMNUL010000157.1:0-6091 GCA_050946255.1 Coriobacteriales bacterium | reverse complement strand
CTAATCTCGAGCTGTCTATGCCGCTAATGGCCTGTGTAACATCCTCGAAGTATTCCTTCACGTATTTCGTGTAGAGCTGCTTACCCTTGCTGGTCAGCTGCACGATCACGGTTCTGCCATCCTTCTGCCCTTGGGCCTTCTCGACCATATCGAGCTCCTCGAGTTCCGATATGGCCCTTGTGATTCCCGGTCTTGTCACTCCCAAAAGTTCGCTCACGTCGCTAACCCTCACTTCGGATCCGTCTTTCGACAATTGGGTGATGGCGTCGACCACATGAACGTGCCTAGGGGAAACTCCGTTCGGAAGCGGTGGCATGCTCTGCCTGATACGTCCTGCGATTCTGCATGCGTCGAAGAAGTTCTTCGTCGATTTGATGTTCGTGCTCAACCTGTATCCCCTCTGTTCAAGATTCCATTGCGATACTTGTCTTCTTAATTACCTATGATAATTACTTTGAGTAATTAAATGTGTTTCATTTTGCGAATGGAAGGGCAGTGGTGAGATTAGGGGAATATGGTGCATCGTCTCGGAGCATGCTCGGAAAAATTGCAGAGGTGGTTAAGCTGTGGGGATAGGATGTGCCGATCCGCTGAGATGGTTAAGCCGAGGGGATAGGATGTGACTGTCCGCAGAGATGGCATGTTTGGCAGAGTTTCAAGGTGGTTTTAGGGCCATAGGTGCAGGTCTGGGCCTCTGGTCAGAACCAGACCATAAGACGAAACGCAGCGGCAGCAAAAAGGCAAGCCGGGGAAATCCCGGCTTGCCGTTAGATTTTCCAGCGGAAGCTGGTATTGAAAAGAATTCCAGAATGTGCCTATTTCTTGGCGACTACAACTGTGAGATCTCCAGCGCAGTGGGGGCAGCGTGTTGCGCCCTCTTTGATCTCCTCGAGGCAATAGGGGCAGGTTGGCGCCGACTCCTCCTCGGCGGTCTTGTTCCTCTCTGCGAGAGTGCGGGCCTTGTTGAAGGCCTTCACGATCAGGAAGACGATTAGTGCGATGATGAGGAAGTTGATGATCGCGCTGATGAAAGCGCCGAAATCGATGCTGGTCCCTGGAACCACGAGTCCGCCAACCTCGGTTCCGTTGCCGCCGGTGATGAAAGTGATGAGCGGGTTGATGATGTCGTCTGTGAGCGAAGTCACGATTGCGGTGAACGCGCCGCCGATGATGACGCCTACTGCCATGTCCATCACGTTGCCGCGGTTGATGAAATCCCTGAACTCTGACATGAAAGACATATTGTATCCTCCTGTTGGTGGCCTGATTTTCAAAGATGTTCGGCAATCCAGTTAGCAGTGAAGCTCTTGGAGAATTGCCCATTGAAAGTATATGACTGCGCTTGAACGGTTGTCGTGTCAGCTTGGCACGCGGGCATTCTTTGTGAATTTATTGCAAGAATCAACCCAATATTTTGTGGACAATACTTGCATATTCGCCCCGCCTATGCATAAAAAGGGTTTCCGCGCAACTGATTAATAGTAGAATTGGGAACGTCGGGCGCGAATTGCCCGGTATTCCGCATTGTCTCTCCGGGTAGGATCATCCGAGACGGTGAGATTGCTTGCGGCCGAAAACCGTGGGATCTCGAGAGAAGGGCGGCGACCTTGATAGAGTGCTTGAAGACAACTGTCAATGGCACCAACAGGATTGACCAGCCCGAACCCGGTTGCTGGGTCAATATCGTTGCGCCTGATGAGGATGAGCGCAGCTGGCTCCAGAACGTCCTGGGTGTTGTCCCAGAGTTCGTGCGTTCCGCGCTCGACGATGAGGAGCAGTCGCACGTCGACTACGATGACGACACTGGTCAGGTGCTGGTAATCGTCGACTGCCCGTTCGTCGAAGAGGCCGGGGAGCAGGAAGACCCCTCCATCGTTCAGTACGATACCCATCCGCTGTCGTTCCTCTTCCTCCGCGAACAGGACATGATGGTGAGCGTGAGCCTTCGCGAGAACGAGACCGTTTCCGCATTCGTACAGGGTCGCGAGCGTCAGATCAACACCAACCAGCGCACGAGGCTCCTCCTGCAGATCCTGCTTCGAATCTCTCAGAGATACCTCGCCTGCTTGAAGAACATCTACAGACAGTTCAACGAGAACGAGAGAATCCTCCATCAGACGATGCGCAACGAGGAGCTCATCAAGATGCTCGGTTTCGAGAAATCCCTTGTGTACTTCTCGACATCTCTGAAATCCTCGGAATCGACGCTTACGCGCATCAGCAGTGGGCGCTTCATAAAGCTCTACGAGGATGATCGAGACCTGCTCGATGACGTGTTCATCGAGATCCGCCAGGCAATGGAGATGTGCACGATCTACACCAACATTTTGAACGGCACGATGGAGACGTTCGGAAGCGTCATCAACAACAACCTCAACCTCACGATGAGAACGTTGACTTTTCTCACCGTCATCCTCTCTATCCCCACGATGGTGTTCAGTTTCTGGGGAATGAACGTGGGGCTTCCGTTCACAGAGTGGTTCGTCATACCGCTGACGATTGCGATTGTGCTGGCAATCGTGGTCCTCTTCATATTCCGAAAGAGCAGGTTTTTCAAGTAGCCAAGGGGTAGCCTTGTTCTAATTGAGGAACTGTGTCCTCTTGGAGTATGTGCGCACAAGTAATGTCGCTGGCGGCCAGCTCTGGTCAAGAGATCTTGCATCTGCCCGGAGGCTGTTCCGGCAAATCCTATGCGAACCCCATTGCCAGGCCGATGAGCCTGACTATGAACGCGCATATCCAGGCGATCACGCATTGGAAGATCACGATTCCAAGTGCCCATTTCCCACCTAGCTCGCGTTTGATGGATGAGATTGCAGCCACGCAAGGCGTGTAAAGCAGGCAGAATACAAGCAGGCACAGAGCCGAGAGACCTGTGATCGACGCCGTCATCGCCGCAGCACTTCCATAGAGAACGGAGAGCGTGGATACGACGCTTTCCTTTGCCATGAAGCCAGTGATGAGCGCAGTGGATACCCTCCAGTCCCCAAATCCCAGCGGGGCGAATATAGGGGCGATGAACCCGGCTATCACCGACAGCATGCTCGTGGAAGGATCCGTGACCATTGTGAGCTGGAAGTCGAAGTTCTGCAGGAACCATACGATTATCGTCGCAACGAAGATAATCGTGAACGCGCGGTGCAGGAAGTCTGACGTCTTGTCCCAGACCAGGCGCCCAACGCTCTTGGCTCCGGGCATCCTGTAGTTGGGAAGCTCCATGACAAACGGCACCGGCTCGCCACGGAACACCGTCCTCTTGGATATCAGCGCAGTGAGAATCCCCACAAGAATTCCGCCGAAGTAGAGGGCGATCATCACGATGGCCCCGTTTCCAGGGAAGAACGCCGCGGTGAGGAACGTGTAGATCGGAAGCTTCGCCGAGCAGCTCATGAACGGGGTGAGCATGATGGTCATCTTGCGGTCGCGTTCGCTCGGGAGGGTGCGGCTTGCCATCACGGCTGGCACGGTGCATCCAAAGCCGATCAGCATTGGCACGATGCTCCTTCCCGAAAGTCCGATCTTCCTCAGCAGCTTGTCCATTACGAACGCCACTCGCGCCATGTATCCGCTGTCTTCGAGAAGCGACAGGAAGAAGAACATCGTGACGATGATGGGGACGAAGCTTATGACTGTTCCCACTCCGGTGAAGATTCCATCGATGACGAGGGATTGCAGCCAGTCTGCCGTGTTGGCAGACTGCATTGCAGCGGCTGTTACGTCCGAGAGCGCCGTGATTCCCATCTCGAGGAGGTTTTGGAGGAACGCGCCTATCACGTTGAAGGTCAGCCAGAACACGATTGCCATGATTGCTATGAAGGCGGGGATGGCGGTGTACTTTCCGGTGAGGAACTTGTCGGCCTTCTGGCTTCGCTCCTGTTCTCTGCTCTTGTGGGGTTTGATGACGGTTCTATCACAGACCTTTTCTATGAACGAGAACCTCATGTCCGCCATCGCGGCGGCCCTGTCGAGGCCCCTTTCCCTCTCCATCTCGGTAATGATGTGCTCTATCACATCCAGTTCGTTGGAATCTAGCTCCAGGGCGTCTATCACCATCTTGTCGCCCTCGATGAGCTTGCTGGCGGCGAATCTCAGGGGGATTCCCGCGCGTTCCGCATGGTCCTCTATCAGATGCATTATCCCGTGCAGGCATCTGTGCACGGCCCCGCCGTGGTCGTTCTTGTCGCAGAAGTCGGTGCGCCCCGGCTTCTCCTGGTATTTGGCAAGGTGAATCGCATGCTCCACCAGCTCGTCGACGCCCTCGTTCTTGGATGCCGATATGGGCACCACCGGGATTCCGAGCATCTGCTCCATCTCGTTGATCCTGATGCTCCCGCCATTGGCGGCGACCTCGTCCATCATATTGAGAGCGAGCACCATCGGCACATCGAGCTCCATCAGCTGCATCGTGAGGTAGAGGTTCCTCTCGATGTTCGTGGCATCTACGATGTTTATGATCGCCGTGGGCTTGGATTCGAGGATGTACTGCCTGGATACTATCTCCTCACTCGAATAGGGGGAGAGCGAGTATATTCCCGGGAGGTCGGTCACAAGGGTGTCCTTGTGGTTTCGAATTGGCCCGCTCTTGCCCTCAACCGTGACACCGGGGAAATTTCCAACGTGCTGGTTGGATCCCGTCAGCTGGTTGAACAGCGTCGTCTTGCCGCAGTTCTGGTTGCCCGCGAGGGCAAAGGTCAACGTTGTTCCCTCCGGGAGCGGGTGCTCTCCCTTTTTCACATGGAAGATTCCGCCCTCGCCGAGACCCGGGTGGCTGCTGTCCACGCTTTGCCTGCTGGATTTTCTGGAGTCCTTTTTTTCGTCGAAGCCTTCCCTGACGTTCTCGATCCCGATGCGCTCCGCATCAGCAAGCCGGAGAGTCAGCTCGTAACCGTGGATCAAGAGCTGCATCGGATCACCCATCGGGGCATATTTTTCCAAAGTCACATCGGCCCCGGGTATTATCCCCATATCGAGGAAATGCTGACGCAGGGCACCTTCTCCTCCGACCGAGGTGATGGTTGCCGTCTGCCCGATTTCGAGCTCTCTGAGATTCATCCAGTTTCCCCTGCTTGGAAGCTAACAGCTGGTATCAAGGAGGCCTTCGCAGCGCCTTATTAAAGTTAGCTTAATCAAACCTCTTTTGTATTCTTTATCTTACATTAATGACCGTTGTATTTTCCTGGCAGTCCGTAAGTGCCCACATTCTTGCGTCGGTGGAAGAACTTGTCGAATCCCCATATCTCAAATCCAATTTCGAAATCCATTCGCGAATATCTGAAATTGCATGTGCTCGTCTCTTGGAAGTGCGAGAATGTTCACAAAGCTTCTTGTAGTTTCTGTCTCCATTCAGGATGGTGACTTTCATGAGATACAGCGATGTTTGCGGCGAGAAGGTTTCCATGCTCGGCATGGGATGTATGCGGCTTCCAGTGAAGAAGGGGAGCATCATCAGGTCCATCGACTACGTCGAGGGCAAGAGGGTCATCGACTATGCGATGGAACACGGCATCAATTATTTCGACACTGCCTATATCTACCATCTTGGCAAGTCCGAGACCTTTTTGGCTAAGGCCCTGCAGGATTATCCACGTGAAAGCTATTTTCTCGCCGACAAGTTTCACATCATGACGAACCCAAGCTACAAGCATGTGTTCAAGCGCCAGCTCAAGAAGCTCCGCACTGATTACATAGACTTCTACCTCGCGCACGGCATCATGGACTTCACTTACAGGAGCTATATACAGAGCGGCTGTGTGGAATGGCTCATGGAGCAAAAGGAGAGGGGACGCATCAAGCACTTGGGATTCTCGTCCCATGCATCTCCCGGCAGCCTCCGAAAGTTTTGCGAGTATGCCGATTGGGATTTCGTGCAGTTGCAGATCAACTATATGGATTGGCAGTTCGGCACAGCGCGGGAACAGTATGAGATTGCATGCGAGTTCGGGCTTCCCGTAATCGTAATGGAGCCGGTCAAGGGTGGAAGGCTGGTGAGTTTGGGGGAGCAGCCAGATGCAATGCTCAAGGGCCGCGATCCAGAGCACAGCATTCCCTCCTGGGCGATGAGATTTCTCATGGGGCTACCCCAGGTGAAGGT
>JBMNUL010000156.1:0-6156 GCA_050946255.1 Coriobacteriales bacterium | reverse complement strand
AGGCAGTGGATGCTGCTTACGAAGCACAGCAGGACCTCATCAACAATTACTCCATGGAAGATCGCGAGAAGTTCATCCAGGCGATTCGTGCCAAGGTCTTCCCGATGATTCAGGACCTTTGCCAGATGGAGTTCGATGAGACTGGTTATGGCCGCGTCGAGGACAAGCTCGGAAAGAACACCGGTGCTCTCATGGCAACCCCTGGCACCGAGGCCATCCCCACGAACATGTACGCCTCCAAGAAGGGCCTCACCGTTGAGTACTATGTGCCCTACGGAGTCATTGGAGCCATCACCCCAGTCACCAACCCGATTGCCACCCCGTTCGGTAATGGCATTTGCGCAATGGCTGGCGGAAACACCGTGATCTTCAACGCGCACCCCAATGCGGTCAAGACCACCAGCTATGCAATCCAGCTGTTCAACCAGGCTGTTGTCGAGGCCGGCGGCCCCAACAACATCCTCGTTGCCCCCAAGGTTCCGACGATGGGAACCCTCGACGAGATCATGAACAACCCCAAGGTCAAGCTGCTCGTTGGAACCGGCGGACCTGCAATGGTCAAGACGCTCATGAGCTCTGGCAAGAAGGTCGTAGCTGCTGGTCCTGGCAACCCGCCTTCGATTGTCGATGAGACCGCGGACATCAAGAAGTGCGCTGCTGGCCTCCTGGCTTCCGCATCGTTTGACAACAACCTCCTCTGCATCGCAGAGAAGGAGGTCTTCGTCGTGGATGCAGTGTTCGATGAGCTGGTGCAGGAGTTCAAGAACCTCGGCTGCTATGTGGCCACCCGCGAGGAGGCCGACAGGCTCACCGACGTCTGCCTCGTCAAGCTCGACAATGGCGGATATGCCGCCAACAAGAAGTGGGTCGGCAAGATGGCCAAGGACATCGCCGCTGAGGCCGGGATCAAAGTCGATGGCGATCCTCGACTCGTGATCTTCGAGGCACAGCATGATGAGCCGCTGGTCCAGACCGAGCAGATGATGCCGGTTCTGCCGTTCGTCCGCTGCAAGGACTTCGACCAGGCAGTCGAGTGGGCAGTTCCCACCGAGCATGGCAACTGGCATTCTGCGTCCATCTGGACCGAGTACACCCGCCGTGCCACCAAGTTCGGCCGCCTGATCAACACCACGATCTTCGTGCAGAACGGCGGAACGATGAGCGCCTTCGGCGATGAGAACGGTTCGGGCACCAACTCGCCCACCATCGCAACGCCTACCGGCGAGGGCGTTACCGGACCTCAGACCTTCCTGCGTCGCCGCCGCATCTGCTTCGCAGACGGCGAGAACTACATGGGAGCCTAAGGTCTTGGTAATGTAGTTTGATATGCGTTCGTTGGGGCCATCGAGGAGACCGTTCAGGGCTTCTCGGTGGCCCCTAATATGCGATGCGGATGCGTTGCCGTATCGTTTAAATGACCCGGCATCGCTTCCGCATCGGAAGGCATGCAAGAGCAACACTGAAAGCAGGAGATGAAAGAATGGCAATCAAGACATTCCAGGAAATGGTCGACGCGGCCAAGGCAATGAGCGAGAAGACCAAGATCGTCGTTGTGAATGCTCAGGACGAGCACACCCTCGACGCGATCATCGAGGCCAAGAAGGAGGATATCGTCTCTCCGATTCTCGTTGGCGATACAGCAGCTATCGAGAAGATCATCAAGGACAATGGAGCCAACCCCGCAGATTTCGAGATCATCCAGGCAGACGATACCGATTCCGCTATCAAGAAGAGCACCGACCTGGTCAAGTCCGGAGACGCTCACGTGCTCATGAAGGGCAAGCTGCAGACCGCCGAGATCATGCGCGCCATCGTGCATGATGACGAGATGAAGCGCGGCGGCGGGATGATTTCCCTTGTGGGTCTCTATGAGACCTCCGGATATCACAAGATCTTCGCTGTTTCCGATATGGGAATGAACACCTACCCAGATCTCGAGGGCAAGAAGAAGATCCTCATCAACGCGGTCGACCTCCTGCATGCAATGGGAATCGAGAACCCGAAGGTCGCAGTTCTCTCCGCAGTCGAGAAGCTCAACCCAAAGATGCCCGATACCGTCGATGGCGATGCCCTCAAGCAGATGAACCAGAAGGGCGAGATCACCGGTTGCATAGTCGAGGGCCCGATTTCGTTCGACCTCGCCATGGTACCTGGCGCAGCCGAGATCAAGGGATATGAGAGCCCGGTTTCTGGAGATGCAGACCTGCTCATCGTTCCCGACATCGTTTGCGGAAACGTTCTAGTGAAATGCCTCACCGAGATTGCCGGTGCTGCAACTGCAGGAATCATGGTCGGCGCCCGTGTGCCCCTGGTCATCACCTCGAGGTCCGCAAAGCCCACCGACAAGTTCTATTCGATTGCGCTCGCCGCATTCGTTGGCCAGAACTACTAATTAACATCTGGTCTCAGGAGGCGGCAAACAGATAGTTTCCGCTTACTTTCAATTGCCGATTGGCACTGTCACCGGCCTCAGGTCCGGTGCCTCAGCTTAGCGAAGATAGGAGAACTAAATGGCTGATACTTACAAGATCCTCGCGATCAACCCAGGGTCGACTTCCACCAAGATCGCGATTTTCGAGAACGACAAGGAAGTCATGAACGTCAACGTCGCCCACGAGGCCGAGAAGCTCAACGAGTTCGCAAAGGTGCAGGACCAGCTCGATTACCGCAAGGAAATGGTCGAGCAGGCCGTCAAGGATGCCGGAGTCGATCTCAAGGACATCGACATCTTCGTCGGACGCGGCGGCGGACTGCACTCCGTCAGCGGTGGAACATACAAGGTCGACGCGACCGTTCTGCGCGATGCTGCTATCGGAGTCCCCGGTCAGCATCCCGCACAGCTCGCATCCCAGATCTGCGCCAAGTTCGTGGAGCAGTACGGTGGAGAGGCCTACATCGTCAACCCGCCAGACACGGACGAGTTCGAGGAGATCGCCCGGTTCACAGGAATCAAGGGCGTGTATCGTCAGAGCCACACCCATGCACTCAACCAGAAGGAGATCGCCCTCAGGTTCTGCAAGGAGCATGGGCTGAGCTACGACAGTGCCAACCTCATCGTCTGCCACATCGGTGGAGGAGTTTCTGTTACCGCCCATAAGGCCGGCAAGATGGTCGACGGCAACGACATCATCAAGGGCGAGGGCCCGATGACCCCGACCCGTGTTGGCGCTCTGCCCACGATTACCCTGCTCAAGCTCATCAGCAGCGGAGAGTATGATGAGAAATCGCTCAAGAAGCTCCTCACCAAGAACGGTGGATTCGTGAGCCATCTGGGCACCTCCGACGCCCGTGAGGTCGAGAAGATGATCGACGAGGGCAACACATATGCCAAGAAGGTCTACGACGCAATGATCTATCAGATCGCCAAGTACGCAGGCGAGATGGCAGTTGTGCTCAAGGGCAAGGTCGATGGAATCATCCTGACCGGTGGTATTTCGTACAGCAAATACCTGGTTGCGCAGCTCAAGGATTATCTGAGCTGGATCTGCGAGGTCACCGCAATGCCAGGAGAGTTCGAGATGGAGGCTCTCGCCGCAGGTTGCATGCGTGTCAAGCGCGGCGAGGAAGAGGCCAAGACCTACAGCGGCAAGGACGTCTGGGATGGCGTCGAGGAGCTGAAGTAGGCTATTTGCCCGAACAAGCTTGGGTAACTTCGAAGGTTTCCCGTTAAACCACATTCAACCGGGGTCGGGGCCATTGGTCCCGGCTCCGTTGCTTTTGCGGTTCAGGTTTGGATATCATCGAGAGGCCGGCAAGTCCATCACTGCTTGAAATTCGTCGGGCTGGTTGCCGTTCATTGGATGAACCATCCTTGTCGAACAGGTCACCGTTCTTTGGGCGAGCAGTCGTTCGTTGGATATGCCGATGCCTATAGGATGAGAAGCGGCCATTTTATGAGCTGAAACCCATTGGACGGGCCATCATTGACTAACCAGATTTCCCTGCCGACATGTCCGCGATTGCATTTTTGATTGGAGCTTTCAATGGAAAAGATTGCCAGTTTCACGATCGACCACCTGAGGCTGGAGCCGGGAATCTACGTTTCCCGCAAGGATGCCGATCCCCAAAGCGGGGGAGTGGTGACCACGTTCGACATTAGGCTCACCGCGCCGAATCGCGAGCCCGTCATGGACACGGCTCCGGTGCATGCCATCGAGCACCTCGGTGCCACGTTCCTGCGCAACGATCCCGAGTGGCGCGACAAGATTCTCTACTTCGGACCGATGGGGTGCAGGACGGGCTTTTACCTCCTCCTGTTCGGAGATTTGGAGTCCAGCGATATCATTGGCCTGGTCACCAGGATGTTCGAGTTCATAGCAGATTTCGAGGGAGATGTGCCCGGCGCCAAACCGGAGGAATGCGGCAACTGGCATGACAGCGACCTGAACATGGCGCGCTGGTGGGCGAAAAGGTTTCTAGAGGGAACCTTGAGAGACATCGACGATGCGCACATGCAATATCCGCAGCTGTAGGAAAGGCACGGGAGCGAACATGCAAGATGCCAAGGTGGGTATCATCGGCGCGATGGACGTAGAGGTTGCGCACTTGATTCACAAGATGGATGACGTGTCCGAGGAAATGCATTCCGGAATGGAGTTCCATTCTGGGAAATTGGGCGGCGTGGATGTGGTGGTGTCCCAATGCAGGGTCGGGAAGGTAAACGCCGCAATCTGCGCGCAGATCATGATCGATGTGTTCGGTGCCACGCATCTGATAAACACCGGAGTTGCCGGATCCCTAGATGCTCGAATGGACATCGGGGACATTGTGGTATCCACCGATGCGATATACCACGATGTGGAC
Organism: Coriobacteriales bacterium; assembly: GCA_050946255.1. Classification (GTDB taxonomy): domain Bacteria; phylum Actinomycetota; class Coriobacteriia; order Coriobacteriales; family CADBOM01; genus JBMNUL01. The sequence continues at coordinate 1,353 of JBMNUL010000156.1, read as the reverse complement.
GTCACGAATTTCGGATACGACCCCGGACAGGTTCCGGGAATGCCAACTGCCTATCCCGCCGACGAGGGACTGCGCAGGCTGATGGTTTCTGCCGTGAGGGAAGCTGCTCCCGACATCAATGTCTTCGAGGGTCGAGTTGCGTCTGGAGATCAGTTCGTGAGGGATGACTCTGTGAAATCGAGGGTGGCCTCTGACTTCGGCGCACTTTGCTGCGAGATGGAGGGTGCGGCAATTGCACAGGCTTGCTACTTGAACAATGTCCCGTTTGCGATAATCCGTGCAATTTCCGACAAAGCCGATGGCAGCGACAGTGAGCTTTACCCGATTTTCGAGGAGAAGGCTGCCAGACATTGCGCAAAGATTGTGGAGCACGCTGTTCCCCACGTGTTCGCTTGATCCCCGAGAGCTTTTTTCGTGTGGTTTTGAGTTTCCCGATCGGAACCGGAACCTAGAATTTGGAAGTTGCCCTGAGGTAAGCGTCGGCCACGATCTGCGCATGGTCAAATGCGAAACCATCGCTTTCCACAACGCGGGCCCTGGGGGTGGAGAACGGTTGCGGCACAACTTCGAAAGAAGACTTCAATATGGAATCCCCGCTAGTCGCGGTCAGCTCGAGAATCTCCTGCCTGCGCTTCACGCTTATCGAGAACCAGACTGCATCGGCTGCGTCGTCTCCGGCTTTCGCCTCGAGCTTCTTGTCGATGCGGGCAACATAGGCGCTGGAAACCGTCCATGCCCTCGGGTCTCTTCCCGGAGCGCTGTAGACCCCAAGCTGCTCCATTGGGATTCCCTTGAGCCCCGTCTCCTCTTCAAGTTCTCTGGCAGCTGCCGTGTCGGCATCTTCGCCCTCGTTCACAAATCCACCTGGAAGGGCCCAGCAACCGAGAAAAGGATGTCCACCCCTCTTGATGAGAAGCAGCTCCAACTTGCTCGATATTGAATTGAGACTGTCACGCATGGAGGTGGAGTCGTCGTCTGGATTTTCGCTGAATATCGCCACGTCTACGGTCAAGGAAGGCCTTGGGTAGTCCTTCTGCTTGTACTGTGCGAGGAATTCCTTTTCGGTCAGGCCGTTCTTGTCCTTGAGTTCCATCAGCCGTGTTCCTTTCGAGTCAATCGTGCGCAATGGCATTGAGCACTGTTTCGAAATTGCGAATGAGAAAAGTATAGACCTTGGTGGAACTCCAAGTTTGCCGATTGTCCCAGCACCTTGCAATCGAGCGTCTATGGCGGGGAGGAGGCTAGACGAGCAGTTTGCAGTCCGGCTCGATCTTGCCGAAGATCTTTATGGAATCTGAGAGCAGGGAGTCGAATTTTTCGTCATCGGCATCAAGGGTGAACTTGAGCATGAGC
>JBMNUL010000155.1:0-6175 GCA_050946255.1 Coriobacteriales bacterium | reverse complement strand
AACCATGAACTCAGCTGATAGTCAGGTCTGGACGCCACTCTGATAATCACCTGTGCAATACGAAATAGTTCCACGGTTAATACGCTCTCCGAACAGAAACTGCACTCTAAGAGCGCGCGTTATAATGTTCGCGAACCAATGCGTTGCCGATAGTGGGCACGCAACCCATGGGGGTTTCCGCATGAAGTCGAAAAGAGGAGCAATCATCCTCATCGTGTGCGTGGTGGCAGTCGTTGCCGTCGTGGGCGGCATCTTCGGCTACCGGGCATACCAGTCCGCAGTTCATGAACAACAGGTAGCGCAGGCAAAGAGCGAATTCGCCCCCTTGGTTGAACGTGCGCGCGACATCATGGAGGGAACGGCCGACCCATCTGCCTCTGAAGAACGCGACGGGATTCTGGCATCGTATGCCTTCCCGCCCGAATCCCACCCGGACACGGCTTGGGTGGAGGTCAAACCCATCGAGATAACAGATGTCGAATACACCTCGGACACCGAAGCGGTCCTCACGGTGAACTATTCGATTGCCGGCTATCGCTCAGACGGTTGGACCGACTTCTCAGCATCGATGCCAGACGACAAGTGGTACGTCCGAAAGACCGATGACGGTTGGGTGGTCTACGACATCTACAGCAGGCCTTAAGGACCACGTACGGGATTTACACACGCTTCGGGAGGATGCATGAACAGGAAGAAAATAGCCATACTTGCGGCTTGCATCGTGGCAGTCGTGGCCTTCCTGTGCCTCATTGCCATCGTGCCTGCCCAATCGTCCCTTGAGAACCTGAACAGCAGTATCCAGCAGCAAAACGAGCAGAACGATCAGCAACGCCAAGAGACCGATCGGGCGAAAAGCGAGTTTGCTTCATTGCTCGAGCGCGCGGAGAGCATCGAGGAAGGGACTGCAGACCCTCCAGCGTCCGAAGAGCGCGACGGAGCGCTGTGCTCGCTTGTCCTTGACCAGGAGAAGAACCCCAGCGTAGTGCGAGTTGAGGCTTCGCCGGTCGAGCTGTTCGAAGCACACTATGACAGCGACTCGGAGGCACAGCTCACGGTCAGCTACACCTCGGTGGGCTATGACGAGGACGGCAACCGGGTGTTCCACGACATGCACCGCCTGGATACGTGGTACGCCAAGAAAGGCTCCGATGGCTGGATCATCTATCGCATGGAGACCTCGGAACAAGACCCCTTCGAGAACGGCTACACCGAGCTACCCTCTCGGGTCCAGTAGATGGTTTGTGCTTTTGTTAATTCCTGCTCAGGGGTTGTCTCCGAAAAGAACAGCTTGGGCGCTTCTGTTCGGAATGTTCAAACCATAAATTTGAATAAGGTCTTCATCCTCGGGGCACCCACATCCAAATCCTGTAAATGAATACGCTGTCGCAAGACCTAAAGTATCATCATTAATGGTTTCATCGCGTTTTAGCGTTGTTATGGGTACATTGCTGAGAGACCAAGACAGGTCAATCTGATCAATCGTACCCTCCTCGGCTCTTTGCTGGTTTTCCGCCGCCCGCTTAGGCTTGTATGTCCTCTGGTATTTTGCCTTTACCTGACACTCTGGGGAGCAATAGCGTGAATCAGCTCTGCGACCATATTCTTCGGGAGTAAACAGCTTCCTGCAGTTGAGGTTCTGACAATTACGATAGGTGCCGTTTCTCATCACGCCTCTAGCCATGTTGATGAAAAGGTACTGCATGAGAGTGCAGGTCCCTGTCCGGTCATCGTCCTCGATCACGTCGAGGGGGAGAACCGAACTCTGGATTGAAGAATTGACATAGCGGATTGACTGCATGACTAGTCGCCGACGGGTCGACCAATCGCCATCAGTAAAATCATCTCTCAGGCAGTCAGTAATTGCTGTAATCGCAATCTGCGCATGGCACACTGCCTCCGACACCTCTTCGACAGCCGCCACATGACAAGGGATAGGGCCTTTTGCCCTCTTTCCTCCGAGCGCGCTATGCCAGTTCTCGTTTACAACATCTCTTAAACGGCAGGGACTAATACCAAACCGATCTTTCGTGATGACGTCGACGGCCCCCAGGCCATCATAAAGATATACAGTTTTCCGGAATCCGTCAGGGACTGATGTTGATCGCAGACCGCCAAGACAGTCGAGGTTGACGTGCGTGCCATTTTCAAACGTGGTGTTCGGATGCGTCCTTAGACCGGTAATCGGTCCCCACTTTTGCTGGAAATCCATAAGCGCAAAAGGATCCTTGTAGTCAAGTTCAAGAAACTCTTTCCCGTATAGGCCGCGAGGGGGCGTTATTAGCTCCCTGTCATCAGCGTCGCATGAGTCGACGTAGAAAAAGAACTGGCTGTGAAACTCGCCCAGTCTGATTTTAGGGCGCCATACCTGCCACTCACGCTCATCGATTGATGGGGAAAAGAATAACCTCAAATCACACCCCCATGGAAATTTGCTAGATAAAGGTAATACATAGCAAATGATAACACGGCCATACTTCAATCAGCGGTCAATTCCGAGTGATTGGAGGCTAATTTGAAGACTGCGAGCAGCACTAACTTTGAGCATGATGAAAGCAGAAGAAAGCCAAATCCGAGGCGCCGCGGAATCGTCGACGTCTGGAACGCATTCATGGTCGAGGGAGCGAAGTTCGACTACGGGGACATACCCGTATGTCCCTCAATTGTAGAAAAGACACCACAAGAGTTAATCTCGTGGCCAGAGGCGAAGCTCCTCCACAAGAAGATGCTCAAACGTGGCAAGAAGGATTACAGTCATGACGCGTTCGTGCATTTCTACGTCGATGATTGCAAGTTCGACGGGAGGCGTTGCGGCATTTGGGAATATCCGCAAGAGGCTCTCAAGGTATTGAAACACTTTTCTGGCGTGATTACGCCAGATTTCTCCACTAACCAGGATTTTCCCGAGCCGATAAAGATTTTCGCAACATACAGAATGCGCGCATTCGGATATTGGCTTGGAATGCAGGAAATCCAAGTAGTAAACAACGTCCGCTGGGGTACAAAGGAGACTTGGCGTTACTGCTTCTCCGGCATCCCCAAACATTCCATCGTGAGCATTGGGACCGTTGGAGGCAGTCCGCGGAAGCTCTGCGACCGTTCCCGTTTCGAAACCGGCTTCTTGGAGATGCTCAACCGGCTCGAACCTAGGACAATCATTGTTGTTGGGTCAGCGAACTATCCTTGCTTCATCGAAGCTACGAAACGTAACATCAAAGTAATTCCCTACAAAAGCCAGACAGCTGTCGCCTTCGAGAACGGAAACCGAGATGAGTAAAGGCGTTAGTGGGCTTTTTAGGGGAACCGCAGGTGACAGGGCAGCTGCGGGAAGCGCAATCCTCATGGGCCCGTCTGAAAATTTCCGTATCTACATATCAAAGTGCAAGGACGTGGACGCCAACGGCTTCTATGATGTAGTAGCTCACGGGTAGTAGCTCACGGCACACCGGATTCAATCGAAGTGTTTCATAACGGGCGAAAGATTGAAGTGTCACATCGGGTTCTAGCAAGTTCGCTCAAGCATGACAAGAACTATAATGGCGGTGCGGTTCGTTTGCTATCGTGCCTCACGGGAAGCGATGCGGGGCAATTCGCCCAAGACCTTGCCAATAAGCTCGGGGTACCAGTCAAGGCTCCAACAGACCTTCTGTGGGCAGAGCCAAACGGAAACTACTACGTTGCGGGAAAGAAGTCCGTCGGGGGATCCGAGAGACCCGATAAGTCCAAACTAGGGAAGTTTAAGACGTTTTATCCGAAGAAGGTGAAGCGATGAACTGCGAAAAGTGCGGTACTCCAATGGTGGAATTCGAACAGGAGTTTTCTATCGGAGCCACGTGCCCAAACTGCGGATGGGGATTCTCAACGACGAAGTCAGACCCGATTCTTAGCGATCGCACTATCTATGATATCTCCCTTCTCCCCGGCAACGCAGCAGACAGGCAAATTCTGGGTGCAGTCTCGAAAGTGGCGGGGATAGGTTACGTCGAAGCAAAGAAGAGGATAGACGGACCTCATTCTAAGATCTTTTCCGGAAAGGCAAGCGAGGTCCTATCGAAGAAGAAGACCCTCGACGCTGCCGGCGTGCGGTACACAATAACACCCGACTTCCCACACGAATAACACTCCGTCGGTTCTCCATGTTTGAGCATCGACGTCTCTTGAGTCCGGAGGTTCCCGATACCTTCTATTCAAGAAGATGTGGGGCGGGACGAGTAACAGGCGCAGGACAGAAGCAAGTATTAAGCCTATAAGTTGTTTTGTCCTATCCAAACTCAGTGTTAGCAAAGCCCAGGCATCACGAGCTCATCAAGCGTGATGACAAGTGGTAACGCGATATTCCGACACCGTGTTGAGTACACACCATCACTGCAAAGGCGCTAACCCGCTATCGCTCGAACTGCCAGATTGAGATCTTCTTCGAGCGAAGGATGTACAGCCACAGGGCCAGGGCCGCGGCCATGCTCCCCGCCATGATGACGCCGAGGCCGAAAATGTAATCTCCCTCGAAGAGTGGGATGATCCCCATCCCAATCACGCCGAGGAAATTAGTCAGGAAGTTGATGAGCGAGGACGCGCTGCCCGCATCCTCATCTTGCATCGATAAGAGGACGTCGGTTCCATAGGGTCGAATTGCGGCCTCAGCTAGGATGAAGATGGTGAAAATACCGCAGAAAGCAAGCGCTGAAAGGCTCCCCAAGGGGAGAATCAGGCAGACTGCAACCCCGAGGCAGACCACCAAGACGCCATAGGTGAACTGCCTCTTGGTCACCCATTTCGAGAGCTTCAAGTAGATGGCAGGCCCGAATGCCGATACTGCGGCGGTGAACGCGAAGAAATATGAGTAGACCTGCTGCGTGGTTCCGAAGAAATCCACGTAAACATATGATGCAATCGCGACGTAGGCCATGTATGGGATGCTGAACAGCGACACCATTAGCAATAGGCATGCGAACCCCCGGTTCTTCCCCACCGCGGCCATGCGTGACAGCGACTCCCCAATTCCTCCTTTGACCCTCTTGTCCGGAGAAAGGCTCTCCGCGAAGGCCAGGGAAATCACAAGGCAAACTGCCCCGACGATGGCAATGACCCAAAAGATCATCCTCCAATCCGAGAACATCAGGATGAATCCCCCGATGAGCGGGGCGAAGACGGGCCCGACCACCATCAGCACCTGAAGAACCGAGAGGAGTTGGGTCCGGCGTTCCTCCCTGAAGCAGTCCTTGATGATCGCCGTCGAGACCGCGCAAGCCGCTCCCGCGCCTATCGCCTGGATCACCCTGAAGACGATGAGCGCCGTTATCGACAGGGAGACGGCACACAGGCAGCTCCCGACGACGAAGACCAGCACCCCTCCGACGAGAATGGGTTTCCTGCCGTAGCGGTCGCTGACTGGGCCGAAGACCAGCAGGCCCACCGCGAAGAACAGGTAGAAGCCGGCGATGGTGAGGTTGACCATCGCCTCCGACGTGGAGAAGTAGGCGGGCATGTCCGGGACTGCGGGAGTGTACATGTCGAGCGCAAGGGGGCAGATGGCGTTGATGGCGCCCAGAAGCACGACGAGCCCGATTGTCTTCAGGCGGGGCTGAGGTAATGCGAGCCACCCTGTGGCAGAATCTGGATGCTTTTCGCCCGCTGATTGCGCACTGCCTGTCTCACGCTCGGGCTGAATCGATTTCGTGCTGTTCTCTGATGTCGTCATAATGTTCCGCCTCGATAGACCTTCTATCAAGCCGAGACGGACATGAAAAATGCGCCCGGCTTGACTATCAACCAGGCGCACCTGACATCTTATCGACATGGTAACTGCGGCTACCCGTCCTCCGATGAACAATTCGCTATCCTAGCATGCGATGGGTGAGGCGTCAAACTCGCAGCACCTTCGAAATAGCCGCAGGTCATTCCAGGTTGGTGGAATTCAGCCATGACGTTGCCGAGAGCGTTTTCAGTGGTTGGATTTTGTGCTCTGGTCATCCCCACGTTGTGCCTGAAAAATTCAGAAGCCTGTGCTCAGCAGGTGGGATGACCTACTGAAATGCCGGAACGCTCATATTGGAGCGCTCCGGTCAAGGTCTAACTACGCTCCTACTCACAGTGCGGAATAGTAGTCGGTGAGCTCGTCGTCGACAACGAAGGAACCGTCGTTCACTTCCTCCAGCCTCTCCTTCAGCTTTGAGAGAAG
>JBMNUL010000154.1:0-6249 GCA_050946255.1 Coriobacteriales bacterium | reverse complement strand
GACGATAGGCGAGATCTCGCCGGGATTGTATGCGCAGAAATCCACGACCGCGTCGAAGTCGATCTGTGGGATGACGCTCACCATCTTGTCGACATCGTGTCTGTCGCAGATGTACTCGTGCACCTTCTCCTTGCGAATCGGTGCATTTCCCCTGTTGACGACATGCAGCTCGAACTCGTCCCCTCGATCGCAGAGAATCGAGAACACCCTTCCCACGAAGTAGCTGCCTCCGATAACTAGCACTTGCTTGGCCATGTCATCCTCCTTGTCAGATGTCGATGCGCCAATGACTTGCGCAACTTGTAAGAAAAGTTCACTTATGCAGTATAACCTCTATCGCGGTTCTCAGGCCGTCAACTGCAGAAGATGTTATGCCCCCTGCATAACCGGCTCCCTCGCCAGCAGGGTAGATCCCAAGGATGTTCGATTGCCTCGTTTCATCTCGCAAGATTCTAACGGGGGAGGAAGACCGGCTCTCTATTCCAGTGAGAACCGCCTCCGGTTCATCGAAACCGCGGATTTTCCTGCCGAATATGGGGATTGCCTCCCGAATCGACTTGCCGACGAATTTTGGGAGCAATTCATCGAGGTTCGCCGGGGTCACTCCAAGCGGATATGTTGGGTGGACATCTCCAAACGACGTAGATGCTCTTCCTGCCAGGAAGTCTCCCACCATTTGAGCTGGTGCCCTGTAACTGGACCCACCCAGCTCGAAGGCTCTGGACTCCAGCTTCCTTTGGAATTCAACGCCGGCAAGTGGGTCGGTGCCAGAAAAGTCACCGGGCGTGACGGTCACGAGAAGGGCCGAGTGTGCATTGGCACCGTCACGTGCATGACGGCTCATTCCGTTTACGACCAACCTGTTCGGCTCGCTGGCTGCTGCAACCACCTCTCCACCTGGGCACATGCAGAAGCTGTAGACCGACCTGCCAGATTTCAGATGGCAGGAAAGCTTGTATTCTGCCGCTCCAAGAGCTGGATGGCCGGCGAATTTCCCATATTGCGCCCTGTCGATTTGAGATTGCCTGTGCTCGATTCTCGCTCCTACTGCAAATGGCTTTCTCTGCATCTCGATACCAGATGCCTTGAGCATCTCATAGGTGTCCCTGGCGCTATGGCCTATTGCCAGCACGAGGGCGCTCGGCGCCAACTCGAACTTGCCTCCGTCGGATCTCTCCACCTCGATTTGCGCCAGCCTGTTCTGTTCAACCGAGATCGCGCAGAGCTTGGAGTTGAACATGAATTCTGCCCCAAGCGATTCGATGGAGTGCCTCATGTTCTCGATTATCTTTGGAAGTAGGTCGGTCCCAATGTGGGGATGTGCCTGCCAGAGGATTTCCTCCGGAGCGCCGTTTTCAACGAACGTCTGAAGAACAAACCGCACGTATGGGTCCGATATCCCCGTTGCCAGCTTCCCGTCGGAATAGAGCCCGGCACCTCCCTCGCCGAACTGCACGTTCGTGTTTGGGTCCAGCTTGCCGTCATTTTCGAATGAGGAGATAGCGCTGGCTCGTTCGGCAACGTTTCCGCCCCGTTCCAGCACGATTGGGTTCAAACCTGCCCTGGCAAGTGCAAGTGCGGAGAACAGTCCAGCTGGTCCGCTTCCCACTACGACCGGCCTTCCGTCTCCGAAGGCGGGTTCTCTCCCTTCTATGCCGGTTCCGTCATGCACGCACGCTGTATTGGAAATCTCTTCAAGGGGATTTTCGAAAGGTTGGACGATCTTGGCAGACCCGCAGCTTGAAACAACCTCCGACTCGTCGAAGCTATTATCGAGAGACACCCTTGCGGTCACGACGAAATGGACGTTCGATTTCCTCCTGGCGTCGACGGCTCTTCTGATCATCTCGATGTTCGAGATCGCCTCAGCGGGAATTCCCAACATTTTCGAGACGGGGCCCATTAGCTCGCCAGGATCGTTGTCAATCCCAAAATCCAGGGGCATCTGTATGTTGGATACTTGAATCATCTTTTCGTCCTGGGATTGTGTTCGCGCCCACAATGCCGAAGCTCGGCAATCGGCTTTGTCATTTCCCCAATTTATTTGCAGCAGAGCGTCCCGCCACGATTCCGCTGCTCCATGCCCAGTGGAGGTTGTATCCCCCGCAGGCCGCATCCACATCCAAGGTCTCTCCACAAACGAAGAGACCAGGCTGATCTTTCACCTCCAGGGTCTCAGGGTCCACGTACTCTAAGCCGATCCCGCCCCTGCAGACTTGCGCTTCTTCTGGGGTTGGGCCTCCAGTTACCTTGAGCTCGAGGGACTTCAGCTTGTGAGCGATTTTCTGCACCGGCAGGTCTCTGGCAAGGTCCTCGCTGGACGCACCGCACGAATTCATTATTGAATCGGCAACTTCCCTCACCAAGATTCCGTCGAACACATACCGGGCTTCGGAATTTGGGAACGAGCTCACCCTGTCTTTCAGAATGGACACGAGATCTTCCTCCGAGATGAACGGGAGAAGGTCCAGGACAATCGTGTCCCCGATCTCCGCGAAGCGGGATATATCGAAAATCACGATACCGCTGACGCCGTATTTCCTGAAAAGCACCTCGCCTGACATCGAGATCTTTTCCCTGTCGTTTTTCTCAAGGGTTACTCTCGAGCGCATCCGGACGCCTGTCATCGGCTTGACGATTTCGGTATCGGTTCTGAGGGGTCCCAAGACCGGATAATATTCGGTGGTTGGAATCCCCAGCTTCGATGCCAGCTTTGCCGGGCTTGCTGTGGCCAGCACGATGGATCTGCTCCCGAAGAGCCTGCCATCGTCTGCCCTGACGGCCCATCTCCCGTCGTCCAATCGGGAAATCTCCACGATCTCCGTTTCGCAGATGATCTTCACCCCGAGTTCATCGCACTCGTTCAGCATTACATCCACAACAGAGCGTGCCCTGTTTGTTATCGGGTACACCCGTCCTTCTGAATCCTCGAAGGTCAGGAGGCCGATTCTCGAAAATGCGCGTCTTATCTCGTCGCAGTTGAATTCCGTCAATATCGGTGTTACGAATTCTGGGGAGTTGTAAGCCGATTTCCAGTCTTTACCGGGGGATATCATGGAGTTTGTGAGATTGCATCTGCCATTTCCCGTGCGAAGGACCCTGCGAGCTGGTTTGATGTCGCCCTCGAGGACAACGACCTCTGCGCCCAACTTGGCAGCTGAAATCGCGGCAGAAAGACCGGAGGCCCCCGCACCCACAACTATGACGTCGCAAAAATTCAACTTGCCTCCGGTTCACTTGTGATAAATGGCAGATTTGCAATTGCAAGCCGAGTTCGATTATAACCAGCATCATGGACATGCGTTATGCTGTCATAGCCCAAATCTATTCAAAATGACCTGATGCCGAGGTGAGGATAACATGCCTGTTGGTGAGGACAACATCCCAGTTGACAAGAAGCCCGTCGAATACACATTGCTGAACACAGACGATACGGGGGCTTCGAAATACAGCTTCTCCTATCCATCGAAGGAAGAGGGTGTGAGCATCAACGCAATTGCCTGGGAACCTCCGGTGGCAGATGGGTCCAAGCCTCGGGGGATAGTTCAGATCGTACATGGCATGGTGGAGTTCATCGACCGTTACGACAGGTATGCGAAGTTCCTCTCCCACAATGGTTTCATAGTCGTCGGGAACGACCACGTGGGTCATGGCGACTCGGTGATATCCAAGGACGATTGGGGATACATCCCCATGGATGGCGGAGCCGACATACTTCTTTCCGACATCGACACCCTGAGGAAAATCGCCCAAGAACGCTATGGGGAGGACCTGCCGTATTTCATCCACGGGCACTCGATGGGATCGTTTATCGTGAGGTCCTATATTTCCAAGAGGGCCGAAGGGCTGGCCGGTGCGATAATCGAGGGTACTGGAAACCCTGCCCCCTCTGCTTCGAAGCTGGGCTTGATGATCACCTCGTTCCTTGCGAAGACAAGGGGCGAGAAGTACAAGTCGAATATGGTCAACAACATGGCGTTGGGGTCATATGCGAAGTCCGTTCCAAACGCGCGTACTTCTTGCGATTGGATCTCCCGCGATGAGACCGTCGTCGATACCTACATGCACGAGCCGAGGAACCAGTTCATGTTCACTGTATCTGGTTACCATGCGTTGATGTCGCTTACTGCGGAGGTTGCCCAGCAGAGCTGCGTGGACAGGGTCCCTAAAGATCTGCCGATTCTCATCGAGAGCGGTGGCGAGGATCCAGTTGGAGAGAACGGGAAAGCCCCAACTCAGCTCTATGACATGTGCCAGAAGGCTGGTATCTGGGACGTTACCCTGAAGATTTACGAAGGCGCGCGCCATGAGGTCCACAACGAGCTGAACAAGGAGGAATTCTACAACGACAACCTGGCTTGGCTGGTTGACCATCTAGGCGGACAAGGCGCGGAAAAGAACGGAGACTGAAAATGCCAAGAGACGGTTATGTTATGGCTATCGATTCTGGCACGACATCCTCGCGCTGCATACTCTTCGACAGGAACGGCAAGAGCGTGCAAATAGCCAGCAAGGGTTTCAAGCAGTTTTATCCACATCCCGGTTGGGTCGAGCAGGACCCGATGGAGATTCTGGCCTCGCAGGTTGGGGTCATGGCAGAGGTGCAGGTTGCCGCCGGCATCGCCCCGGAACAGGTGCTCTGCGCGGGCATTACCAACCAACGCGAGACAACGGTCGTGTGGGACAAGAACACAGGGGAACCCGTTTACAATGCAATCGTCTGGCAATGCCGCCGTACCGCCGACTATATCGAGAAGCTGGTTGCCGACGGCTACAGCGAAAAGATCCAGAAGAAAACAGGGCTAATTCCAGATGCCTATTTCTCTGCAAGTAAGATATGCTGGATCTTGGACAACGTTGAAGGCGCGAGGGAAAGAGCTGAAGCGGGAGACCTTCTGTTCGGGACCATCGATACCTGGCTTATCTGGAATCTGACCAGCCGGAAGGTGCATGCCACAGACTACACCAACGCCTCGCGCACGCTTCTGTTCAACATCCACACCCTCGAATGGGATGACGAGCTTCTAGAGCTTTTCGACATCCCAAAGAGCATGCTCCCAGAGGTGCGTAAGTCTTCTGGTTCTTTTGGGAAGATCACAATCGAAGGTTTCAGCGGAGACATCGAGATCACCGGCGTTGCTGGAGACCAGCAAGCCGCGTTGTTCGGACAGTGCTGTTTTGAAGCCGGCCAGGCCAAGAACACCTACGGCACAGGTTGCTTCCTCCTCATGAACACCGGGAAGACCGCCCGCACATCCGAGAAGGGGTTGCTCACCACAATCGCCGCTTCCCCAGACGACGAGATCAGGTACGCCTTGGAGGGGAGCGTCTTCATTGCCGGCGCTCTCATAGAATGGCTGGTGAAAGACCTCGGTCTGATTGAGAGCCCAGACGAATCCTCCGATGTAGCAACGAGCATAGATTCGGCCGATGGGGTGTACATCGTTCCTGCATTTACCGGGTTGGGGACCCCATATTGGGATCCATATGCTAGAGGGGCGATCTACGGCATTACCCGTGGAACCACCAAGGCTCATCTCGTGCGTGCCGCACTGGAGGCCCTGGCTTTTCAGGTGTATGACATTCTCAAGACAATGGAAGACGAATCCGGGGTTCCGCTGAAGAGCCTCAAGGTCGACGGGAAAGCCAGCAGGAACGATTTCATGCTGCAATTCCAAGCGGATATCCTCGGCGTTGACATCGTGAGGCCAAGCGATACCGAGACCACGGCGCTCGGGGCTGCCTATCTAGCTGGGCTGGCCAAGGGAGTCTGGTCTGGAATAGATGAACTCGAGGCCAATTGCAAGATCGACAGGATTTTCAAACCCAACGGGGATGAGAAGAAGAACGCTGAGAGAATGGCGGGTTGGCGAGATGCCATTGCCCGCACGATGAGCAACAGGAGCTAATTTCTCCCGCTCTCTTCCTTTGTTCCTGTTATCGGGTCGTTGTGCCGCTCTTCTGGGATGTCGGGCTCGATGTGCACCGTGGTGTCTGCAATTTCCGGGAAGTTGTCGCAAAGCTTTTTCACCACGTCGTTGCCGAGCTTGTGGGCATCTAGAACCGTCATGTCCGGGTCTACGAGAATGTGGAGGTCGAGGTAGACCTCGGTTGGGGTTCCGCGAGTTCTGATCTTGTGGCAGCTTCGAATGCCTTCGATTCCATCTGCAATTTTGCGAATCTCATCTTCCGGGATCCGCGCCTTGTCTGAGAGCGTCTTGTTGCCCTGGCGGAACACGTTCCAAGCGG
>JBMNUL010000153.1:0-6278 GCA_050946255.1 Coriobacteriales bacterium | reverse complement strand
ATATAGTCGTACACAGCTGCAAGACAGCCTAGCAACAAGGACCGGGCTCCGGATTAGTTTCCGGGACTCGGTCCTTTCTATTGGGGAGCATTTGAAAGCCGTCTCTACCTCACGTAGCAGTCGAATCTGACAGTCTTGCCTTGGATGGAGAAGCTCGGCTTCTCCCCTGCCAGCCAGGGTCCCTTGTCCGGCCTCTTTACCACCACCCTGTCTGGCTTGACAGCCATTGCCGCTTGGAACAATTCGGCTTCGTCTTCGCAAGGACGTTCGAGCATCTGAAGTAGTTGAAGTTTCTTTTTGGCAAGCGAGGATTTCCCCTTCGCCGGAAACATTGGATCTAGCAGAACCACGTTGGGATTTTCAGACAAGTTGGGCAGCGCCAAGATGCTATCTTCCTCGTGAAAATGCATCCTCGAAACCACATTGGATAGCCTCGGATCTGATGATGCCCTGAGGATGGCGTCTCTCAGCAATTCCGCTACCACAGGGTTGCGCTCGTACAGGTCGACCTCGAAGCCCCTGGCAGCCAAGAGAAAAGAGTCTTCGCCAAGTCCTGCTGTTGCGTCCACGACATGAGCAGCTTCCCCGTATCTTGAAATGGAGCCAGCCGCCTTGACCACCAGTTCAGATCCCAACCTGTTAGGAGAGATTCTCGGGGCCAACCTTGAGAAGTCCCCGGTAAGCTCCATGTTCCCATGGGCCAGTGAGACTCCACTTGGACTGTATCTGACAATCAGGCTGGAATCGTCGCCAATAAGCTCGCCCTCGATAAGCCTTGCGCCGACTTTCTCAGCCAAGGCGCAAGCAGCATAAATGTTGCACCCTTCGAGCGCCTGCACGGTTAACGAAGGTGGGATGAAATCGAGTTTTCCAACCCTTTGAGCCATAGACAAAGTATAGTGAGTTTCCAAAATTGAATTGTAAATTCCGTCCAGCCCGCAATAAATTATAGATATGCATGTAATTTGCAATCAGCTGATAAACCAAGAATTGAGAAAGGACCGGCAATGGCGGAGAAAATAGTTCAGACAGCTGGCAGAGATGCCCTCGGTGAATTCGCTCCCATGTTCGCCCACCTCAACGATGATGTGCTTTTCGGCGAGGTTTGGAACGAGCCATCAATAGACGTCAAGACAAGGTGCATCATCACCGTGGTGTCGCTCATGGCTTCCGGCATGACCGACAACTCGCTGAAGTACCATCTCCAGAATGCGAAGAACCATGGGGTCACCAAATCCGAGATCGCGGCAATAATCACCCACGCCACGATGTACGTTGGATGGCCAAAGGGCTGGGCAGTGTTCAACATGGCCAAGGAGATCTGGAACAGCCCTCAGGAGGGGGATTCCGAGAAGGACCAATACCAGAACACGATCTTCTTCCCGATTGGCGACCCCAACGATGCATTCGCGCAATACTTCGACGGTCAAAGCTATCTTGCCCCAGTTTCAACTGAGCAGATTCCAATCTTCAATGTGACCTTCGAACCTGGCTGCCGCAACCACTGGCACATTCACCATGCAAAGAGCGGCGGAGGCCAGATGCTGATCTGCGTAGGCGGTCGAGGATACTATCAGGCCTGGGGAGAGGATGCAGTCGAGATGACCCCTGGCACAGTCGTGAACATCCCAGCTGAGGTCAAGCACTGGCATGGAGCGGCACCGGACTCCTGGTTCAGCCATCTTGCCATCGACGTTGCAGGAGAGGACACTTCCAACGAATGGCTTGAGGCGGTGGATCCCGAGGAGTACTCGAAGCTCTCATGAGCTGGAAACGATCGCATCGGTAGGACCATTTGATTTATCGCTACGGCAAGGGCAGCTCGGTAACATCCGGGCTGCCCTTGTCATGAAATGGGATGCTGGGAACCGGAATCGCAAACTCATTTTGTCCAATCTTGTTCAAATTGGGAAATGTTGCGTAAATTATCGTCTTCTTCTGACAACTGCCGACAATATTCATTAATCTTGATATAGTATTGTAAAAGTTGTGAGTTTTACGTCATCGTTTGCGTTAGCTCATTTGATTTGCGGGTCTTCTAGCATTAAGGGAATTAGTTTTGAAGGGCAATCCATTTATCACCACCACAAAGCGCGCCGCCTATACAGTGGCCGCATCCTTGTTGATAGCTTTACCAGTACAGGCTGTTCCTGCCGCCGCGAGCGCATTCGGCTCGGATGGCAGTGACTCAACGCAGGCTGTCGAACAGAGTAGCTCAGGTTCTGAGTCAAGCTCTGATGCCGAAAGCTATTCCAACGAAGCTTCCTCCGAGAGCAGCACATCGTCCAGCAGCGAATCCAGCACATCATCCGGAACTTCATCCAGCAGCAGTTCCTCAACAGATCAATCGGAGACCGATGAGAGCACTGGCGAAGATAGTTCCAGCTCCGATAGTTCCAGCACCGACGAAACAGTCGACGAGAACACGAGGATCATTCAGGAAGCCAGGGCTGCAGGCCTAGCAGGCGTCGACGCGCTGGAGAAGTATCTGGCAGGTGGAACGCTGACCAATGCAGAGATTCTCTCGATCGACACAGCCGGGCTCAGCTCGATAAGTCCGTCTCTTGCCAGCACCATATCGGCGTTGCAATCCGAGGCCAGTTCGAGCGACAGCTCCAATGCGGACAGCGGGTCCAGCTCATCCGATAGCAGCAGCTCCGACAGCTCGAAGTCCAGCACAAAGTCAAGCGATTCGGAATCCGCCAAGTCTGACTTCACATCCAACGTCACCGACGATACCAAGACCCCCGGCATGTCCGAGACCACTACTACAGATGAGGACGGAAACACCGAGACGAACTTCTCGTTCTCTCCAAATCCGACCACTGACGAGTTCATCTCGTCTATCTGCGAGGATGCAAGGGAAATCGGACAGGAAAACGACCTCTATGCCTCCGTGATGATAGCGCAGGCAGTTCTGGAATCTGGATCTGGAAGCTCTCAACTGTCCAAGGCGCCGTACTACAACCTGTTCGGAATCAAGGGGTCGTACAACGGCAATAGCGTCTCATTCAAGACTCAGGAAGACGATGGCAACGGAAACTACAGCACGATAACCGCAAGCTTCAGGGACTATTCATCGACCAAGGAGTCCCTGCAAGATTATGCGAATCTCGTCACCAAGGAGATGGCCTCTTACTACGCGCCGATTCTGAAGTCGAACACATCTTCATATGTCGACGCCTGCGATTACCTGCAGGGACACTACGCGACCTCGACCACATACTCCAAGAAGCTGCAGGCGATAATCAGCGCCTACGACCTCACTCAGTACGACAACCCGAAGGCAGACATCAAGTCCGACTCCGACTCCAAGAAATCAGAATCAGATGCAGCCGAGAAGGATCCGAAGTCGCTCGCATCTCTTTCAGCGATGAGCAACCTAGCGGATGCAAAGACGATCGACGAGGACAGCAACAACCCGACGTTATGGGCATCGGTCCCCGCCGTCTGCGCCGCAGGAGTCGCTCTCGCAATGCTCAGACGGAAGAACAAGTCCGGTTCCAATGGAATCACGGTCTTGCCATCAAGACACGTTGTCATGAGCCTCGCGGACCTAACGGATCCGAACAGCACCGTCATGTTCCCAGTTGTCGGAGCTGTTGGCAGCTTGAATTCCATGTCTTTGATCCCCAATGGGAACGACGACACCACCATCTCTTTCGGAATAACGGAAGAGGAGGTAATGGAAGCCAGCCGCAAGACCATGTCGCAGCCCGTGCTCGAACCAGAGTTCGGAGAAGAGGACATAGCCTGGTAGAAGACGGAGATGCCTACAGCTCCTCGCCTTCTTGCATCGTCCCATTCTCATACGAATAGACTAGGTCCTGTAAGCTCACGATCTCGTCGCAAATTGCCGCGCCGTCATCAGTATCGGCCACAGTGACCTCCTCATCGAACTGCTCGACGACCCTCGGCATGGTCTTGATGTCGACATCGCGCTCTATTGCAGCCTCGGTGGACTCAAGAGGCTCCAGCGAATGGAGCACCACGCCATGGGAATCTTCCACGAGGGCAAATCCGGCAATCCCCGTCTTGGACTGGTACGCTGGCGAGAAGCCACCGTCGATGACCAGCACCCTGCCACCGCACTTCACAGGGTCCTCCCCGTCCTTGACCTTCACGGGAACATGGCCGCAGATGATTCTCGAAGTCGCGGGGTCCATCCCGAAGTCCTCGAAGATCTCATCTATCGCAGAGTCATCGTCCAGCAGAGAGTAAAACGGGTTCTTGACCTCCTTGCGCGCCCCGGAGTCGTTGACCAGATAGATCTCGAAGGTTGCCATCTTGCTCTTCGCGAAAAGCGGAGAGCCCTCCCCCAGCCACAGATACCAGAGAAGGTCGGCACCGCGCTTGCGGCGTCGGTCATCGAAACTCGAGAAGGCCTCTCTCACATAGCGGTCGACAGCATCGAAGAGCTCGCGTCCCTTGAGTCGCTCGCCGTAGATATCGACCTCCTTTAGAGAGCCATCGGCATTGAGCGGCACGCATGCATGGAGGAGCAGGTTGCCGTTGCGGATCCTGTAGAGGCTCCCCTTTTGCAAGAACAACGAGATGTGCTCCTGCAGCTTACTGCAGTTGACGAACTCGGACTCGAGGTCTTCGACGACCCTCTCCTCCTCCGCCGTCAATCTATAGGGATCAGATGGGTCGACGGTTGGGAAAACCTTGTCGGTGAGCTCGAATTCCTTGCCATCCACCACCACTGTGCCCTTGTCGAAATCTATCTTGTCGAGTAGCTTGCGGCTCTCCAGCCCAAAAGACGGGTTGTCGTCTATCAGCTTGGCCTCGACCTTGAATTGGATGATTGCCATGGCCTTCTGGATCTTGACGCAGATATCGTGCTCCTCCGGGGAAAGCCCTGGATCCTCCTTCAGCTCGAATCCCACGCAAGGATCGTCGGCGTATGCGCTCTGTGCGAAATCCACGACCGAGGAGATGTCCATACCGTATGCGTCGGTGAGAATGGACATGTTGCCATAGCGCGCGCAGTTGCGAACCACGTGGCTGATGCATCCAACCTGGCCGAGAGATGCACCCATCCACACGACATCGTGGTTGCCCCACTGGACATCGACCGAGCTCATCTCCATCAGCTCGTCCATGATCTTATCGGGAGCGGGACCTCGGTCGTAGACGTCACCGAGCATATGGACGCGACTCACCACGAGGTCGCCCAGAAGCTGTGCGAGGGCCTCGATCATCCCAGGGGCCTCTCCACTGTCGACGATCCCCCAAACCACCTGCTCCGCATATTCATCGGAACTGTCCCCATGCAGTTTGGCTAGCAGAAGCTCCTCTATCGCCAACTCGAACCCGGCTGGAAGGAGAGATATGACATCCAAATATGAATGCCCAGACATTGCCCTTCTACAGAGTCTTGCAAGCTGCATGATCGCTGTCGCAAGACACGTTCCGCGATCTTCGGCCTGAGATAGCTCGACCTCGATCTTCTCCGACGGATAGCACGCCAAAGTGGCAAGGGATGCACGCTGTGATTCATCCAGCTCGTCGGAGAACTCCTCGTCCACGAGCTTCCTGATCTTGCCGCACCCGTTCCTGACGATATGGGCGAAGGCAGCGTATTCGCCATGGATATCGGAGACGAAGATTTCCGTCCCACGGGGCAGGCAGAGTTTTCCCCTCCTGCTGGCAAGGGCAGCCGAGGCGTCGGCTGCAGTGGGATAAGCATGTGACAGAAGCTCGAGGTAGCGCATATCGCGGAGGTCGTTGCGGTCCATTTCTTACCTTTCCTGTCAGGTATGGCATTTCTAATGTCAATTCTAGCTAAATAAGCTTCATTTCGCTTTGACTAAGAGATGGAATTAATTGCCGGACTCTTGTTATACGCTGGCACAAATTTTAAAATTCTCAATGTTAGAAGACGCATGCCGGTGAAAAGAGGAAAGGATAGAACATGTACGAATTCGGACCAATCACCCCTAGAGTTCAGAAAATTCGAGAAAGATACCGTAGCACTATCCCGTTTATCGACACCACACGCTACAGAATCGTCACCGACTTCTACAAGACTCACCGCTACGTGCGCGGAACCCTCAAGCGCGCGATGAACTTCAAGAACCTCTGTGAGCAGATCCCTATCTTCGTGCGCGAAGACGATCTGCTGGTCGGCGACTACACCGAGACCTACAAGGCCTCTGCGCTCTATCCCGAATACAGCATCCGCTGGATCGTGCCCGAGCTCGAGGACAACTCTCTGCGCACCCGCGAGTCCGACCCATATCAGTACACCGAGGAGGACCGTCAGTACATCCTCG
>JBMNUL010000152.1:0-6308 GCA_050946255.1 Coriobacteriales bacterium | reverse complement strand
AGCCACTCGAGCATGCGCTTTGCCATCTCGAGCTTCGGGGCGGACGCTTTATCGCGCTTGGCCTCTTTCTCGAGCCTTCCAAGCGCCTTCTCCACCGTGGCGATGTCTGCCAGCACGAGCTCTGTCTTGATGATCTCGGTGTCACCCTCGGGGTCGATCTTTCCGGATACGTGAACCACATCTGGGTCGCTGAAGTAACGGACTACCTCGCAAACTGCATCTGTCTCGCGGATGTTTGCCAGGAACTGATTCCCCAGGCCCTCGCCCTCGCTGGCGCCTTTCACAAGCCCGGCGATGTCGACGAACTCCACCGTTGCAGGAACGATTCTTCCCGGGTGAACGATGTCGGCGAGCTTCTGGAGCCTCCCATCTGGAACTTCCACTATCCCGAGGTTAGGATCTATGGTCGCAAACGGATAATTAGCCGCTAAACCGCCCTTTTTTGTAAGAGCTGTGAAGAGAGTTGATTTTCCGACGTTGGGCAAGCCGATGATGCCAAGGGAAAGTGACACGCGAAAACTCCTTCTATTAACCTCCAACCAACGAAGTTATAATAGCATTCATGCTCAACACCAATTCGGAAAACACTCCTCCGGCGCACGAATTTGCCAACCTGGGCAAACTCCCCGGCAAGAAACCCACGATCTTGGTAATGCACGCTTCCGTGGGCTCGGGACACAAGTCTGCTGCCGACGCCATTGCCTACGCCCTCAAGCTCCAGCGCGAGAGCGGGGAGAAGGTCGTTCCTGAACAGCCTGACGACTTCTACGTCGAGGTGCTGGATTCCCTCCGATTCGCAAGGTTTTACATCGACGGGAACCAGACCGCCTCGAATTTCATCGGCCCAACCCGCCCCTTCTATGACATCACCTGGCGCTACGGCTTCACCGGGCGCTTCCTCTGGAACGGCGGGGACCAGTGGCTGAACATCATGTTCCCAAGGTTCAAGAAATGGGTCGAGGTCAACAAGCCCGCAGCCATCGTGTGCACGCACATCTGCGCTGCCAACATAGCGGTTGGTGCGCGAATGCTGACGCGTCAGACGTTCCCGATAATCTGCGTGCCCACGGACTACGAGGTGGAGGGGCTCTTCCCCTGCCAGTTCACCGACCTGTTCTGCGCCGCCAGCGAGTACATGGCCGAGACGTTGCGCTCGCGGTATGTGAAGGAGCACAAGATCCTCATCACGGGAATTCCGGTAAATCCCAAGTTCTCAATCGCATACGACAGGGACGCGATGCGCAAGAAATGGGGAATCAGAGAAGGCAGAAAGACCGCGCTCGTGCTCGCCGGGGCAACGCTCCCAAAGCCCTACGAGAGGTTCAGGCAGACGCTCTTCCAGCTGATTCCCCTCCTGCACATGATTCCCGACATGGACTTCATCTTCGTTGCAGGCAGGGACACCGATTATGCCCAGAAGCTCCGCAGCGTGATTGCCGAGGAAGGGCTGGAGAACGTGAGGGTGCTCGACTTCGTCACCGAGATGGCCGAGCTCATGAGCGCCTGCGATTTCGCCATTTGCAAGGCGGGAGGCCTGACCGTCACCGAATGTCTGTGCACAAAGACCCCGATGATCCTCGTTGGAAAGGCGTATGGGCAAGAGAAAGTCAACGCCAGATTGCTGACATCCCTCGGTGCCGCACTGCATGTTCAAACTGCACGTGAGCTTTTCTACACGCTCGATTATGTGAACAGGTCGGATGAGGGACTGCAGGCTCTAACCTACAATGGTGCGATGCTCAGAAGACCAAACGCAGCGCAAGACATTGCACGCGCAACGCTGAAGCTGGCCTTCACTCCCCCTACCGAGGAGCAGATCGCAGAGAGAAGGGCATTCCACTTCGTGTTCGGAATCGGTGGAAAGCCCCCGCACGTGCGTTGATTCTAGGAAGAACTACCAGCTCAATCGAGCTGGCCCACATGCACCGTCGGTAATAGCCTTCCGACTTGCGTTTCATGGCCAGCAAGCCAATGGATCCCAACTAGCTAGCTCAGCCCCTCCTAGCTCCCATTTCAAAGTTGTTTCTGTTTACCGGCCATCCTTCTCGTCTTGGTTTCCCTTGGGGTTGTCATCGGCGAATTTGTTGAACTTCCCCATCATCCTGTCCCTCATGAAGAACGCGATCACCAAGACTGCCACCACGACGACGAAGATGATCACGACGAGAGTCCAGTTCCCGTTCGCCATAGAAGACCCTGCCACACTAGACGCAACGACTCCCGGCGCACGGCCAATGGTGCTGAACAGGAAGAACCTCTTCGGGCGCACGTCGGTCAGGGCGACCAAATAGGTGATGACATCCTTCGGCAGACCTGGGATCAGGAAGAGGATGAAGACTATTGCATCGATTCTCGAAGTGCGGGTAATGAAATCGAGCTTTTTCCTTGATTCCTCCGACACCATCTTTTGGACGAAAGGAGCGCCCAGCTTCTGAACAAGGTAGTAGATGAAAATTGTGGAGATGAGTGCTCCGCTGAGCACTATCACCGAGCCCCAAAGCGGGCCGTAAAGCACCCCTGCGACTATCTGAACGATCTCGCCCGGGATAAATGCCACTATCACCTGCAAAATCTGCAAGGCGAACAGGACGAGAACTGCAAGAGGGCCAGTGTCGACGACAGTCTGGGTGAGCCTGTCTATCCCCTCTTGAGAGGTTAGGTCGAGAATGAGCGGCCAGAAAATTATTGTCAGCACGATTCCGGTGATGATGAGCGCGGCAAGCACGCTGAACTTCAAGACGTCGGACTTCGTGATTCCATGCGCCTGCATCCAGCCGCCGGACTTGCCATTGCCGCCAGAAGCGGACCCGGCGTTTTTGGCCGACTTGGAGTCTGTTGTGGAGTCGCCGCCTTTGGTGGACTTGGCGCCTGCGGTGGACTTAGCTTCTTTGTCCAGCTTGCCGTCTGCGGTGGGCTCGGCATTTACGATGGACTTAGCGGAGGCAGACTCTCCATCATCATTCGCACCCAGTGAGACGTCGGGCGCGGAGACCACAGGTTGCCCAGACTTTGCAACATCTAGCCGGCTGTTTTCCAGATTGTCCTTTTCTACCACTAAAATTCTCCGCCAGGTAAAAAGTTAAATACAGGGTCTCAATGAAACTGCATTCAAACCCTGAGACATCAATAACGGGCAAAACTCAACAAATTCGAACATTCTAACGAAAATGATAGCTGTGGCCGGTAGAGCCAAGGGCTAGATGTCCGTGAAAGCTAAAAGTAAACACAGTAATTCCCAAAAAATTGCAAGGCTCAGGAAAAATGCATCGGTGCGATTCGTTGTCTGTCGGGTAATTTCCTTGCCAAGGTAATTCCCAGAGCTGTTAGGCGCAGGGAAAGGCGACCGCCCCTAGTCATCATCACAAGATGTTCGAAGCAATAGTGGCAAATACCATCGAAATCCAAGGAAGAATGCCGAAAATCACACGCTGCCAGCATGGGAGGGGGTCAAGTCGCCGAATCAACTCAAACCGACTCCGAGTTGACTCTGGTATTTATTTTGCAATTTGTTATTCTGTTGAACGGAGAGCTGACCGAGAGGCCGAAGGTGCTCGCCTGCTAAGCGAGTATACCCCACAAAGGGTATCTGGGGTTCGAATCCCCAGCTCTCCGCCATCGAGACTCAAAGCCCTGATTGACGTTTCCGCCGGTCAGGGCTTTTATCTGAGTCGTCCTGAGTTGCGCTGGGTTGCGCTGATTTACGCTCAAATGGCAACGATGGCAACAATATGGCGGCCAAATGGCGGCCAAATGGGTGCATTGCCGCAGAAATGGCGGCCGAATGGCGGCTACGATATCGAGCGGCATCAACAATAGCGATTTCGAGCACCATCAGCGGCGTCACAACAGAGGCGCGACGGCAGCGATTGCGAGCGTCATCAGCGGCGTCACGGCAGCAATTGCGAACCTCATCATCGGCGGCGTCACGATGCAGAAACGGCAGGAAAAACGACCCGTCCACCGTCCGTGAAAACCATTGCGCCAAACAACATGGCACAGTTTGACATCGCCGGTGTCCCGTTACATAATTTTAACTTGCTTGTTGCTTAACGCGCCATTACCTCAGTTGGATAGAGGGGCTGACTACGAATCAGATCGTCGGGGGTTCGAATCCCTCATGGCGCACCATTGAAATGTCGAGCCGCAGGGTCAAGTGCCTTGCGGCTCTTTTGATAAACACCTCTCATTGAGGAGCAGATATGTCAAACGATAAAAAACGCGCCGAGAAATCTGAAACAAACAAATGTGCAGATTGCTCAGAAGACGATGAGGATCTGCTCGAGTTCATCGAGCAGCTCGAGGTCATAGATATCCACACTCATGTGTGGCCAAAGTTCCTTGCACCAAAGGTCAAGAAGCTCTTCACGAGCTATGGACAGCCGATACTAACGGACCTCACGATAGAAGGGCTTAGGCGCCAGATGCATGAGAACGGAGTTTCCAAGGCCGTGCTGCTCTCGGTCGCCACTAAACCATCGCAGGTGGAAACGATCAACGACGAGCTCAGGCCCTATATCGGCAATCCGGTTTTCACCCCATTCGCCGCAGTGCATCCAGATTGTGACGACCCAGTGGGAGTTATCCGCAGGGCATCAGAGGACGGATTCAAGGGGGTCAAGCTCCACCCAGTTGAACAGCACTTCATGCCACAGGAGAAGCGCATGTTCCCCATTTACGATGCGATAATCGAAGAGGGAATGGTCTTGCTTTTCCATTCCGGGCCCAGCGCAAACAGCAAAGACGTCAACGACCGCTCGCTGAGCTACGCCTTCGATGGATTCTTCGACCACTATGACTACGACAAGGTAATCGTGGCGCACATGGCGGGGCTGATGGGCGTGCAGGAGGTTCCGGAGGACTTCGTGTTCGACAGGCCGGGATACGTGGACCTTGCATACACGACGGGAATCACCCCAGACGATGTGTGGCTCGACATGTTCCACCGCTTCGGGACAGAGCGGGTGATGTACGGCAGCGACAGCCCCTTTCGAAGCCAGCGATACGATATCGAGCACATTGCGGGAATTGGGCTCACCAAACAAGAGCTGCGCATGATCTTTCACGATAACGCGGCAAAGCTTCTGGGGATGTAAGGCATTCTTGGGAACGCAAGGCCTTCTGTGGATGAAAAGCCTTCTGGAAGGTAAAGCGTTCAGGAACGCAGTCCCAACAGAAAAGCAAAGCGGGAGCCGCAAATCAGCAGCTCCCGCTAGAAGATCGACTCTCAAATCGTGCCAATTCGGGAATTTGAGGCAAGCCTCCCAAAGACCCTGCGAGGCGAGCTCCCCAGTCTTTCAAACTCCCCTAGTCCTCTTTGGTAATGACCTCACGACCACCCATGTACGGGCGAAGCACTTCTGGAATCTCCACGGTGCCGTTCTCAAGCTGGTAGTTCTCCAGCACGGCCGCCATCGTGCGTCCAACTGCGAGTCCCGACCCGTTGAGCGTGTGCAGGTAGCGGGTCCGCTTCTCCCCCGCCTTCTTGCATCTGATGTTGGCGCGCCTTGCCTGGAAGTCGGTGCAGCAGGAGCAAGACGAGATCTCCTTGTAGCCGTTGTAGGAGGGCAGCCAGACCTCGAGGTCGTAGGTCTGGGCAGCGGAGAACCCGATATCTCCAGTGCAGAGGTTGACGACCCTGTAGGGAAGCCCGAGCTTCTGCAGGATGTTCTCCGCATCCACGACCATGGACTCAAGCTCGTCGAACGATGTCTCGGGAGTTGCGAACTTCACCATCTCGACCTTGTCGAACTCGTGCACTCGGATGATTCCGCGCGTATCGCGCCCGGCACTACCAGCCTCCTCGCGGAAGCACGGGGTAAAAGCGCAGTACTTGCGCGGCAGGGTCTCCTCTTCGAGGATTTCGTCGCGGTGGATGTTTGTGAGCTGAACCTCGGCAGTGGGAATCAGATAGAGGCCGCCTGTGGTCTTGTAGAGGTCATCTTCGAATTTGGGGAGCTGGCCAGTGCCGGTCAGGGTGTCGGCATTTGCGAGTGTGGGAGGCCACCACTCTTTGAACCCGCGGCTCAAATGCTCGTTGATCATGAAGGTGATGAGAGCTCGCTCCAGCATTGCGCCGAGCCCACCGAGCAGGTAGAAACGCGCACCGGTGAGCTTGACTCCCCTATCGAAGTCGATGATTCCGAGGTCCGGGCCAATATCCCAGTGCGCCTTGGCCTCGAATTCGAACTCCCGTGGAGTACCCCAGCGGCGAACCTCGACGTTCTCAGAATCGTCTTTGCCATAGGGCACGGCAGGTGCGGGAATATTGGGAGTTCCCATGAGGATCTTGTTGAGCTCTTCCTCGACCT
>JBMNUL010000151.1:0-6326 GCA_050946255.1 Coriobacteriales bacterium | reverse complement strand
TAAATTGCGATCGGGATGGTCTGCGTGATCCCAGCGTAGTTGCCGGCAAGGAACAGCGTCGCACCGAATTCACCTAGCGCACGGGCAAAGGAGAGCGCGGTTCCAGCTGCAATAGAGGTCCACGCGAGCGGAATCATGAGCTTGCGGAAGATCTTGAAATTGGACCATCCGAGGGTGCGCGCCGCGTCGAGCATATTCGAGTCTAGCCCCTCGAATGCTCCCCTGGCGCTCCTGTACATCAGCGGGAAGGCAACCACGACGGCGGCGATAACTGTCGCCGGCCAGCTGAACACGAGTGGGAAGCCAATGTCTATGAACCACTGTCCCAATGGAGAGGAGCTTCCCAACGCGAGCAGGAGCAGGAAGCCGCAGACGGTCGGCGGAAGCACCATCGGTATCGTGAAGATCGCGTCCATTATGCTCTGCATTTTGGGTTTGAGAGTCATAGTCCAATAGGCTGCCAGCAGCCCGAGAATGAAGATGAAGACTATCGAGACCCCAACGGTCTTCAGCGTGACGAACAGGGGCCCATAGTCCATCTCGGCGAAGAACTCCTGAACTGCCGCCCAGCCCTCGTTTGCAGTGGTCACCGTGATGGAAGAGGCCTCGGCGATCTGCCCATAGGAGCAATGACCGAAATCCACAGCTTCCCCGGTGGAGTCGTCGGTCGGGTCGGTTCCATCTTCGCGGATGATGGTCGTGTAGTACCTGCCATCCTTCAGCTCGGAGCTGAAGCTGAACACCAGCCCGTTGACCTGGTAAGTGCTCGAATCGGTGACATACCATGTCATCTCATCGGTTGAGAGAGTATAGCCGCCGTTGGCATTCGCCTCGTCGAGCTGCCCGAGCAGATTCTCGAAAGAAGCCAACTGAGATGAATCCGAGACCGAAACCAAGCTCGAGACGCTGCTGGGAATGTAGAGAACCACGTACGGGTCTTCTGACTCGAGATCCACATAGACTGCGGAGAACATGTCTGGGCTGTCACCGGTCAGATAATAGTAGCCATAGTATGTTCCGTTTATCGAGCGGTTCGAACCCTTTTGGGCTCTTGTGAAATCCGTGATGCCGAAGTCAAGCCCATCGATTGTCGCACTGGTCCCATCCTTGTCGATGGTGGCGGTTGCAGTAGTCGAACTGGACTCCGAGCTGCTCTCCTCGGCAGTGGCGTTCTGGGAGATGCCCAGGGCAAGGAGACACACTATCAGCACAGTCGCAAACGACAGTGCAAGGCATGCAAGCGGTTTCTTGCCCAGTTTTCCCAACTCGGGACACCTCCCTATCCTTGAATCATGCTCGGGCCTCAGCCGATGAGCCAAAGCCCCTATTTCCTATCGTTCTTATTACAACCTCGACGAACCATCGACCTAGATCGGTCATCAAAACTTACGCGACGGGAGCCGGGATCCTCTCGGAACCCGGCTCCACGATTGCAATTGAAAATCGATGCACACTACTCGGCTCTGGCAAGCCGATTGCAATCCAAGCAAGGTCTAGCCAATGGCTACTCTGCCATCGACAGGCCCCACTTCTGCCAGATTTCCTCAGCCGTGGAATCGGTCTTGCACCAATCGAGGAAGGCCTGAGCCTCTTCCTGGTTGGTCGTGCTGGTGCAGACAGCAGCTGGGTAGATAATCGACTTGTGCATGTCAGAGGGAATCGTGTAGGCAACCTGGAGACCGTCGTAGCGATAGGTATCGGAGAGGAAGACGATTCCAACCTGCACGTTTCCGCTGCTCACATACTCGGCGACGTCGCCGACCTTGCTGGCCGTGGTCGGGGTGATTCCGATGTACTCCCCGCCCTTGCCGGACTCATCGCTGTAGGCACCGATCTGATAGAAAGACTGTGCAGCATAGTTTCCTGCTGGCACAGAGTCATCGCCCACTGCCAGAGTGTAGTTGTTGTCGATGATGTCCTGGAGGGAATCGATTGTGATGTCGGAGCCCTCCTGCACAACTACCACGAGGTCGTTGTTGAACATGTCGACCCTGGTGTCGGAGATGATGCTGCCATTGGATTCGGCGTCGTCCATCTTGCTCTCAGAAGCAGAGAAGAACACATCTGCCTGTCCACCTGCGGCGAGCTTCTCAACGAGATTTCCAGAAGACTCGTACTGTCCATCTGCGAAAGTTACCCAATCATGGCTCTCGGTATAGGCAGCGCAGGCCTCGTCCATGGCGCTGCTCAGAGAGTTGGCCGCATAGACTTGTAGCGTCACGGCCTCGTGCTGTTCAGAGGAGCAGCCACTGAGCGCGAAGGCGCCAATGAGGGCAGCGGAAACCACTGCCGTGGTAATGACACGAATTCCCTTCTTCAAGATGACTCCCTTTCTCGAAAAGTTGATTTGGCGACCGGCACGTCGAAACCCCGAGAAAGATGTCAGCCATCTTCTCTTCGGATACCCCTCGACCTTGCCGGATGAAAACAGAATATCCAAAAAAATATTTATTCGTCAATAAGATATTTCTTGTTTAAGAATATTTTCTTCGAGAAAGCCTTTTTTAGCCTATTAACGGGGATAATAGAAACTTGTTAATAAAAACTGAAACAGTAAACCATACTATGGCTTTACATTTTCTTGACAGAAGTTTGGCTACAACTGTCTTATATCGTAATTAGATGACGACTGTAGTTCTGGGCGAGAACTTTCTTGGCTATGGAATCATATTGCTCGAACGTCCCCACCCTGAGCTTGGTGATCTTGTTCTTGAAAGCCTCGACGACACCCGGGGTTATCCGTTCGAGCTTGTCCAGCCCCTGCTCGGTGATGAAGAGCTTGCAGGACCTCCGATCTTCACCACTGCGCTCCCTTTTTATCCTGCCGTGCTTCTCCAACTTCGATGCTGCAACTGCAACCTCGTTGGACCTCAGCAACAATCTGCGCGAGATATCGCTGGGCCGCATTCCATCCTCGTTTTCGTAAAGAAGATATAGCACCCTGTACTCGTTCAACGAGATGTTGGCTCGTTTCATGAGCTTCTCGAGGGCAGAGATGATGACCCACGACGCATCGATGTAGGCGTTCTCGATGCTCATAGCACCATCCTTCACATATTCGAGATGATGCTGAGAGGCCGTGCTCCCCGAGTCCTTGTACGTCAACTCGAGCTCCTCGCTCGAATAGCACGACCAGAAGTCGTGAGCAACCTCCTTGATGCCAGGGTCGACCTTGGCGATCAGCTCTTTTCCCACATCGGTGATTTTGACGTGCACCACGCGCCTGTCCTTCTGATCGTAGAAGCGCGTCACGGCCTTCATCTGCTCGAGCTTGTTCAGGGAAATAGTTATGGTCGATGCGCTGAGGTCGAGTCCTTCGGCAATCTCGGACACCTTCATGCCCTCAGGAGTCATATATAGGCTGATGAGAACCCTGTACTGCGTGATCGAGATGTTGGCAGCGCGCGTCACCACATCCGCGGCAGAGCGCGAGAGGAGAACGCTGACGGTAATCCAATCCGAATGTCCCTCATTAGCGAGCATTTTCTTTCCCCCAGCTTTTTTAAGCACTTGCATGCGTCGTGGGCTTTTTCGCCAGCCGATGCACGACCTGAATCTCGCCTTGAATAACCTGGTATCGTCCTGGACACAAAATTAGTTTTACAAATTAGTTATTTTACAAAATTCAACTTTCATAATCTACCTACTTAGTCACACAAGCCGGCATCCCATGTTGATATGCTCGAAATTAGGGAGAATAGCTGCCGGTTTCTGCCAACAATGGCTGCCACAGCTGAAAATTTTTTATAGGGAAAGGGGAAACATGTCAGAAGAGAAATGGGTCTGCACGGCATGTCCCGGCTGGGGCGATCACGAATTCTGCGCGATCAAGACAGTCGTTAAGGACGGTGAGATAGTCAGAACGGAGGCGATCGACTACCAGGGAGCCGAGGCCGGCGAGGGACATTGCTGCCAGAAGGGCGTTGTGTCATGGCGTCAGGTCTATGCTCCAGACCGCCTTCTCTACCCTCTCAAGCGCGCTGGAGAGCGTGGCGAGGGAAAGTGGGAACGCATCTCGTGGGACCAGGCGTTCGACGAGATCGGTGAAAAGATGATGGAGATCAAGGACAAGTACGGAGCCGAGTCGGTGACGTTTTGGAACATCACCACGAGCCTGCCCCCATCGCAGGGTCTGGACTCGCTTCTAGGAGAGAGGCTCAACTGCCTGTGGGGCGGTACCGACCCGCTCAACGCCTACGGCTTGGACAACGGCCCCTATTACGCCTCGTACTTCGATCTGGGCAATTTCTACAAGTACATGATGATCGACCCCGTGAAGTTCGACGGATCCAAGTACATCATCGTGTGGGGCGGCAATCCCGTTGAGAACCAGATGCGCTGTGCCAAGCACATCGTGGAGGCCAAGAGCCGCGGCGCGAAGATCGTCGACGTGGGACTTCTCTTCGACGCGACCGCCGGCTACTCCGACTGGTTCATCCCCGTCAAGCCCGGCTCGGATACAGCACTCGCGCTCTGCATGGCCAATCAGATCGTGCAGCGCGGCGAAGTGGACATGCCTTACATGATCAAGTACACCGTGGCACCGCTCCTCGTAGACCTCGCAACCGGGCAGTTCGCAGAGAACGACGGCTGGTTCTACTACTGGGATGAGGAATCCGGGACCATCAAACCCTCCGAGCGCGGTGCCGAGGAGTACGAGGGCAAGCCCGCCACTGAGGGGGAGTTCGAATACGAGGGGCGAAAGTACAAGCCGGCGTTCCAGCTTCTGAAAGAGCATCTGGCAAAGTACACCCCCGAATTCCAGGAGAAGATCACGGGGGTTCCCGCAGCAGACGCCATCCAACTCGGAGAGGAATATTCCAGCCATCGCCCGGCGTTCATCGTGGGTGCTCTGGGACTCCGCTATCAGAATCAGGGAGACGCTTACAGGGCACTCTACCTCCTCGGCATGCTCACCGGAAACCTCGGTGCGCTCAATGGCGGCGTAACCTCCGAGATACAGCCATGCGGATTCCCTATGGGATTCAATAACACCGAGATCGTGTTCCCGGAGGGCAAGGAGAACGACCGGGCCCACTACGTGAAGCAGGCCGATTACTTCGAGGACGTCAAGAAGGGCAAGTACAAGGCGTTCCTCAACCTCTCTGGAAACCCGGTGCACAACTGCCCCAACCGCAGCCGCTGGATCGATGACACGTTCCCTCAGATGGAGCTGATCGTGGACATCGACGTGTGGATGACGGACACCGGGGAGTACTCCGACTACGTGCTCCCCGCCTGCATGCCCTTCGAGCGTGAGGAACTGATCGCGGCTGCACAGTACAACCACATCGTGCTGCAGGAGCCTGCCATCGAACCCCGAGGCGAGTGCAAGGACCCGGCGTTCATCTACTACGGGCTGGCCAAACGTCTCGGACTCGGCGAGTACTTCGACAAGACAGCCGACGACTGGATTCGAATCAGGCTCAACACCCCATATCCCTTCATCGCCCAAGTCGAGCCGAAGATCACGCTGGAGCGGCTCAAAGAGGAAAAGGTCATCCGCGCAGCCGTCCCGCCGGTGCCCTGGGACCCGTTCTTGGGAATGAAGTTCGACACTCCGACCGGACACATGGAGTTCTACAGCGGAAGGCTGCAAAACGCCGGAGTCCCGATGGCCGAGTATCACGAGCCATATGAGACCCCGACGGCGAAAAGCCTGGCAGACGGCACGGCAAAGCACCCCTATCAGTTCTTCAGCGGACGCCAGCGCTTCTTCATGCAGTCAATGTTCACAGACGACCCCGTGATGGCCGACCTCTCCGGAGGAAAGCCCACCGGCCGCATCAACCCAATCGATGCGGAACGCGAGGGAATACTGGATGGCGACATGTGCGAGGTCTACAACGAGCGCGGCCACGTGGTGATCGAGATGAGGCTCGACCAGGCGATTCCGCCTGGAACCGTGCAGGTATGGTTCGGTTGGCGCAAGCGCGCCTTCAAGGAAGGCGGGATGTACTCCGAGCTGCTTGTTCCACTGGGAGACCCCGACACGATCGACGAAGCCGCGGAGTACTGGTACAAATGCGTGGAGGACGAGGGCAAGGTCGGAGCGCTGCTCTCCGGATTTGGAATCTCCGCCATGGCAGGAGCATGGGACACGATTTGGGACTGCGCCTGCGAAGTAAGGAAACTCGACGGCGTCGAAGCCGAGAACGCGAAGGAGGCCTAGCATGGCAGAGAAGATCATTGCGGCACAGTCCCCCAAGGCCGATGAAATCGCGGATACGACGATATTCGTGGACCTGCTGAGATGCACTGGCTGCTGGACATGCGCGATGTCCTGCATGACGGGCAACAAGCTGAAAGACGGGGAGTTTTTCGTA
>JBMNUL010000150.1:0-6350 GCA_050946255.1 Coriobacteriales bacterium | reverse complement strand
ATGAACTCCTCTGCCCACTTGTCGGAGGTGTATCGGGAGAGCCGCCTCTGCATCAGCGAGTTGCGGTGGCGTTGCTCTTCTTCCGGCATGGTGAGAGCCTTGTGCAGCGCCTCGACGATGGAGTCGCGGTCGAAGGGATTCACGAGAAGAGCCTCGCTCAGCTCGCCTGCGGCACCCGCCATCTCCGAGAGCACGAGAACTCCGGTTCCACCATCGTGCACGGCGAGGTATTCCTTGCTCACGAGATTCATGCCGTCGCGGAGGGGGGTCACGAGCATCACGTCGCAGCTGCGGTATAACGCGCAGAGCTGTTCGAACGGGAGCGACCGGTAGTAATAGCGGATCGGCACCCAGTCGGCTAGGGCGTACTTGCCGTTTATTTTGCCGACGAGTTCGTCAACCTCGCGCTTGATCCAGGTGTATGCGGCAACTGTCTCACGCGATGGAACAGCCAGGAGCGACAGTCTGACCTTCCCCTGCCATTCGGGGTAGCGGTCGAGGAACGCGTCGTAGGCGCGCAGCAACTCGGGGATTCCCTTGGTGTAGTCGAGCCGGTCGACCGACACGATGTTCTTCATGGTGGTTTGACCGCGTGGTTTTCCGACTTCGGTCTGCTCGATGATCTCTGCTGTGCGCTCGGCGCGTCCTTGGCTGGCGAAGCGCTCGTAGTCGATGCCGAGAGGGAACACATCCACCTGAACCAGCCGGCTGCCGTTGAGCAGCGATCCCATGCGGTTCTCGAGTCCGAGAATGCGCCCACAGCTCGATAGGAAGTGGCGAATGTAGTCGTAGGTGTGGAAGCCGATGAGGTCGGCGCCGAGGAGGCCTTCGAGCACCTCGCGTCGCTCTGGGAGCATGCGGAAGGTCTCGTAGTCGGGGAAGGGGATGTGCAGAAAGAATCCGATCAATGCGTCGGGCAGTGCTTCGCGGAGCATCTTGGGCAGGAGCATAAGATGGTAGTCCTGCACCCAAATGGTGTCATCGGGGTTGGCGTGCTCTAGGACGGCATCGCAGAACTTGCGGTTGACCTGCATGTATGTCTTCCAGTATTCGTGGTTGAATCGCACGTACTGCGGGAAGTCGTGGAACAGGGGCCAGATCGCAGAGTTGGAGTACTGCTCGTAGAAGCCGTGCACCTCGTCTTTTGTGAGGTAGACGGGCACGCATCTGGATTTGGATAACTCGCTCTCGTAGTTGGAGGCGCGCTGGGTATTTTTCTCTTCGGCGGGTATGTCCGAGGAGCCTACCCAGAGGCTGCCCTCCTGTGCGTGAAGTTGTCCGAGAGCGGTGGCCAGTCCGCCTGTGCTCTGGACGAAGATGTCGTTGCCGTTTTCATCTGTGCTGAGGGAAACCGGAAGCCGGTTTGCCACTATGATCACTCTGCCGCTCATTTATCACACTGCCTCTCTAGTGCTCGGGGTGTCAGGTTCATGCCGCGTCATTGTGTCTGTGGGTTCGGCTGAGATAATCTGCGGAGCTGTGCCAAGCGAAGCTGCTTGCGATGTCGAGGCCAAAACAAACTGGTCGCATGCGATGGCGGCCGGCAGATGACGACATAACCGCAGGGCCGTCCTCAATGTCAAAGTCTCTGCAATTAGCGGGCTGCGCGCAACGGCTGGCACGCAAGATAGACACCCCATATAGATTGTCGGACGCAATTTCAGGTTTCGCAACAGGCAGAGTTTGGATTTTATCTAGATTCTGCCATATTCGATTTGGTTTTCGATTGAAAACGGTTCAGCTTGCGCTTGGAATTGGTTCGGCTTTGGTTTGAATGCGATTCGACCTGCTTCTATCATATGCGATTTGGTCTTGGTTTGGATGCGGTTTGGATTGCGTTTGGAATTGGCTTAGTTTGCGTTTGGAATTGACTTGGAACCCGTTCAGGACTGGCTTTAAATTTGTTGGTTCCAAGTTCGATCTTCGTTAAGCCGAGGTTCCATTCTCGTCCAAACCGTGACGCTACTCACTTCAAAAACCATTTGCGAAAACCATTTTGAATCAGCTTGCCCATATCACTTTCGAAAATGAAACTAGATTTAGATGCTTCAACTACGACTCGACGGTAATGACACAAGGAGACTTCGGTGGGGAAGGGAGCTAACAAGAATCTGGCAGCTGTACTAGCCTTGTTGGCAGGATGCTGCTTTGGAATCGGAGGCTCCATAAGCCAGGTGATCGTCGGCCAAGGTTTCCAGGTCATGCACGTGGTAATCGGGCAGATCGTAGTCTCCTTCATAATCCTCGGGATCATCTCGGCAATCAAATATCGAGGCAGCGTCCCGAAAATTGACATTCTGAAGCTTCTGACGGCTGGAATTCTCTTCTTGGCATCCACGATCTTGTACTACTTCTCCATCGACTTGCTGTCAGTGGGCACTACTGTGGCGATAATGTTCCAGTACGTGTGGATAGTCGTGGTGTTCGAGTGCATTGCAACGCGCAAGCTTCCGGGAAAATGGACGGTTCTCTCGGCTTTGATCATCATCGTCGGGTCGTTGATGGGTAGTGGGCTTCTCGACGAGCTGATAGCTGGGAACGTCAGCATGAACCCACTCGGGCTCGTGTTGGCTCTCTGCTGCGCGGTTTCCTATGCGGGGTTCATCTTCTTAAACAGCCGCATCGCTGTTGACAGCCCTGCGATTCCCCGTTCGTTCTGGCAGCAAGCAGGAGCTCTTATCGTTTTGGCAATAATCTTCCCGATTCTTAACGTTGGGCCCTGCGATGTGGTGGCGTTCATTCCCTGGGCTTTCCTCATGGGAATTCTCATGGGAGTCATCCCTATCGTGTTCATCGTTGTGGCATCCTCGAACCTTAAGAGCGGGATGGTCTCGATCCTCACGTCATCGGAGTTGCCGATGGCGGTGCTGTCTGGATTCCTCATCTTGGGGGAAACGGTGACACCGCTGGTAGTGGTGGGGGTTGTGCTCATTTGTGGGAGCATCGCGCTGGCACAGTTGGATAATCGGGGAGAGCCGAATTCGCTCGCCCCACAATGAGGCAAACACACAGTTGAGCCCGAATCCGCGAAGGTGGAAACGGGCTCAACCGGTTTAAGGAAATGGTTCTAGAGAGTTGCCTTGCTGTATTTAGGGCTGGCTTTTGAGAAAGATCTGCGAAAGAGAAGTTTGCAACCAGGTTAGGAAGCCTCCGGAAACAATCTCACTGCATGACGAGGACACCACGGAACTTGGTTTTTGCTGTCATCATCTTGTCGTAGGCCTCAGTTGCCTGGTCGAGTCTGAACGTCTCGATGCGCGGTTTGACATCGAAGAGGGTGCTGAACTTCAAAGTGCGCTCAAGCTCTTCCGCATTGGTGAAAGTTCCCTTGGCACATGCACCAGTTCCGATGAAGTCCATGGTCGACCACCCGATAGGATCGGTGGAGGTGCTTGCGAAGATGATCTCTCCACCAGGTTTCATTCCAGCGATGAGGGGTTTGACGACTTCGGGGTTCGCCGAGGTTACCAGAAGCACCTGAGCGCCGCCGAGGGTCTTGAGCTGATCTGCTGCCGAGCCGTCGGAGTTGTCGATATAGTGGTCTGCGCCGAGCTCAGTTGCAAGTTGGCGTTTGAAATCACCGCGGGAGATGGCAGCGACTTCAAATCCGGATTTGTGGGCATACTGGACAGCAAGGTGACCGAGTCCGCCTATTCCGAGGATGGCGACAAGGTCGCCGGGGCGTGCGGAGCTGTTGCGCAATGCGCTGAAGACCGTCTGTCCAGCGCAGAGCAGGGGAGCGGCCTCGGCTGATGACAGGTCTTCCGGAATGCTTACAAGACTCGAGGCAATGGCGGTCATGTATTCAGCGTAGCCACCGTCACGGGTGAGTCCGGTCACGCCTCCGTTTCCTGCATGCCAACCGATTCCAACGCGGGATCCGACTTCGATTCCGTCGACTCCGTCGCCAAGGGCCTCCACACTACCGACAACTTCGTGTCCGGGAATGCGAGGATAAGAGCTCGCCATTCCACCTACTGCCATCGAATCTCCATGGCAGACTCCGCAAGCCTCGATTTTCAGAAGCACCTCGCCCGCTTGAGGTTCGGGGATATCTACCTCTTTGAGTTCGAAAGCCTTGTTTGCCTCTGGAATCACCATTGCCTTCATCTTTGCCATAATCGACCACCCTTCCAATGAACTAGGATTTGCATTCCTGTAGCGAACAAGCAGATGATTTGCCCCGGCGGTGGAGGTTGTCTTGGGCTCCAGGCACGGCGTAATCATGTTGTTGTCTTTGTTCTTACGTTTGTTCTGTTGTTGTTCTGCTACAATTTCTATACTTGATATTAAATAACTATTAGATATGATTTCAATATCGCAGTTTTTTCTTACTAGCTACGAGAAAACTGACTAGGGAGAGAGACATCATGAAATTCGAGGAGCAATGCCCATGCACGGAAGCCTGTCCTATGGATTTGGCTTCGCAGATCATTGGTGGCAAGTGGAAGATCAAGATCATCTGCACGCTGCACTATTCGGATGCGCTCCGCTACAACGAGATTAAACGCAAGGTTCCGGGCATTACTCCCACGATGCTTGCCTCGTCGTTGCGTGAGCTTGTGGATTTTGGAATCGTGAACCGGGTTCAATACGATGAGATGCCGGTGAGGGTGGAATATTCACTTACAGAAACCGGGAAAAGTCTCGTGCCAGTTCTGATAAGCCTTAGAGATTGGAGTGCCAACTACGGTGTTGAACTGGACAAACGGGAGTCGGCAAGCAGGTAGCGGATATTGAGGTGGGGGAGAGGATAACGTCCGTGTGTTGCGCGGGGACACCTCAGACACCTTTCGGTGTCATTACGAGACATCGTCGTATCCGATGACCTCTCGCTCCACTTCTTTGATCGTCTCAGAGGAAATCTTGTCAACAGAGATCTTGAAAATCGCATTCATGCGCGGATTGTATATCCTAAGGTATTCCACGCTATTGTATTCAGGATGAATCGAATGTAGCCCCATCCTCCAGTACATCAGCAGCTGGAGAGTGTGCTTTGGTAATGGCTTGTTCTTCGAGACTTTGAAATCTCACAGTGTGTTCTTTGTGAGGAAGTCGCCGTCGCCAGTGGCGACGTACCCAGTGTAGCCGCCCTCGAACTTCAATCCGTCTAGGACTACCGGGCCGAATTCTTCGAAGAACTGCAGCGCGCGATTGACCATCGTCCTGATGTTCTCGATGGTCGGGGTGTCGGGATTGATGTCCATGACTGGGCGATAAGTAGCGCGTCCAGCACGAAAAGCAGCGTCGAATCCAGTGAGTCTAGCAACGGCGACTATCGATTCGTCATCCAGTCCGGAGATTGACTGCAACAGGTTTTCGAACAGATCCTCCTCATGGACCATCTTTGCTCCCTTATTTGAGATGCCGAAAGCCTGTGCAGCAGGGGTGCCATTCATGAATCGAGTCAGATAATCAACTGCCATCCCCATGGTTCCGGGGGAGACGCTTTCATTGGGATTCAAATCGTCGGCCTCGTCGCCTGCAAGCTGCGTGAACTCGAGATCTCTTGGCCTGATGAATCCGCCTCTAGGCTGCTTTGCTTTCTCTGCTCGTAATGTAACGGTCGCAAGCCAGACGTTATCCACAATATCCTGCTTCGAGATTTCGCCTGATTCGAATTTGGATTTGATTCCATCTATTGTTGGCATTGCGGATTCTTTTCTATTGGGAGTTTTCTCAACACTCCGTAACTCCAATTCGCAAGAAGCTTCAGCATCAAAATTTGATGTTAGGGCAATTCAAAAACGACAATTAATCTTTTGGAATCAATTATTAGATTCCCATCAGAGAAAATATGTAACAAAATAATAGTCTAGTGTTGCTAAATAATTAGGCAATTGTTGAGTATCCCATAACTTGATGGTACTCTTAATTAATAGGTTTGCAAGTTACTACAAACCCATAGCATTTCTATTCCGAATGACATAGTGATTATGAGAGGGGCTTTCTCTTTCCTATTAGTTAGGAGTAATAATGGATTGGTTTGAGCTCGTAGATGTGATCATTGCAATATTAGCCCTTATCATTGCTGCAATTGAATTTGACAGAAGCTTAAGAGCTAGACGAGAACGAAAGAGAAAGGAAAGCTATAGCATTGAACTGTGCAACATGGCAAAAAACATCGAAAGCACAATCGAGACATTTTCGACCGCAAATGAGAAATACATTGAAATTACTGCTGAATATCCAGATAAATTCCAAGAAATATTTAAAGGCAATTTATTGAAAAACTATGAACTTTCCGAAGAAGAGAAAAGAAACCAATATTTAGATGCACAGGAATTAGCCCAGGACTACTTTGAAAAAAATTAAAAAATTTTGCGAAGAATTAAACACAAGTGTTAGAG
>JBMNUL010000149.1:0-6371 GCA_050946255.1 Coriobacteriales bacterium | reverse complement strand
CCACGGCTTCACCACCGTCGGTCGAGCACATCAAGCGCACGGTTGCCGACTCACCGGCGTCACCGTTCCAGTCCTTGGTGAACGAGACCGACGTGCGGGTGATCACGGTGTTGTCGAAGGAGGCGGCGGACACCGTTTGCCCATCCTTAGAGTAGGTTATGGTGGGCGTGTCGAGGTTGCCATCGCCGTCTGCATCGGAAACCGCCACGGTCACTGTGTAGACGGAACTGTCATAGGTAACATCGGTGGCACCCTCGTCCTTCTCGACGATCGTGTAGGTGCGGGTTCCCGATGTGGTGTAGACGATCGGGGAGAAGGTGACGGCACCGTCATGGTCGTTCTGCACAGTCTGAAGAAGCGTACCCGTCGCGCTGTCGCCCTCGTAAAGCTCGAAGGAGAAGGCGTTGCCTCCCACTTCGCCACCGTTGACGGTCTTGGAGGCGGCAAGCGTCGCAGATGTGGCACCAAGCGGGGAGTTCTGGATGGTGAATCCGGTTCTGGCGTTGCCGCTCACGGATGACTGCCAATCGCCAGTGGTCACCTCGCTGACCGTGTAGTCGATGGGCGCGCCACGGTCGTCGAACTTGTCAACCGCACTGAAACGACCCTGCCAGGCTGCGTACTCTCCCGACTCGGTTCCCGTCGCGCTCACGCCGTCATCGATGGTACCGTCGAGCGTGATCTCCTCGACGACATTGTCGCCCTGCTTGAGCTGGATGGTCACCTCCTGGCTCGTAACTCCCTCCCCCCATACCTTCGTGACGGTGGGCTGGAAGGTTGCCGAACGCGTGTTGGTGATCGTGTACGTGATCACGTCGCCCTCGGTGGTGGGATCGCTGATAACGGAGCTTGTCTCGGAGACTTTGTCCTCGGTCACGCTGTAGGTGATCTCGGCGCCGGTCTGGGAATCGTACTTGGGGAGACCGGTGAACACGGCCACCCAGGCATCGTCCTCGCCGTACTCGATACCGGTGTCGGAGTCGGACGAGAGCGTATCAGCCACCCCGTCGAGGGTGACGGACTCGACCAAGGCGGCGTCCTCATCACCGGACTGCCCGTAGAGGTTCACAGTCACGGCTTCGGGCATGCCACGCCAGTCCTTGACGACGCGCACGCCTACCTCAGCTTCAGAGATGTTCTTGACGGTGAAGGAACCGTCTGTGTTCTCGGTGACCGTCGAGGAGTAGCCCTCGACCTGATCCTCTGTGAGCGTGTAATCGATGTCGCCGTCGGAGTCCGCCTGCGGAAGGTCGGTGAACGTGTGGGTCCACTCGTCGTCTGCGGTGAGGGTGTAGTTCGCGACTTCCTCATTGTTGGCTAGCAGGCGAACGGTTGCGGAATCGGACGCATCCCCGACCCAGACCTTGTCGACCGCTATGTCTATCAGCTTCGTGTTCGTCACGGTGAAACCGTCGTCGGCACTGCCGGTAATCTCGGTGTCATAGCCGTCGAGGGAGTCCTCGGTGAGCGTGTACTCGATGTCGCCGTCGGAGTCTGCCTGCGGGAGATCGGTGAACGTGTGCGTCCAGTCGTCGTCTGCGGTGAGGGTGTAGTTAGCTACCTCTTCTCCGTCGGCGAGGAGACGCACTGTGGCGGAGTCGGCAGCGTCACCAACCCATACCTTCGTTACATCTATGTCTATCAGCTTCGTGTTGGTGACCGTGAACCCTTCGTCGGCGCTGCCGGTGATATCGGTGTCATAGCCGTCTAGCGAGTCCTCGGTGAGCGTGTACTCGATGTCGCCGTCGGAGTCCGCCTTGGACAGGCCCGTGAATGTGTAAGACCAGTTATTGTCGGCAGTGAGTTCGGCGCTAGCGACCTCGGTCCCATCCGCAAGGAGATGTACAGTTGCGGAGTCGGCCGCGTCTCCTACCCAGACCTTGTCGACATTGATGGAAATCGTTCCCGAATCAAAATTGTCGTTACTGCCCGGTATTGTGGAATCACCCGGTACGTTGGACTCGCCCGGCACGTTGAACTCCTCTTCCTCCTCCGAAGTAGGAGTACCGAAAATCAGACAATGGTTGCTGCCGATGCCACCACCGTAAGTGGAATGGTTGTCTGTGACCAAGACCGTTGCGGAATCTATCGCGCCGTCTCTGGCTTCCTCGGAAGGTCTGTTGATGGCTGCGCTTGCCTGCAGGACGGTGCTGGTCTCCTCGGCATCCGAAGATGAATAACGGCTGCTGAGGTTCGATGTCCTCATGGTTCCCGCTCCACCATCCTGATACCATGCATTGCTGCCACCGCCTGGCATAGTGTCTGTCAGGACGACTCCGGTATCGCCGATTCTGGGTGATACATAGAGGTCATCGCCGGCTCCGTACGAATCCCTCACTGTTGTCGTGTTATCGAAGAGGGCAATACCGTCGGCCTTCGATTCGCTGAACATGTAGGATTCTCCGGTCGGGCAGAACCAGATACCGCCGCCAAGGATTTCCGCTTCATTGCCGGACACCAACGTGTTCTTGAACGTGGCTCCGCCATATTCTTTCTCGCAATCGAGGAACAGGCCGCCGCCTTTGTCGTCGGATGTGTTCCCGGAAATCATTCCGGAGTTAAATACAGCCCTTGTGTATGAATTGCTGAAAATACCGCCGCCGTGCGTCTTGTTTTTCGACAGTGTCGCGACTTCCGCATCGCCGTCAGTTCTGAATGCGTTGTTGTTCGCGATGGTGCCGCCTTCGAGGTAGAGGGAGCTTATCGTATCGCTGCTAGAAGAATAAACTGCGATGGCACCGCCGTTTCCAGAGCAAACCCAATAATCCGCGTCGCTTGCGTTCGCTTCATGAGAACCTGCCGTATTGTCCGAGATATAGCCTCCGCTGATTGAGATAGAGGCACCTTCAGTGATTGCGATCGCCCCACCAAGGGCGTTCGCGGTGACCGTTAAATCGTCCGGGACAATCGCAGAGGACAGTACCGTGTTCCCGCTGATTTTGCCATCGTTGATGATGACTGTGGCGTCTTCACCTTCCGCACGCAGCGCGCCACCAAAAGCGACTTCTTTCGTTGTCGTATTGCTGTTGCCGGAGATCGTGCCGTCGTTCATGGTGAAAGTGCCATCGACGACACAGATTGCAGGAACGCCGCCTTTTCCATAATTGGAACTAGACCCCGTGGAGGTGCTGGAGAAGTTCTTGACCGCGCCATCGTTCATGACCATGTCTCCATAAACGGAAAAAACAGGCATCGAACGTTCGTTTTCATCGCCCGATAGGTTCACGTTCTCCAGGACAAGCACAGCGCCATTCTCGACGACAAATCCGCCGTTTTCGGTCACCTCAACATTTGCGTCATGATCATCCTGATCCGATTTGACTACCAAATACGTTCCTTCCGGAACGTCCACGATGCTGTCAAGGGTATCTCCGTCATGCATGAGATAAACGCTCTGCTGATAGGGATCAGTGTCTGCAAGTAAGGAGGCTGAATTAAAATGCAATGGCAATACGATGCAGGCAAGAGCGACAACAGCTGCTCCGACCAAGATGGCAATGATACGTCTGGGATGCTTCTTGTGTGATAAAGAATGCATTTATAAAGCCTCCCCCACCGTTTATTAAAAAGCTATAAGAGCGGTTTCCCCTTGCATAAAAACAACCTGTTTGAGTCAATATATGCCTATTTCAATATATTGATTAGTACCCCACATACTTCTGATTAGTACCCCACTACGAGAAAATAAATACTACGCATACAATAATGTTATTAATACATTGTAAACAAATCATCAGCACTTGTCCGGTATAAAGCTGAAAAATCAGCTCCAAACTGGCAAAGTCGACGGCGATTTCGGAGTACCCATCAAACCAGGTCAGATGAAGGCAGCCTTGGGCAAATCTATTGCAGAACCCACGGACCTTCTGCGAGAAGAGCGAAATGGCATGTGCTACGCAGAGAGAACAAGAAAGGGATAATCAGATTCGTTCCCCCCTGAGCCCAATCTGGAAAACGTCATGTTCGCCGCCCGTTATAAGAGACAGGGCAATAGAAAGGCCAGCGCTACATCGGAATTCTTCGCATATTCAATAATATGCTTGTCAAGCATATTAAACTCTAACAAATAGGTATTGGACATAGCTTTCAAGCTCTCTGAGAATATTCTCGTCACCTGAAACATTGGCGAAGTTATAACGAGAACGTTAGGAGCGGAGATGGCAGACATGTCCGGTGCCATATCCCAGATGGTGATCTTGCTCATCGTGATGGGCGTGGGCATTCTGGCGACAAAGCTCGGATACCTCGATGACTACATCAAGGGCAAGCTCACCAAACTTATCCTGAACATCACACTACCGTGCATGATCGTGGCCTCATCGGGGTCGATTGACGTGGAATCTCTGGGAAGCGATCTGGGTTGGGCGTTTGGACTGGGAGCCCTGATGTTCTTCCTCTTCCTGGCAACGGGATGGATTTGCAACGTGGTGCTTCGAGTTCCATACGAAGAGCGCAATGTCTACCTGTTCATGAGTTTCCTCACAAACACCAGCTTCATCGGGATTCCTGTCGTGGCTGCCATATACGGGAATCAGACCGTTCTCCTAAGCAGCGTGGTTATCATGGCGCTCACCGTGCTTATCTACAGCGTCGGGTTCGCAATCGTGAGAAAAGACGAACAGGGATCATCCGTTTCTCGAGCTGTAAAGGATGCGGTCCTCAACCCAATGACCATTGCCTCCCTCATTGCCGTGCTGTTTCTGTTTGCGAGGGTTCAGCTCCCGCAGGTCGTCCAGGGATCTCTGGAGACGATAGGCGGTCTCACCGCTCCTGTGGCAATGCTGCTTGTCGGGGTGATTATCGCAGGAATGGACATCAAAGGCGCCTTGACTGAATGGAGGCTCTACCCATTCATCCTGATCAGGAACTTCATTGCCCCCCTGCTGCTCTACCTTGCTTTGCGAGGCATAGTGCCCGACGCGACGGTGCTCGGGATTTCTGTCGTGATGTTTGCCATGCCGGTGGGGTCGATGGCTGCCCCGACTCTCGGCGAGCTTGGCTATGAGCAGGAACTTCCCGCAAAGGGAACGGTGATGAGCACCCTTGCCGGGTTCGCGGTGGTTCCGGCTGTTGTGCACCTGATGGCCGTGCTATGAATGGTGCGTTCT
The DNA here is from genome assembly GCA_050946255.1 of Coriobacteriales bacterium. GTDB lineage: Bacteria > Actinomycetota > Coriobacteriia > Coriobacteriales > CADBOM01 > JBMNUL01. Next base: position 1,263 of record JBMNUL010000149.1, on the reverse strand, counting down.
TTCCTCAACGAAATATAGCGTTAATGCCAGCAACATAAACAACTGGTGAAAATGAAAGCAGGAAGAAGCCGTTTTCTGGGCTTCAATACTAAAGGAGCGACAACGTCCGCACAGTTATAACTTGCACTCGAGGAGAGACCATTAATCGACGTCGCAAACTACTTGAACGTAACGGTTCTTTTTCAGAACGGGGCAGTAGCTTCAGCTCTTCATGAGCTTCGAGACTTCGCCAACCATCGTGATGCGCGCTTTCAAATCATCTTCCGTGATACCTTCTAACGCGCATATCTGCCGCAAGGCAGTTTTCGCGACAGAAGAGAAGAAGGCGATAGGAGGAGAAATCATATGACCTTTCAAACTCTCCTCACCCAGATATGAGAGTGAAGCCAGCATGGCACTTGACTGATATTCGAGTATCAAACGGGTCTGATCTGATAGTTGTCCTCCATCGCTGCAGAGAATTGCAGTCCACATTTTCAAGATGTATTGCTTGGTCTTCTCGGTCAATACGTTGTTGCCATTACGGGTGAACAACGCGGTGTGCTCGGGCCACTCGCTCTCGACAATGCTCGAAAATGGCAGGTCACCAGTACCTGTGAGGACACTGAAAATCATTTGGGGATATCTGTTAGATATGAAAGTAGATTCAACAATGTATTCGAGTAGAGAATCCATGCCCGAAAAATGATAGTAGAAAGTCCCCCGGTTGCATTTCGCTTCCTTGCACAGCATCTCAACCGAGATTTTCGAGAAGTCGTGCTCTTCCAACAAATGCCAGAAAGAGTCAACCAGACGTTCCTTTGCAGTTTTCTCTGCGGAATTTTTTCTTGGACGACCCATGTCTCATCACCTGAAGTTGATGAAATGTATAATTAATATTGAACATTATATCCAATAAAACTGAAACCAGAAATCCATATTTTGATTGTTTTCAAGGAGATTCTTCGTTTTCAGAATTAAACAATTGGGCTTTAATTAATTTTTCCTTTGCCGAATATAGAGAAAAATAAAATTAAACAATATGTTTTATTTATATTATGCAGTAAGGAAAAGAACTCTAATGGACAAGTGCAATCGAGATTGCTATTACCACTGCTATTCCGAGGCCTTGAGAAGTCCGGAAACCAGGGCTTCCATCTTCCCTACGACTTTCCAACGGTCACATCGGAATAGAGTCTATTGCGTTGCCTCAAGAACACCGAAACTGTCCAGACATTTTGGAGATAGCGCGTGTGATCAACTAAGCGACCGCCGAGCTTCTGG
>JBMNUL010000148.1:0-6427 GCA_050946255.1 Coriobacteriales bacterium | reverse complement strand
ACCTGACTGATAACCTCCGGAGCAGGTCGAGCGTGATCGCGTCCTTCGGGTCGGGCGAGAGGACGTAGTGTTTGTAGGTCCTTGCGGGCTTGCCCCTCCATGGGGTGTCGTTGCCGCACTCCTCGCGGGTCCGGTCCATGATCTCGTCCCAGGGGATCGTCTCGGTCACGGGCATCCCCGCCTCGCTGCGGCCGACTATGGGCGCCTCCATGTTGAGGTAGTCCTCGGCGAGCGCCCTGCCGTCGCGCTCGAGGTACCTCCGCGCCCCGCCCAGCCTCGTGTGGCCAGAGATGGGCTTTATGAAGGTCATGCCCACTGTCTACCACAGGAAGAGCGCGGGGCGGTCGGACATGCCGGAGACATCCTGGCGTATGCAGTCGAGGTCCGCGATGACGTACTCCATCTGGCCCTCGACGACCGAGAGGAACTGGCGGATCTCCTCGGCCTCCGCCTCTCCGGGGCACTCGCGGGCGGCCTTCGCGATGGTGTTCAGCGCAGCGACGGACTGGTTGTACAGGGTCCCGACGGATCGCAGCTCGCGGGACAGCCGGTGCGAGGTCTCGGTGTCGAAGAGTATCGGGTCGGTGCAGACCGCGGGATGCCGCCCGGGAATCTCGGCGAAGCGGAGGAGCAGCGAGACGAGGCCTGCGGCGCTGAGCTCGTAGGCGGAGGCGAGGCTCCTCATCTTCTCGTACTCGCTCTCGCTGAGGCGAATCTTGAAGGTCCGGGTCTTCCTTTGTCCTGCTCTCATGAGTCCGTCCTCCCAGGGGCGCGGGGCCTCCCCCGCATCGGCCGATGGAGCCACGGGGCCCATGCGAGACGAGCCCCGCGCAGACTCTAGTCTGCACGGGGCTCGCTCGAGGCATGGCCACGTTGGCGGAGTTGGCAGTATTGACCTATCCCGTGGGGCTTGTACCCACGGGATAGGCTACTTGCTGCCTATGAGCCCGCTTGATAACGTTTATTCAGGCGAGATTAGAAGCGAAGAATGGGTCTCTTTTAGCGGGAGTGTGCAGCTGAGACACTGGTAGAATCGGAAAATGGTATCGGACTACTTCCAAAATTCGAGGAACATTGAATACTAGCATCGAAAGCCCTATCGTGCTCTCCTTCTTTTCTGGCGCGGGGTTTCTTGACCTTGGGTTCGAGAATGCTGGCTTTACCATCTCTTTCGTTAACGAGTTTCACGAGCCTTTCCTGAGGGTCTATAAGTACGCCAGAGAACGAATCGGGGTGGCTCCTCCCAGATTCGGTTGGTCTTCCGATGACGTTAACACCTTCTTGGGAGATGACTCTCGAGTAAGCGAGATGGTTCGGGAGCTCCATCAAGAGGGGAGGCTAGTTGGGTTTATCGGAGGTCCTCCTTGCCCGGACTTCTCTGTCGGAGGCAAGAATCGGGGAAGGAATGGGGATAACGGCAAGCTGTCGCTCTCATACGTAAGGCTCATCTTAGAGAACCAACCGGATTTCTTCCTGTTCGAGAACGTAAAGGGCCTATGGCGTACAGCCCGTCATCGTGAGTTCTACGAGGAGCTAAAGAATTTGCTTCACGAGGGGGGATACTCGACAGTCGAAAGGCTGACGAACGCCTTGGAGTTCGGAGCGCCGCAGGATCGCGACAGAATCCTGCTAATCGGTTTGAAGAGGGCAATCACCAAGCCACGATACTATTCCGGAGACGAGCTTCTGGATTTCCCTTGGTCGAGATACATGACCTATAGCCTTGAGGACGTGAAGTCCGTCCCATGGCCCTCTCGTACCCCGTTCTCCGAAGGCTCAGTCCTTCCGATGCCCTCCGAGATAGAAGGATTCGAGAGGCTGACCGTCAACTATTGGTTCGAACTCAATGACGTGACGAATCACCCGAATGCCAATCGGTTCTTCGTCCCTCGCGGCGGAATTATCCGTATGCAGACCGTCGATGAGGGCGACGACAGCAAGAAATCGTACAAGAGGCTTCACAGGTGGCGCTACTCTCCAACCGTTGCGTACGGCAACAACGAGGTGCACCTCCATCCATTCCATGCGAGAAGGCTGACAGTATCGGAGGCGCTTGCCCTGCAGTCCCTCCCGCGCTCTTTTGAGCTGCCAAACGATATGACCCTCACGGACTCGTTCAAGACGATAGGCAACGGGGTGCCGTATCTGCTTGCGCGAGGTACTGCGCAGTCGCTTCGCGACTACTTGGCCGACGCCGTCATGATCTCATCCATACAGGAGGGATAGCTATGAGGAAATTCGACTTCACCCCTGACCCGAGAGTCCTCCTTGCCCTGACGCATACTCCGATGCAACCCTTGGATGCCCTATGCGAACTCATCGATAACTCGATAGACTCCTTCTCCGCCGCGAAGCTCAAGGGCATTCACATCGAGAGCCCACGAATCACCGTCGAGCTCCCGGCTAGGTCCCAAATCGCCAACGGCAGCGGGTTGCTTCGCGTGTCAGACAACGGCCCTGGCATGAGCGACGACGAGGCGGAGCACGCAATCAAGGCAGGGTTCTCGGGCAACAACCCCTATGACTCGCTGGGCCTTTTCGGAATGGGGTTCAACATCTCGACTGGAAAGCTCGGGAATAGGACCGTCGTCATGACGACCCAGAAGGAAGACCCCCGATACATTAAGACCACGATCGACTTGAACGCCATTAACCAGACGAAGGACTACCAGCTCGATGTTGAGGAGGTTCCGAAGTCAGACGCCTCTCTGTTCCGCGAGGGGGAGAGCGGCACCGTCGTCGAGGTCGACGACTGGTGGCCAGATGGCAATGCGAACCACGGCTTCATCGAGAAGCTCATCAAGTACGGCAAGCCGAAGATTAGGGCCGAGCTTGGCAGAAGGTATGCGACCATCCTCAGGGATGGGAAGATTCAGCTCTTCGTTGACGATGAGGCTTGCGAGCCTTTCGAGCACTGCGTCTGGGGTTCCAATCGTTACGTTGTACGTCATGGCAACCAGATACCCGCCCGATTTGACTTCGACCAAGTGCTCTACACGACCAGGCGTTGCACTAAGTGCACCGCTATCGTGCCGGATGGCGCGGACAAGTGTCCGGAGTGCGGAGAGACCACCTTCAGGACCATACCGGAGCGCGTGTACGGCTGGGTCGGAATCCAGAGGTACGACGACCAAATCGAGTTCGGCATCGACCTGATTAGGAATGGCAGGGCAATCAGGAAGGGAGAGAAGGCGGCTTTCTTCGAGTACGTGGACGAGCTCCAGAACACCATCAAGGACTACCCGATTGACAGCCAGTTCGGCCGCATCGTCGGCGAAGTTCATCTCGATTTCGTGCCCGTCGACTTCATGAAGACTGACTTCCAGAGAAGCAGCGAGGAATGGCAACATGCGATGCAGTACTTGAGGGGTACCACCTCGCTGCAGCCCTCGAAGACCAACGGTGTCGAGAACGATTCTCCGATTTACCAGCTTTATCAAGGGTATCGCCGAGTCAGGCACGTCGGAAAAGGTGACATGTACATGGGGGTCTGGGACCCCAGCAAGCGTTCGCCAGTGAGGGTTTCTCGAGAGCTAGAGCAGGAGTATCTCGCAAGGTTTCGCGCCAAGGAACCCGGATACTACGACGACTCCGAATGGTGGAAACTCGTCGAGACGGCAGATCGCCCTCCCGCGCCGAAATTCAAGGAATGCCCCGAATGCGGCTTCCAGAATCCCGAGAGCGCAGAGGAGTGCGGTGCGTGCGGCTATATCTTCGAAGGCAAGCCCTGCCTGAACCCTGATTGCGGGAAGACAATCCCGAAATCTGCCCTTGTATGTCCTCACTGCGGGACGAGTCAGATCGTGTATGTATCCGAAAGCTGGGATTGCAAGGTCTGCGGAACGAGGAACCCTCCCGAGACGGATACTTGCCAGACCTGCGGCAGCAAGAAGGATACCCCGAATCCCGTGTCCCAGGAGAAGCTGGCTACTGAATCCATGAAGGACGACGAGCTGTCCAGCCCCGCCGTGACAGTAGCACTCGCCGATGGAAGCAAGAGCAAATCGGTTGAGGTCACAACCTATTCCGTCCCACATGCCATGGAGAACTGGGCTACCCATGAGTCTTCACCCATTGTTGTCTTCCGAGGAATCGACAGCTTGACCATCTTCGTCGACAAAGCCCATCCGTTGTTCGTTTCCTACGGTATCCCAGTCGAGGATGCTGTGGCGGCCGAAATTGCTCAATACGTCCGCGACGGATCTCCGAACCTTGGCACCAACGCCTACGGATCTGTCACAACGCTCCAGTGGGAAGTCATGCACGAGCTCTGGGAGGGAAGGATGCGAGTCGATAAGGACTCCATAGCGACCGATGCCAATTCTCTCCTAGAGGAAATCGCCAAGCGTCTGCAGCTTGCCCATGGCTCCGATCTGTCAAGTTACTATGGCCAGCTCAGCAGAGACGAAAATCAGTATCTGACCAGCAAGCTATATGGCGCCAACCTTGTTACTCAAACAAATGATTTGCTCGCAACCGGAGGGTACGTCTGCTATGCGCCCCCGTCTTTCATAGGTACATTGTTCTCCGCAGACCCAGGCCTTTTCTTCGATGGGACGATTTGGAGCGGTCCTGCGGAGGAAGCCGATGCGACAGTGCTGGATGTCGACACTATGAACAAGATTGAGACCGCAAGGAGACGGCAATTCGCCAACTGCCTCGAGAGCGCGATACAGGCGGCATCAGGCATGGCTCAGTCCGACTTTCGCTATCTGCAAATGACGCGCTATGCAATAGATTTCCTTTCCAGCGAGCTGGTAGAAGATGTTTGAGTCCCGTTTGAGCATCGCCCGGGAGAGTTGGTCCGCGTTCGAGAGGGACATTTCCCGGCTTCTGATGTATGACGGGTTCGACAACCCCCGCGTGGTAGGTCAGACCAACGACCACGGCGCCGACGTCATCGCCTTCAAGAACGGGAAGAGGTGGCTCTTTCAGGCGAAGCACTGGAAGAAGCCGGTGGGCGAGTCTGTGATTGACGAGACACTAAGCGCCGCGAAGGTCTACCATGCCGACATCCCCGTCATCGTCTCCTCCGAGGGGTTTGACTCGAAGGCGTACGAGCGGCATGCCGCCCTCCTTAACCAAGGGATACCCCTCCAGCTCTGGGACTCGGACTTCCTAGTCAAGAAAGCGCAGAGGCTGTCACAGCGGCCTTACGTTAGCGGGAAGAAACCGCGGGATTACCAAAAGGATGCAATCGATGCCGTCGTGGGGGCCTACTACGAGAACGGCAACAATAAGGCCCTCGTCGTAATGGCAACGGGGCTCGGGAAGACCCTTGTGGCAGCGGAGAGCATTCGACGGATAAAGGCGAACAACCCTCGACTGCGGGTGTTGGTGTGCGCACACACCAACGATCTCGTCTACCAGCTCGAGCGATCCTTCTGGCCTTTCATGCAGCCAACCGAGACCACGACGGTCCTCAACTCGTTCGAGCCAACGCCTTCCGAGCCCCTTGACCACTACGACTACGTGTTCGCGTGCGCCGACTCTGCCGCCTCCTATCTGGACAGCTGCCAAGACTTGCCCAATTTCGACATCCTGCTTGTCGACGAGTGCCATCACGTCGGGTCGGCGACCTACGATTGCGTGTTTGACGCTCTCAACGCAGGTTATCCTGGAGGCGCCTTTGCTCTTGGCCTGACCGCCACGCCATGGAGGGCGGACGAGGTCGACCTCTCGAAATACTTCGGGGAACCTCGAGTAAACATCGACATGGTGAAGGGGCTAAAGATGGGGTTCCTTGCTAATGTCGACTACAGGATGTATACGGACAACATCAACTGGGATGCCCTAAGCGACCTTAATGGCAAGTCGTTCACACCTCGCCAGATCAATAGAACCCTCTTCATCAACCAATGGGATGACGCCGTCGTCGAGACGCTGGCAAAGGCATGGTCTGAGCAGAGGAATCCTCGGGCAATCGTCTTTTGCGGGACCATAGACCACGCCATTACGATGCGTGACAAGATTAACCAGCTTGGGTTCTGCCATGCTGAAGCCGTCTTCTCGGGGGGAGGCTCAATAGCGTCCGAGAAAATGAGCCAGTTCAAGAGGAACCAGGTGCTCAGCGATTTCGCAGGCGGTACCACGAGCGTCGTCTGCGCGGTCGATATCTTCAACGAAGGGATTGACGTCCCGGATGTCAACATCCTTGTCTTCCAGCGTGTCACGCACTCCAGAAGAATCTTCATCCAGCAGCTAGGCCGCGGCCTGCGGGTGAGTGATGACAAGGACAAGGTGATAGTCCTCGACTTCGTATCTGACATCAGAAGGTTTGCAGCTGGCCTCGACCTCAAGGACGAGTTGGATGCTCCTGAAGACGGCCCTGTGAGAATCGATCTTCCAAACAAGGTCACCTTCATGAAAGTCGGCGGGGAGGACAAGCAGGCGGAGAGCTTCCTCAGAGAATGGCTGCAGGACGTGG
>JBMNUL010000147.1:0-6451 GCA_050946255.1 Coriobacteriales bacterium | reverse complement strand
CCGCCGAGATCCCCGTGGACGATGGGTCTGTCATAACCGTGGTCTGCGGCGACGAGTCCTGGCCCACGATGAACGACAACTCCTCCGAGAAGCAGACCTACACGATCACCGTGAGCTTCCCCTCGCCCTGGCAGCGAATCAACGGAACAGACCGCTATGAAACCATGAGCAAGATCGTTGAAGAGAGCTTCGACAGCTGTGATACCGCTGTGGTCGCATCTGGGGAGAACTTCCCTGATGCTCTATCTGCCTCTGCGCTGGCTGGGCAGCTCGATTGTCCGGTGGTCATCACCGAGACCTCAACGCTCTCAGATAGCGCCAAGTCAACCCTCGAGTCTCTGGGAGTCAGCAATGTCGTTATCGTAGGTGGCAAGGCCGCTGTATCCGAAAGTGCGGAGAGCGCAATAGAGGACATGGGCATCACGGCCAGTCGTGTGTCCGGCAAGACCAGGCAGGACACGAGTCTCGCTGTCATGGACGAGGTCCTGAATAGCTCCCAACCCGATACTGTGATCGTGGCTACTGGCAAGAACTTCGCCGATGCCCTCTCCATAGCACCACTGGCCTACGCCAAGGGATTTCCGGTGGTGCTTACCGAGAATGACGGCACCCTCACCAGCGCTGAAGTCGAGGCAATTCAGGAGACCGGAGCCGAAAACGCGATCATCGTGGGAGGATCTGCAGCCGTTTCCAGCAGCGTCGATTCACAGCTATCGGATATGACGGTGACAAGGATTAATGGCAAAGACCGTTACGCCACCTCCTCGGAGATTGCCAATTACGAGGTCGAGAATTGCGGCATGGACTACTCCAAAGTTGCGATTGCTTCCGGCGAGAACTTCCCGGACGCGCTCACCGGTGCGGCCATGTGCGGTTATAACAACAGCGTGTTGATTCTCGCCAATGACACGACCGATTCGGGCATCACCGAAGTTGTGAACAACGGTTCGTCTATCAGCACTGGCTATGTGCTTGGTGGCAGCGCTGCCGTCAGCGAAGACGTCTTCGACTACCTTGATACAAACGCCAAGTAGTTTCTAGGAGATATCCCGGCTGGAGGGCAACGCCTCCCGCTAGGGAAAAGACCTGCAAATCGAGGCCGTGCCCCTTTGGGGTGCGGCCTCTTGCATTGCTTGTATAGGGGGGACGATGGTGATGACACGTAGCAAAGTGTGCCCATATTTGAAGATGGGGCCTCTTGCTATTCAGAGCGAGACTTTCTAGAAGGATTCCTCATAGTCGAGTGACTTATCGGTGTTTGTCTCGTTGAGGTCGTAATCGGTTCCCGAACCTCCATCATCAGTGTTGAGCTGGTCGCTGAAGGAATTGAAATAAGATGTTATGTCCTCGTAGTCAGAGAAGTCCGGGAAATCAATTTCCCCCGTTTCCCCATAGGAGATTCCTTTGATGGTGAACTCCGCGTTCACGGTGTAGTCCAAACCGAGGCTCTCGGAATCATCCCCAAGACCTCCAAATTGGGAGAAGGTGTCGTCGCCCGTTATCGAATTGTAGAGTGCACCTGAATAATCGATAGTAGTGGAGCTCGAGACCTCAAGGGATGTGATCTTGTAGTCTTCTGACAACGAAACGGCAACCGTGACGCTGCTCTCCGGAATGTAGGCAATGAACTCCTTGTATTCTTCTCCTGCATCACTTACGGATTCTCCACTTTCGAGCTTGCTTAACATGAATATTCCTCCAATGAAACGCCTGGCATCTATCTCCAAAGTGATGTTGGATCCGTCAACAGTGGCGCTGGTCACGCTGTTTTTCAGTGTGGCATTGATCCTGTCTAGCATTTCGGCTTCTTGATCGGCATCCAGGGTCTGGTCGCTGCTGTCGAGGCTGGTTTCGAGTTCTTCCAGCGAAACCTTCACTTTATCATTGGAACCGTCCCCTACGTCGATGTAAAGATACTGGTCCTTGACGTAAACGCCCAAGGTATATTGCGTGGAGTCAGAGTCGGAGTCTCCATAGGAGGTGTAGCCTGACGTTGTGAGGTTGATGGCAAGTTGAAGATCCGCAGGGTCTTCGGACCCCTTGAGAATTGCGCCGCTAAAACCTCCCTCGATGGCATCGTTGGTGTAGTCGTCATCGTATTTGTTTATATCCATATATCCAGAAGTCGAAAACGAGTACGAGCCATCTGTAAACGCTATGTAATTCGACCCAGACATGCTGTCCATGGCCTTGGAGAGCATGTCGAAAGCTGTGGAGTTGGCGGGGGTAGTCGTGCACCCGAATGAGGCAAATGCTACAAACGCCAAGAAAACCACGGCTGCCATTATTGAGAGCATCTTCTTCATGAAATCCCCCATGATGTTTCACGTGAAGTCAAATTGCGATTTTCCACCCATGGGGAATTCTATCAAAAATCAAATAGCCGGGCTGATTATCAGCGGGGCAATCAATGACCGGCGCAGCCAGCGAAAGCCAGCACAGCGAAACTCCAGTGGTTCCCGTGACCGTGGGATAGCGTCATCGAGGGTATCCCCTGACGGCATCGCAGACAGCTTTTCCTGTGGCCGCGGGTTAACGTCGTCGAGAGGTCCCTCTGGCTGAATAGCAGAAAGTATTACCTGCGACCGAGGGTTAGCGTCACCAACTGGCGCAGACCGATCAGAGACTCTTCAGGCGCTTCTCGATTGCATCGTTGATGATTTCGAGACCCTTGATGCGCGCATAGAGCTTATCGTCTGATTCCAGGACATGCCAGGGGGCATATTCTGTGGAAGTGAGCCTGAACATGTCGTTTGCCGCAGCTGCATACTGGGGAGCCTTGTCGCGGTTGCGCCAATCCTCGTCGGTGATCTTCCACTGCTTCGACGGCGTGGTCTCACGCTCCTCGAAGCGACGGAGCTGTTCCTCTGAGGAGACGGAGACCCAGAACTTCAACAGAATTGCTCCCCATTGCTGCAAGTCGTACTCGAAGCCGTTGATCTCGTCGTAAGCACGTCCCCATTCGTCTGGAGAGGCGAAGCCCTCCACACGCTCTACTAGCACGCGCCCATACCAGCTTCGGTCGTAGATTCCCACATGGCCAGCCTTGGGGAGACGCGTCCAATATCTCCACAGGAACGGGTGCATGAGCTCCGGCTTCGTGGGCGCCGGGCTTGGGAACACGGTGTAGGCCCTGGCGTCCAGTCCCTGCGCGACACGCTTGATGTTACCGCCTTTTCCGGCTGCATCATCTCCCTCGTATACGATCATGAGGGGAATTCGAGCGCGGTACATTCTGGTTTCGTTTATGTAGAGCTTGTCCTGCAGCTCTTCTTTTCGCTTGTCGTATTCCTCGCGCGAGAGCGTGAGAGTGTGGTCGATGTCCTCGATGCGAGGTGGATTTGGTGCGATGGTGAAGCGTGAATGCAGCGGGGCGAGCCTGGATTGCTCCTCAGCCTTCTGCCGGGACTTCTCCAAAACTGCGGCGATCTCCTCGGCGCTCCTGTTGCGCTGGTCTCCGGAGGAGGCACCCTCCACTATCGTCTTGGCGCTGTTTGCAGCAGCAGCTGCCGCAGCGGCTTCGGCCTCGGGGTCTTTCTCCTTGGCGAGTGCTCGCTCGATCCTGTCCACGAGAACCTGTGCTATCAAGAGGTTTGCGGTTCTCTTGTCCTCGCCGTTGACGAGGGTCCAGTGGGCAAAATCAAAATCGGTTGCCCGGAGCGAGGTGTCGAAGGCCTCGTAGAACGTGTCATAGTCCTTGGCGAGCTTGAGGTCGTAGTCGGTGACGCGCCATGCGGTGTCGGGGTTGTCGCGGAGCTCCTTGAGGCGGTTTTTCTGAGTCTTCTTGCTGATGTGTATGAAGAACTTGACGACGATGTACCCATCCTTCACGAGCTGGCGCTCGAAATCTTCAATCTCTGCGGCATAGGCGAGAAGCCTGTTGGAGGTGTCCGTGTATATGGACCTGCGGACGGTGGAGGTATACCACCCACGGTCGAAGATAGTCATGTTGCCCCTGGGCCCGAGAGCCTGCCAGAACTCCTGGAGCATCGGGTGCATTCCAGTGACATCGCGATTCTCCTCGGCGAACTCCCTTTCCTTGTTCTCCTCTGGGGATGAGAGGCTGTGAACGTTGGTCACTCGTGCGTCGAGCTTGTAGACCAGATCGCCAATCCGGCTTCCCTTGCCAGCGCCCTTCCATCCCTCGAAGAGCACCACCACGCCGAGGCCTTTCTCTTGGGCTTGCTGCTGTAGAACCACCAGTTTGTCAAGCAGAGGACCATGCTTTTCCTTGTAATATTCCTTGTCGGTCTTCTCGTCGAGGTTGACCTGTTCGAACATGTTGGCTTCCTCTCCTGTGCTGTGAGAATTTAGTTTCAAAAGCCGAAATAGTTCTCGAATGCCACAATGAGCCTCACGTGGCTATCTAAAGCTTTCGTTTCGAACCATTATAGGCGCATGAGGAGGAGATTCCCCTCGGGGAGAGCCCGTTAGTGACCCTCTCCGGCCATCATGCTCGTGGCGTGCTCGAACTGCTCGTAGATTCCCGCCCAGTTCTCCTTGGCGGCCTTTAGGCTCCCGGGGAAATTGACCACCAGATGACGGCCCCTCTGCATGCAGAGGGCTCTTGACAGCATTGCCCTCCCGGTGATCTTCAACGAATATGCGCGCATGGCCTCGGCAACTCCCGGGACGTTCCTCTCGCATACGTCCATCGTGGCCTCTGGGGTCACATCCCTAAGGGAAAGTCCGCTTCCGCCGCAGGTCAGCACGATGTCGGCATCGACGTTGTCGCATGCATCGATGATCGCCTCGCCGATCTTGTCGCGCTCGTCTTTCACAACCACGTGGCTGGCGACTTCCCAACCGTTCTCCCTGATCAGCTCTTCAAGGGCGGCGCCGGCGGTGTCCTCCTCGAAACTTCTCGTATCCGAGCAAGTGATGATGGCAAACCTGATGTTCATTTCGTCTCCAGCCTTTCGATTCTCTGCTGATCCAGTTGATTTCTGATTTCGTTGGCTCTGCGAGCTCGCGCTTTGGCGTCTCGTCAATCTCTCGTCCAAAGTCCGGTGCGGCCACCCTCCTTGCGGAGCAGCCTCACGTCGGTTATTTCCATTCCGCGGTCCACTGCCTTGCACATGTCATAGACGGTCAGGCATGCCACAGATGCTGCAGTGAGCGCCTCCATCTCGATTCCGGTTTTCCCATCCACCTTGGTGGTCGTCACGATGTGGAGCCCAACGCGCCCGTCCTCGCGGTCGCCCTCTTCTATCGGCTCGATGTCGACCTTGGCCTTCGTGATGTTCAAGGGGTGGCACATCGGTATGATGCTCGAGGTGGCTTTCGCCGCCATGACTCCGGCAACGCGCGCTGTTGCGAGCACGTCTCCCTTTGCAGCCTCGCCGCCAACGATCATCGCTAGCGTATCTGGGTGCATGAGGATGCTTCCCTCTGCAATCGCGGTTCTCGAGGTAACGTCCTTGTCGGAGACGTCGACCATCCGCACGTCGCCCTTCTCGTCGATATGGGTGAGGGTTCTTCTCCCAACATCCTCGTTCTCGGCGTGCCCGGCGGAAAGCCCGCCTGGAATCTGCTCGTTGGAGTCGCTCATTTCAGCCTCCGATCTTCGACATGTTGCGCTGCGTGCCCACCTTGTGATGGTGCTCGTCGGGCTTGTTGAGAAGCGCATTTTCAAGCACTGCCCTCACATCGTCATCGGTGCCTTGGCGAAGCGCGGTCTTGACATCATATTCGTCGTCCGAGAAAAGGCACGGCCTCAGATATCCGTCTGGGGTGAGTCTCAGTCTGTTACAGGTTTTGCAGAAATGGTTGGATATGGATGAGATGAAGCCGATTGTGCCCAAGGAGTTGGGGAGCTTGTAATAAGAGGCGGGTCCATTGCCGGCAGGCTTTCCGTCCTCGCCGACCGCCTCCAACTCTCCAAGGCCGGCTTTGGAGGTTCTCTCGCTGATTATCTGGCGCAGCTCCCCGGACGGAATCACGTCCGCCTCGGTCCAGCCCTGATCGTTGATTCCCGCTTGGTATCCCACTGGCATGAACTCTATGAACCTCACATGCAAGGGCTTGTCCAAGGTTAGCTTTGCAAAGCCGAGGAAATCCTGGTCGAGAGACTTTATCACCACGCAGTTGATCTTAACCGGATCGAAGCCAACGGCCAACGCGGCATCAATTCCCTCAATCGCATCTTCGATCGATCCACGCCGGGTGAGCATGTGGAACTGATCTGGATCAAGGGTGTCGAGGGAAATGTTGATTCGAGATAGCCCTGCGTCCTTGAGCTGTTGTGCCATTGGGGCCAGAAGAGACCCGTTTGTGGTCATGGCCAGGGATTCGATCCCGTCTATCTCGTTGATCTCCCGCACCAGGTCGATGACTCCCTTGCGGACGAGAGGCTCCCCACCGGTGATCCTTATGTTGGAGATTCCCTCGCCTGCGGCAATCCGCACGAACCTGGAAATCTCCTCGATCGACAGGAGGTCGGAATGTTTCA
>JBMNUL010000146.1:0-6468 GCA_050946255.1 Coriobacteriales bacterium | reverse complement strand
CCGGATGTGTCCGCTCGGCTGCAGTGGTGAATGGTGAGATGCCGAGCGAGCTCTATTCCGAGATGGTTTCCCGCTCGGCTGCAGCGGGGCATGGTGAGGGATTGAGGTGATTCAGTCAGCGATGGGAACTGGAGTTCTTGATCCAATAACTGACGCAGGGCTCGCTTCCCTTGACCCTCCCGCTGTGCATCGTTCCCGACTTGATGTAGATGGAGTCCCCTTGCTCGAGGATGACCTTCTGCCCGTCGACGTCGAGCTCCATGGAACCCGACGCGATTATCCCCAGCTCATCGTGGTCATGCGGGGAGAAGAGCACCCAGCTCTCGGACTTCAGCGTCATTGCAGTTGCGCCCACTTCAGTGTCTCCCGTGGTCACCGCAGAGTAGGACAGCATACCGTCGGCCTGCTCGAACAGGGTCTTCCGCTCTGAAGCTCTCACGACGGTGACTTTTCCCTCGGGTTCCCCGGAATCGAGGATGTCGTTAAGGGTGGCGCCAAGCGCGTCGCAGATTTTATGGAGGTTGGCAATGGTTGGACTTGTCTCGTCCCTTTCGAGGTTGCTCAGGAAGCCCACCGACAGCCCTGTCTTATCTGCCAGGGCAGTCAAGGTGAGCCCGGATTCTTTTCTGAGGGCCTTTATCCGAGGCCCCAAAGGTGTTGGCATTGCGAGTTTCCCCTCTCATGTGTCGTTCTTAGACATGATAAACCCTCGGGTCTTCCACTCGGAGGCTGATGGGGAAGACAAGGATCGCGAAGGAGATTCCTCTTGGCTTCCGCGCCCTCCTTTCGAGACGAAGGTTCCTGGAGTCGACACCCCGGAAATGGATGTCCCAGAAGACGACGAGGGAGAGGGAGAGCCACATGGTCATCCGGCTTGGGCTCCGAGGGCACCGCTCAGAGCATCGGCTCAGGCCTGCTGATCGCAATTTGGAATTTGGACCATTGAACTTTAACCCTTTGGGTCGCGTGCGGTAATCGAAACGTGACAACAGGGTATGGATTGGAAGCGAGGTGACGTCATGTTTGACTCCGGAACAACCTGTTACATGATTGTCTGCACCGCGATGGTGGTGCTGATGAGCCCCGGGCTGGCGCTCTTCTATGGTGGATTGTCCAGAAGGAAGAACGTGGTAAACACAATGCTCATGTCGATTATCGCCATGGCAATCGCCGGGGTCTTATGGGTGGTGATAGGAGACTCAATCGCCTATGGTGGGGAATCGGCTTTCGATGATGCGGGGAATCTCACCAACGTCTGGGCCCTCTTCTTCGGTGGATTCGACAGGATGTTCACGCAATGGGCAGTGGAGGAGGTATCTGGTTCCGTCACCGGTGCGGCTGCCGTCTCCAGTACCTATCCTGGAGTTGTGAGCGTAGCATTCCAGGCTTCGTTTGCGATGGTAACAGCGGCGATTGTCACAGGGTCCCTTGCAGAACGCTGCAAGTTCGGGGCAGTATGTTTCATCATCGTCCTGTGGCCGCTCCTAGTCTACGCTCCCATGGCTCACATGACCTGGGGCGGGGGAATCATCGGAAACCCTGCGGCCATCGGCGCAATCGACTTCGCCGGGGGAACAGTAGTGCACATATCATCTGGTCTCTCGGGTCTGATTCTCTGCTTGATCTTGGGAAAGAGAAAGGAATTCAACAGGCTGACATACAGACCGCACAACGTTCCGTTCGTGATGCTTGGAGCAGGACTCCTGTTCTTTGGATGGTTCGGGTTCAATGGAGGTTCCGCGCTTGCAACAGACGGCTACGCTGGTCTCGCGGTCATCAACACCTTGGTAGCAGGTTGTGCGGCCACGATATCCTGGGCAATCGTGGAGCGAATACGAAATGGGAAGGTCACGCTGGTCGGTGCTTCCACCGGTTTGGTCGCCGGCCTGGTCGTGATCACCCCTGGATGCGGGTTCGTGGACGTATGGGCAGCTATCATCATGGGGTTCCTCGTATCCCCGGTTTGCTATTTCTCGATTGCCAAGCTGAAGGGGAAGCTCGGATATGATGATGCGCTCGACGCTTTCGGGTGCCATGGAATCGGAGGAATACTCGGCGCGCTGTTGGTCGGAATCTTCGCGAGGCCGGACCTGTCTTGGACGGGAGTCGGGGGTCTCATCTACACTGGCAGCTTCCAGCTTCTCGGGCAGCAGTTCCTCGGAGTGCTCGTGACCGTTGTGTACGTCACGATTGTAGTGACGGTCATCGGGTTCCTCACGAAGAAGATCTTCCGCAACTCGCTGAGGGTCGACTCTCAGATCGAGAGCATGGGCCTCGATGCACCAGTTCATGGCGAGTCTGGTTATCCGGCGTTTGGAGGCTTGGACTGATGGTGTGCAGTGAAAGATTGGGGAGCATTGTCCCGGTGATTGCCTGATGGGCTCGGCCAAAGTTGGGATTAAGTTGCCCGAAGTGACGCCACCTGAATAACGCCATATGAGGGAGTGGCCCGGTATCTAGAAGATGCCGGGCCACTCCATTTTCTTTCGAAACCAACTGGGAAAACCTTATAGGACAATCGGGTTCAAGAGCTCGAAGGCCTCCCTCTGCAGATCCTCCGGGGCAACCCCGAAGGCTATGGATGCAAATGTGAAAGGAATCTTGGTGCAGGGTATGTCCTTCTTCTGGACTTCATCGAAGGTCATTGACATGCTCACCAAGTGCTCGTCTTTCAAAGAGCACTTAATGTGGCCGATGATTCCTCCGTTGTCGTTCACCCATTTTCCGAGCTTTTCCAGCACCTCGTGCATCCTCTCGGTGGCATCGTCGAACTCAAGTGGAATCACGCCGGTTGCAGAGACTACCGATGCCTCCTCGTGTGTGGTGCGGTCCACGAATCCAGATTTCCCAAGCACGAGGCGGCCTTCGTGCTCGTGCTCATGATCGTGGTCGTGGTGATGCTCGTGGTCGTGGTGATGCTCGTGATCGTGCTCGTGCTCATGGTCATGCTCGTGCTCATGGTCATGCTCGTGATCATGCTCGTGCTCATGGTCATGCTCGTCGAATTCGCTCATCTCTACTCATCCTCTCCGAGCACCGATGCCCAGATGCTGTCGTCGGTGTTTTCCATCGCGCTGACCTTGAAGAACTTGGGATCAGGATTGATCTGCTTCAGCTCCTCGATCACCTGGTCTGGTTTCTCCGGTTCGACGAGGTCGATCTTGTTGACGAGAATCGTGTCGGCGTCCATGAGCTGGCTCTCGATCAAATTCGCCAGGGCCAGCTTGATGCGGTCCCAGCGAGCTGCATCTACAATCGTGCAGATCCTCACATCGTCTTTCAGCCCTGCGCCGACGATCGTGTCCTTGATCTGCTTGGGGCAGGCTACACCGGTGGCCTCCACAATGACCACCTCTGGGTCATATGTCTTCCTCAGCTTCTCTAGCGTCGGCACCAGCTGCCCTGCCATGGAGCAGCAGATGCACCCTGCGAACATGTTCTCAACTTCGAATCCGCTGGAGGACAGGATGGCATCGTCTACTCCAACCTCGCCGATCTCGTTCTCCAATATCACCACTTTGGCTTCCTGGACATTGGGGTCGTCTCCGATGACGTGCTTGGCAAGCTTGACCAAAAGGCTCGTCTTTCCAGACCCCAAGAATCCTCCCAGTATCAGTACTTTCATTGCTATCCTCCGACTTCTCTCGCATCCCCGGCAATTGTGCGTGCGTCAAATTGCGGAATGACATTAAGCGTTTATAAATTCTAGGAACCAATATTACAACTAGTCTCTTGGATTGTCTGTTTAATCAAGGGCGTTGTCCGCCGTGTGAATTTAACACGGGATTAACAAAACCTGTCTGCAATGGCATATAAAATTCTATTTGTGTATGAGAAACGAAAAATCAGCGAAGGGTTTGCGAAATGGCTAAATTCATCTTTGTCACTGGCGGTGTTGTGTCTTCTCTCGGAAAGGGGATAACGGCTGCTTCCCTTGGAAACCTCCTCAAGGCGAGGGGATACAAGGTAACGATGCTGAAGATGGATCCTTATCTCAACGTTGATCCGGGCACAATGAGCCCGTTCCAGCACGGCGAGGTTTTCGTGACAGATGACGGCCATGAGGGCGACCTCGACATCGGACATTACGAGCGTTTCATCGATGAAAGTCTCACACGTGCTTCCAATTTCACGCAGGGCTCCATCTACCAGTCCCTTATCGCACGAGAACGCCGTGGAGATTTCCTTGGCGGAACCGTGCAGGTCATCCCGCATGTCACCAATGCCATCAAGGAGCGAATCGACAGAATCGCCGAGCAGTCCAATGCCGATATTGTGATCACCGAGATCGGAGGAACTATCGGAGACATCGAGGGCCAGCCCTTCATCGAGGCCGCCAGGCAGTTCAAGATGCAGAAGCAGCCTCACGACGTTTGTTTCGTGCACGTCACGCTCGTCCCCTATATCGCGGCTGCCCACGAGGTCAAGACCAAGCCCACCCAGCATTCCGTCAAGGAATTGCGTTCCATGGGAGTGCAGCCTGACTTCATCGTCTGCCGTTCGGACCACGAGATCACGGACAAGGTTCGCGAGAAGATCGCGATGTTCTGCGACGTGCAGGCCGAGAACGTCATCGCATGCCAGGATTCCCCGACCATCTACGAGGTGCCGCTCTCGATTCACGAGCAGGACTTTGATACCAAGGTTCTGGCAACTCTCGACCTCCCGATCTCGCGTATCAACCTCAAACCCTGGAAATCTTTCGTCGAGAAGGCCCGAAAATGCGAGGGCGACGTCGACATCGCGGTCGTTGGAAAGTACGTCTCGCTTCCAGACGCCTACCTCTCGGTCAATGAGGCGCTATATCACTCCGGTGTCTTCCACGGGAAAAACGTCAACGTGCATCTCATCGACGGCGAGACCTTGATTTCCGATGGGGTCGAGAAAGTCCTCGAGAAGATGGACGGGATCTTGGTACCCGGAGGATTCGGGGTCCGCGCTTTCGAGGGGAAGATCGCGGCTATCCAGTATGCCCGAGAGAACGAGGTCCCGTTCTTGGGGATTTGCCTCGGTCTTCAAGCTGCGGTTGTCGAATTTGCCCGGAATGTTGCAGGCCTCAAAGGAGCTTCCTCTGCAGAGTTCGATGACGAGCTGGAATATCCTGTCATAGACCTCATGCCGGAGCAGGAGGACATCGAGGACAAGGGTGGCACGATGAGACTCGGTGCATATCCATGCAAACTGATCGAGGGCACCAAGGCCATAGAGGCATACGGAGAGCCGATCATCTACGAGAGGCACAGGCACCGCTACGAGGTCAACAATGCATACCGGGAAGTGCTGCAGAAGGCCGGCATGGTCATTTCCGGACTCTCTCCAGACGAGCGTCTTGTGGAGATGATCGAGCTCCCAGACCATCCGTGGTTCGTGGCCACCCAGGCTCATCCGGAGTTCAAGAGCCGTCCCACCAGGTGCCATCCGCTTTTCCGCGAGTTCGTCGGCGCGGCCATCAAGAGAAGGTACGGTGAATAGCCGCAGGCTGAGAGCAGCTTCGTTTTTTCGGGTCGCTTTCGCTCCCAACCCATGCTCGCAAATTTACTTGCGCTGGGCCTTGTGCCTGTCGATGGAGCGCATGACGGCCTTTTCGACCTCTACAATCGGGATGATGCAGATCGCGAGGAGCAGGGCGATGCCGTAGTGCATCAGGTCGAGCTCCGCGAAGCCGAAGGCGTCGGCGAGCACGGGGATCTCGATGACCGCGAGGGTCAGGAGGAAGGCCGCGCCGAATGCACCCCACAGCCACATGTTCTGCGTCTTGAGCTTGAAGATGGAGCCGCGCATGCTGCGCATGTTGAGGGAGTGGAACATCTCGACCATAGAGAGCGTCAGGAACGCCATAGTCATGCCCTCGACGCTGTTCTCGGGGTTGGAGACGAGGAAGTCAAGGCCCTTCGTGGGGTACTGGGCCTTGAAGCCGATCCAGAAGCTGATGAGGATGAGGATGGAGATCACGATGCCCTGGAACGCGGTGTCGGCGCCCATGCCGCCCGCGAAGATGCCGTCGGACGCGGCGCGCGGCTTGCGCTTCATGATGTCGGGCTCGGCCTTCTCGTTCGCCATGGCTAGCGCCGGCAGCGAGTCGGTGATGAGGTTGACCCACAGCAGGTGCGTGGGCTTCAGGATCGTGAAGCCGACCATCGACGCGACGAACACGGAGATGACCTCCGCGAGGTTGGAGGAAAGCAGGAACTGGATGCACTTGCGGATGTTGTCATAGATGCGGCGGCCCTCCTCGCAGGCGGAGATGATCGTCGCGAAGTTGTCGTCCGCGAGCACCATGTCGGCGACGTTTTTGGTGACGTCCGTGCCGGTGATGCCCATGCCGATACCGATGTCGGCGCGCTTGATGGACGGTGCGTCGTTCACGCCGTCGCCGGTCATCGCGACGACCTTGTCCTTTCTCTTCCAGGCGTCGACGATGCGGGTCTTGTGCTCGGGTTGCACACGCGCGTAGACTCCGACCTTCTC
>JBMNUL010000145.1:0-6518 GCA_050946255.1 Coriobacteriales bacterium | reverse complement strand
AGCGAACGCACCGCACGTTGGGGCATGAGCCAGGCCGCATTGCAATTCCCGCCATCGTACAAGGGCATCACAGGAATCCGCGAGTCGATGCTCAACATCATGGAAGGGTTTGAGGACCCGTCCAAGCAGCAGCACAAGGTATGGCTCAACTGCATGGGAAACCCACTCCTCAACTGGCCCAACAAGGACATGTGGAAGAACCGGATTCTCCCCAACCTCGACCTGTTCGTGGCATTCGAGATCCGCATGACCGACACAACCAACATGGCCGATTACGTGCTGCCAGAGACGGTTGCATACGAGCGCTCGGAGCTCATCACCGAGAGCGACTCCTGCGCCGTGTTGAGCGAACCTGCAATTCCTGCTCAGGGAGAGGCCAAGGACTCCGCATGGATCTGGAACCAGATTGCCGAGAGACTCGGAATCGGAGATCAGTTCGGCATGGACATGGACCAGATTCAACAGCTCAAGGCCACAGCCGGCTTCGAGAACAAGGAGGCCATCCTCTACGCCGAGGACGACAAGACCCCGGTGGGGACTGCGCCTATCACCTATGACCTTCTCAAGGAGAAGGGGGCTGTGCGCGTTGCAATCCCAGATATGTACGTTCCCAACGACATCCTCGCGACTGACATGCAGGTGACGACCACGGGCCGTATCGAGTTCTACAACGAGGGGCTCTCGGAAGTCGGGCCTATGGGAGACTATCAGACCTGCGTGGTTCTCAACGATGAGATTCGCGGGAAATATCCGCTGCAGCTCTACGTCGGCCGCCATAAGTACTTCATGCAAGGGCAGTTCACCAACATTCCCGAGTGCGTGCTGCTGGCAAAGTCTCAGTTCGGCGTGGCGCTCAACCCCATCGAGGCAGAGAAACGCCACATGAGGGATGGAGAGCTGGTGGAGGTGTTCAACGAGCGCGGCACAATGAGAGTCCCCCTTCAAATCCGCGATGACATCCCAGTTGGAATGGCGCACACATGGTACAGCTTCGACGAATCCTGGTATCCAGGCACCAGCTGCCCGCAGGGAATCATGCACGCCGAGAACATGAAGGAGCGTGAGACCGAATTCCAGAAGGCCCTCGCCCCACTCTTCGAGAGCGTGTGGCAGAGGGAGTTCGGAATGCCGCAGCCACTGGTTCACAAGGCTGGGGACACGACTCCCGAGGCGCTTTGGGACAACGTGTGCGATGTGCGCAAAATCGACGAGAAGAGGGGTGAGTAGAAATGACCAAGGCGATATTGGTTGACATCAACAAGTGCACCGGGTGCTGGTGCTGCTCGATGTCATGCAAGATGGAGTTCGGGCTGAAGCCGGACGAGTTCATAGAGTACGTTCGCACAATAGGCGGCGGAGAGATCGACCAGGCCGGTGGCACATGGCCCAACCTCTACCTCAAGTGGATGCCCATCTTCAAGCAGACTTGCAAGCACTGCGTCGGCGATGAGAGCACCGAGAACAAGCCGATTTGCGTCTACAACTGCCCGACCGGCGCCATGGTCTACGGCGATGCAGATGACCCAGAGAGCGACTTCAGCAAGAGACGCGAAGAACTGCTGGACAAGGGATTCCGCGTGTATCAGATTCCAGTTTGGGAGGATACCCGCGACAATGTCTGGTATGCCGAGAAGGGAATCTAGGAGAGATTGAAGCATGTGCCAGTTTGCCCAAGAGGTGCAAGCTGGCAGAACCGATAGAGCTACCAAGAAGGGCAATGTGGGAAAATTCCAATGGAACTCACCACATTGCCCTCACCATGTCGGTATTGCGCCGTCGCCTAGATGACGGTCGACCATACCACCAGATTGCCAATCTCAGGCAGCCGCTGAGATGCCAGTCTTGCTAATACCTCCAGCTTTCTATAACCACCAGAGTGCCGAGCTCAAGCCGCCGCCGAAGCGTCGAACGCCACTCTCCTGAAAAACAACTGCTATGCGTAGATTCCGTAGACATCCCTGTTGTAGCAGCGGGTCTCCTCTTCGATTCCCTCGTCTGTCATCGGGAAAATGCCAGAAGATTTGAGCCCCGAGGGATTGCACGGGATGAAGTGTCCGTGCGGAGCATACTCCTCGCATGCTCGGCGAGTCTCGGCACGGACTTCCTCCATTGTCTGGTCGGCACGGTCGACCACGGAGTCGATTCCACCCATGATCGTCATGTCGCCCTTCAGCCTGTCCGCTATTCCAGCTATGTCGTTGGTGCAGAGCGCGCCCTGCCAAACCTGAATGCCTATCTCTGCCATGTCCTCTGCGATGGGCTCGCAGTAGCTATCTGCATGGTGCATCACGATCACGTCGTGCTCGCGCATATATCCATAAATCCTGCGGTAGTGCTCCTTGAAAAAGTCACGCCAGATGTCTGGCTGGTAGAACAGATTGTCATGCGATCCCCAGTCGTCGTGCGAGAGAATCGCGTCTGGATGAAGGTTGTCCACGATGAGCTTTGCATAGGTGAAGCGATATTCGGCAATGTAGTCCACGAGCTCCTTCATCGCCTCGGGCTCCTCTAGGAAATTGGCGAGTGTATCCTCAAACCCCATCAGAAAATGGCACTGCTCGAAAATTCCGGTTCCCATGAATCCCATGGAGAGCATGCCCTTGGCTCTAACCTCTTCCTGAGTCTTCAGCGCTTCCTCCCATTTTGCCGGGTCGCCGCAATTGCCAACGAGATCGGGAGCATGCACGTACTTCTCCCATTCACATACGTCAGGGCACACCTTGTCATCATCGGTGACATGTGGCATTGGACCCGGAGCGTCCTCTGGGAAATAGATCATCGTGCCCCAGCGGTCGCGGGTGTTCTTGCCGCGTTGCCTGTTTCCACGGGTGAACACTGTGAGCGGGTCGTTCATGACAGGTCCCAGCGCCTCCCACTGAACGCAGAGCCTGTCGGGAGATCCGTCCTTCTTGATCGTCTCCAGAAACAGCTCCTTCGGTGTCATTGGCATGTCAATCGCATCCTTTCAATCTTCCACAGAACATCCCCGTTGAAAATCTCAATCGGGCATCAAGTTCCCGCGCTGATTTTCCCGCGGCGCCAAAAATCTTCTTTGCCTGCGTCCGAAAATCATTCGCTACTTGCGCCCTAAAAAGCTCATTCGCGAAAGTCGTCTCATGTCCAACAGTCTTCCGCCCAAGCAAGAACCGTGCAGAACGTGGCAGCCATAGAAGCTCCTTCGCGCGCAAACTGCGACATTTTGCCAGTCCAAGGTCAATTATTCCATTTCAAACGCACAGCAGATTCGAGTTGAGGCAAAATTTTTGAATATATTCAAATTCACTACATGAAAGTATCCCTGTTGACAGAGCCTGCAGTCAGATTGAATGGGATTTGACTCGAATTGGCAAGTGCCCACCAGAAATGTCGCTCCGTTTGAAATTAGCCAGGCAGAGGGAGCGTCAGCCACGTGCACATCGAACGCGCAGAGCTAGAAAGCACCCCTCGGACATCCCGATTCGGCAGATTATCGCCAATTCTCGATTCCGAACCACTTGGAAAGAAGTTCATCGAGCTGCTCGTCAGACTCGATTTGGATCTTGGAGACCTCAGAACCTTCTCTCCTTGTGAACTCGGAACCCGTGATCTCAAGATTCCCGTTGGGGGTGCGGAGGTTCACAATTCGAGTATTCACAAAATGAGATTCAGGATTTGCAGATTGATAGTAAGAGAGGGCGATGAAATCGGTTTCCTCAGATGGAACCGTGGCGAATCGCAGCGGATTGATTCGACCCTTGGAGCTGTCGTAGAGGAGGTCCCACCAATAATCGTCGTGTTTGGCGATGGCAAAGGTCTGTCCGTGCCCGGTGCGCTCGAAACCTTCTTCCAGCTTTAGAGCAAACGCCGGCTCGGGACCTCCGAATCCAACATCTGCCAGGTAGCGCTCGCCATCGATCGTAACGATGTTCACCCGATGCGTGCAAGGAGCATAGGGCATTGGAAACATCAGGACCCTGGCCATGCTCGGCTGGACTTCAAAACCCAGCACACGAAGCAACGCCCCGAAAATCGCATTGAGCTCGAAGCAGAATCCTCCGCGTTTGCGCATCACGACCTTGTCGAAGAGGTCCCTTATCCCAAGCGACACGCACTTGTGCTTCTCGTGTGGGTCCAAATCCTCGAACGGCACCTTGCACTGGTGCATGAAAATCAGCTCATCCAGGTAATCAGCAGAAGGATTTCTACGAGCCATTCCAATTCTAGATAGATAGGAATCTAAGTCTGGAACAGGCTCGTAATACTCCTCGAACATCTGAAACCCTCATTCCGAATCACATGCCGGGGGAAGCTGCAACCCTATGCGGCCTCGAACGCATGCCCTGAGGCGCAGGCGTGAAACCAGCGCCTGCTCTTCAAGCGGTAACGTCTCTGATGTTCACCAGAAACGCCCTTTTCCCTTTTGTCTCAGCGATGAGAGAAAAAGTATCATAGATGGAATGTCCACGGTCGACTAGAGCCAAAGGTTTGGGATCGTCTCCCACGTGCCATTCGTTTTCATCGATGAATTTCCTGATACGGCGGACCACATCGTCGTCGTAAATGGCCTGGGTCTTCGTCTTGTCGAATGCGTTGTTCTCGTATCCGACTCCATACCACAAGCGCTTGCAGGCATCATTATCAGCTAGAATCGAGAGGTTCTTCCCGTCGTCTTCCAAGATGTACAGCGGGTTGTCGTTTTGAATATCCACCAAGCTCACAGCGTCGTAGTATTCGCTCTGTTCCCTGTCTTCGATCTCTATCCCTCGTGCATCGCAGTTGCGCATCGCGACCGCGTAGGGAGCTGGCTTGCCAAAATAGAACCCCTGCATACGGCTGCAGGCTATATCGCGGAGGTACTGCTCCTGCTCCTCCGTCTCAACACCTTCAGCCAGTGGTTCCATCCCAAGTTTCTTGGCCATGCTGACGGTTGACGAAAGAATCTGCCTGCTCACTGGCGACGGATCCTGCACGAAGTCCATATCGATCTTGAGAACT
Source organism: Coriobacteriales bacterium (assembly GCA_050946255.1). Lineage (GTDB taxonomy): Bacteria > Actinomycetota > Coriobacteriia > Coriobacteriales > CADBOM01 > JBMNUL01. The sequence goes on along the minus strand of JBMNUL010000145.1, from coordinate 1,544 downwards.
TCGAACTTGTAGTTCTTCAACACCATAAGCGAGCTGTAGCCAGTTCCGTAATCATCCATCCACACTTCGTACCCGGCGTTACGGAAACGGTTGTTCTCCTCGGCCATAAGGTTCATATCATCGAGAATGACCCCTTCTGTGACCTCTGCGCGAAGCAGGTACCTGGGAATGTTGTACTTCTTCACGATATCCTCGATGACCTGGAACACGTCGCACACCATGAAATCGACGCGAGAGAGGTTGAATGAAACCGGCACCACTGGATGACCGGCCTCGATCTCCACGGCCAGCTTGCGGCAAATCTCCTCGACCACATAGCAGTCGAGCTTGTGAATTTGATTGCTCTTCTCCAGCAAGGGCACGAAGTCGCCTGGATTTAGGAATCCATAATTCGGATCCGACCATCTTGCAAGTGCTTCGAACCCACAGAGCTTGCCGGACAGCGTGCGAATCTGGGGATGGTAGAACACCTTGATGTCACCGCGCTCGCAGGCCCTGTTGATGGTCTCGATGATATATTGCTGGCGCTCGATGTTGAATGCCACCTCGTTGTTGTAAACCTGCACGAACTGAGAGGCATTGTCGTGGATACTGTCGCAGGCTGCCTTTGCGAAGTCGCATGCCAAGCTGGGAGTCGGAGGGTCCTCGATGTCCGCGATGTAGACGCCGGCCTTGCACTCGATCTTCGTTCCCATGCGTATTTTCTGGATGCTGTCATGGACCTTCTCGATGCGCTCGAGAACATTATCCGCCACCGAAAAGACAGCGAAGCGGTCGGCAGAGAACCTGGCCACGTAATCACCATCGAAAGCGTCGATGATTATCTCTGCTGCTTTGCGGAGGAACGAATCTCCCTCCTCGAAGCCGTAGAGGACGTTGAAACGCCTGAAGCTCGCAATGTTCAGATAGACGAAATAGGCAAGACGTTCGCCCTCGGCCTCAAGAGATGCCATTCTCTCATATGCATACGTGAAGAACCCGTGGATACCTGGGAGCCTGTTCAAGATGTCGATATCGAAGAGCGTGATCTCGTTGAATGGGATGACGAGACAATATGCGAGGTCGCCCAGATCTGGATCGTTGAAATACCTTAACAGAGCATAGACTTTTATCGCTTCTTCGTCTTTCCTGACGTTCCTGTACCAGCAAACGTCCTCATAGGCCTGCGACTCGAAATCCTCATCGTCTGTGAATTCTTGCCTGGAATCATCTTCGTTCCCGAAAAAGTGCCGAAGCTGAGCCTGGCAGCTCGGAATGTCCGGCGAATAGATGGTTCCGGCGAACGTGCCACCTGTGAAATCCATGCCCTCATCGAAATCTTTGCAGTTCATGAGGTCTAGCATGCGCTGGTTCATATACACGATCTCGCCATCGCCATCGCGTCTGAAAACCATACATGCTGATGGAATCCGCTCGGGTAAACCGACCGTGTAGTCAATTCCTGCCCTAGCGCCCTGATCGTTGTTCATGACTTCCCCCCATTGATAAAGTCAGAACTTCAGAACTACCTACGTAAAAAATGCCCATAGTTATTCTGGCTTGAT
>JBMNUL010000144.1:0-6602 GCA_050946255.1 Coriobacteriales bacterium | reverse complement strand
CAAGTAGAGCTGCGCAGTTATTCCCCGGATTCGTGGGAATGGCTCAAGGGCGAACGTGTAACCCCACTGGGGTTCTCCGCCGAACGGGGCAGCACCGAGCCGAGAGAAACCACACAGGGACTCTCCACCGAATGAGACAATGCAAGCCCAGCGTCATCAGGATTGCTGCAACTTCGAAATTCTCTCGCTCGTTCGTCCACAGTTGGGCGTTAGAGAGTCCCATGCCATCAGAGCCGTTGCGACCGCCATGCCCGCCAAGGCGAGGTAGAACGTGGGCCCAGGGGCTTCTCCCAAGATTGCGAAGCTGAAACCGACGCCGATGAACGGGGCCAGAGAGTAGAAGGCGCTCGTGCGCGCTGCGCCCAAATCGCGCTGTGCCTTCACGTAGAAGTTGATGCTGAGGCCATAGGCGACGAACCCCAGAACCATAGCCGCCACGATGATTGCCGCCTCCGGCGGGACTTCCCCAACTTCAGCAGCTACGACCAATCCGCCGAGCCCAGAGCACAGCCCCTTGACAGTGACTATCTGTTCGGAGCTCCTTTCGCTGATGCGGCGGGTGCAGTTGTTCTCGATGCCCCAGCAAATGCAAGCCCCAAGCACGAGCAGAGAACCCGGATCTGCGGAAAGCTCTCCCCCATCGAAGGTCAGCAGGATGCTCGACGCCGTCACAAGTGCAATGGCTACCCACAACCTACCGGACACGCTCTCCCCAAAGAAGACTAGGGCAATCAACGCCGTAGCCACTATCTCGAAGTTGTTGAGCAGCGAGACGTTCGAGGCGGCGGTCCGCTCCACGCCCAGCATGAGCAGAATCGGGGCCAGGATATCGAGCACTACCATGGCCACGGTGAATGGCAGGTCACTTTTCCTGAGGAGGTCGGACTTGGCGATGCCACCCGAGCGCCTGCGCAAAACGTACACGATTCCCATTCCCAAACCTGCCCCCAAATAGAGGAGACCTGCCAGTGTCGCTGGGCCCACATCTGCAAGCAGCAGCTTCGTCAACGGAGTGCTGAGAGCGTAGAAAGCCGCCGCCAGCACTGCGAAAATTGCCGCAACCACCGCTCTCTTCATAGAACCCCCATCGTTATCGGATATCATGTCCGATAACGTAATCTAGTCTGGTAGAAAGTTGCGGTAAATTTCCTCGGCATCGCCCGATATCGGACGCTTCAGAAAAACTGTGCGGAAATGGAGGCATGCATGGACAGAAGGCAGAAAAGGACAAGAGAGGCTGTTTTCCGCGCATTCGAGGAGCTCGCCTCGGAGAAGCACTATTCCGAGATCACAGTGGCGGACATCGTCGACAGGGCAAACGTGGGACGCTCGACTTTCTATGACAATTTCGAGACGAAAGACGCACTGCTAGACGAGCTGTGCGCAGAACTCGAGGGGCACATCCTAGAGGGCATGAACTCCCATGGAGCAGACGTCCACGGAGGGTCGTTAGGAGACAGCGCAGAGGGTCGCATCGCGCATCTGCTCTACCATCTGTCGCGTTCTCACTCGGGAATCTTCGCCAAGCTAGTCGCCGAAAGAGAGCCGAGGTTCGCAGTGGCGTTCGAGAGGATTGCCACTCCCCTGCTCGAGCAGTCGATGCCCAGGAAAGCAACTGGGGCGCCTGCAGAGCTCCGGCGCAGGGTGCTCGTGGAGTCGCTGCGGGAAACCGTGGCGTGGTGGGTCATGTCGGGGAGAAAGGCAAAGCCCGAGAATGTGGCCAGATGGTATGTCGAAATGCTCGGATGAAACGCCAGTGCGTTGTCTCGTGAGGCAGGCCTAGTCGGATGGGATACGTCAAGCCGAAGGCCGAATGGGATACGTGAATATCTCCCAGAATTCTCTCCCCTTACCCTTCGACTTTGAGATCGGCCTCGGCGTAAATCGTCACGTAGCCGCTGATCGCCACTGAATTTTCCCTCATCTCGCAATAGACTGTTCCGCCACGTTTTGTCAGCTGCTGATTGACCAGTTCGTTCTTTGAAAGCTGGCGGGCCCAGAACGGAACGAGCGAGCATTCTGCCGAACCGCACACAGGGTCTTCCGGGATTCCGAGCTTGGGGAAGAAGCACCTGCAGACGAAGTCGGCGTCTTTTCCCCTGGCAGTTATCAACACGCCAAGTTCTTCCAGCTTCCCGATCTTCTCTTCATCTGGAACGGCGTTTCGAACGGTCTCCTCATCCTCACCGACAAGGATGAGGTCCCTTGAGCTCCATGCGCTTATCGGCCTGAAGCCGACTGCCTCGGCCATTTCATCCGTGACTTCCCTCTCTTCCGCTTTCCAGCTCGGGAATTCCATCGTGATGCGCCCATCATCTTCAATGGATACGTAGAGCATGTCGTTGTTTGCCTGCAGGGTTATCTGCTTTCTGTCAGGATCTATGAACTGCGAGATGATGTAGGCAGAACCAAGGCTGGCATGTCCGCAGAGGTCTACTTCTCCATCTGGGGCAAAGAAGCGGATACGATAATTGCCCTCCCCCAGTGCTATGACAAATGCGGTTTCGGACAGGCGGTTCTCGGCAGCGATGTTCTGCATGACCTCTTCTTTGGGGAAAGAGGAGACGATGCAGACGCCTGCAGGATTGCCATGGAACAGAGTCTTTGTAAAGGAATCGACGACGTAGTATTTCATTTTTCCTCCTGGGATTCCCAACGCCACAGGAACCACAATACAGACCGATACAGGCAGAGTACAACAAAATAATAAAAATTCCTATATATTGGAATTTGCGTTACTCAGGAGTTCGGTTGCGTACCAATAAAGCCACGAATTGCGTTACGAAGGATTTCGCTAGCGCATCATTTTTGGCACTAATTGCGTTACGAAGGATTTCGATTGAGCTTTAAGAAAATGCCGCAAACTGCGTTACTCAGAACTTCGCTAGCGCATCAATATTGGCACGAATTTCGTTACGAAATGATTTAAATTGCGCATCAACAAAATGCCGTGAAGAAGGACCGCAATGGATATCAAGGAAAACATAGCAGGCAACCTGCGGGAAATCCGCGCAAAGAAGCAATTTACTTTAGATGAGGCTTCCCGTCTCACCGGCGTATCCCGCAGCATGCTCTCTGCCATTGAAAAAGGCGATGTGAACCCGACCATCTCCGTTATCTGGAAGATAGCAAACGGGTACAAGGTGAAATTTTCCTCAATCGTGGAAGACAAAAAGGAAACCTACCACATCATTCGTGCAGAGGATATAAAGCCGCTGACGGAGGGAGACGGACGCTACATCAATTATCCGGAGTTCCCGTTCAACGAGAGCACCCTGTTTGAAACCTATCGCATCCGAATCGACCAGGGCGGCCATCTTGAAGCCCAACCCCACATGCCGGGAACGGAAGAGTACATCACCGTATTCGCCGGCAAGGTCCGCATCACTGCCGGTGAGGAAAGCTCGGATTTGGAAGAGGGAGATTCCATCCACTTTTTCGCGGATCAGCCGCATGCATATCAGAATATCGGGAACGACACGGTATGGCTCTCCATGATTTTGTACTATCGACCACTGTGATGAGAGAGTTTTCTTATGACGGAAGTAACGGAACCAGAACAAAATAGTTCCCTGCTCCGCAGCGTTCTCCTCATCGCTGTGGCATGTCTTGTCTTTGGCGTGCAGCAGGGAATCCACGACAATTACGGCATCATGATGAACGGCCTGCTCGGGCCGACTGGGGTGGACTATCAGGGCATCAGTTTCTGCATTGGCGTCGGTGCGCTGATCTATGGTTTCGCCCAACCGTTCATGGGCATGCTGGCCATAAAAACTTCGCATAGATTCGTCCTGATATCCGGAATCTTTCTAATGGTGGCGGGGCTCTGCCTCACCCCATTGTGCAGGAGCTTTATCACGCTGCTGCTGTGCTTCGGCATCGTTCTCCCCTTGGGAACTACTGGCTTGGCTTTCGGAATATTGATGAGCGCGATCACGCCGATCATCGGTGAGAAACGGGCAGCCGCAGCTTCGGGACTTGTCCAAGCTGCCGCCGGCATCGGGGATGCCCTCATGTCTCCTGCCTTGGAGTCGCTGATCACGGGCTTCGGGATTCAGCCTGCGATGTCGGTTTTCGCGATACCGTTTCTGATCTTCATCCCGATTGCCATCTGGATCGGGGCGATGAACAAGCGATACGCCAGAAAAGAAGAACAGGAACAGGTGAGAAACGAATCAATCTTCTCGATAATCGGCGATGCCCTGAAAGACAGAGATTACCGCTTGGTGACCTTGGCTTTTGCCACCTGCGGATTCAACATGTCCATCATTGAAAGCCACCTGTTCTCCCAGTTCCTCTCATGGGGGATCAGCAACAGCACCGCCTCGTACATAATGACGGTATATGGGATTTTCACGATGATCGGCGCGGCTGGGACGGGTTTCCTGTGTTCCCGTTTCCGGATGAACCGGGTTCTCGGAACCGTGTACGCAATCCGGGTCTTCGTTTCCCTGGGATTTTTAATCCTGCCGAAAACGATGGTCCTCGCGGTTGCGTCCACTGCCATTCTCGGTTGCTCGGGTGATGCCACGGTACCGCCGACCACGAGCATCATCACGAAGAAATTCGGGGCAACAAGACTTGCAGTGCTATATGGATTCGCGTTGATCGGTCATCAGATCGGAGCCTTCTTCAGCACCTATCTCGGTGGGGTGTTCGTCGGACAAGGGCTCGGCTACGATCCACTGTGGATTGTGAATATGTGCTTGGCTGCATTTGCCGCTATCTCCAGCTACAGGATTCACAACATCAGGATGGCGGATTGATGGTGAGCTTTTGCTGATAGTCGGTCCGGAAAATCGATGTGAAAAGGGCCATGCATTAAAGTAGCTCGTAACTGTTAAAGGCCATATTTCACTTACCTCACACGCCAATGTATTTGAGACCGCCATACCCCACGCGCTACCTACACAAAAAAAAAGAGAGAGCCTGGCACATTGTGCCAGGCTTTCTCATCGGTTCTCAATCAGTTACTTCTCGCTGCGTCGACGACGCGCATAAAGGACTGTCGCGATGCCAAGTATTGCCGCCGTTCCAGCGCCAAGAATCAATATCCCGGTTTCATCACCTGTTTTTGGAAGCGAGCTCGAGCTCGAACTCGTAGAAGAGGTGGTGGCTGTAGTTGTGGTTGTGGTTGTGGTTGTGGTGCTGGTTGTGGTCGTGGTGCTATCGTCTGTGCTTCCGCTATCGTCGGAGCTGTCACTTTCGGTGACTCCACTGTCGGTGGTGTCGCTATCGCTGCTTCCGCTTTCGGTGGTATCTGTGTTCGTTACGCTGAATCCTTCAGAAACAGATCCTGAAATGGTGGTGGTATAGCCATCGATTGCATCCTCGGTCAGCGTATAGCTGATGGCGTTACCGTCCGGGTCATAGGTGAGCAACCCTGTGAACGAACCGCTCCACACGCTGTCGGATGTGGCATCGTCGCTGGTCAAAGTCAATGTCTCGGTTTGGTCGTCGCCGGTCAGGGTAAACGTTGCCGAGTCGGCCACATCTCCAACCCATGTCTTTGTCACGTCTGCAGTAAGCAATGTCTGCTGCAAGCCGGCGTTGAGTTTCACCGTCGTGCCGGTGTAATCAAGGGTCACCGTGCCGCTACCAGTGGAGTCGACATCGTTTTCGATCGTGTCCCCATCGGAATCGGTGGCATAATCGCTGGTAATCTCATACGTGGGGAATATCGACGATGTGTCTACCTCGCTGGAGGCAAACTCATATCCGTCGGGAGCGGTGAACGTCACCGTCACCGAATCTCCACTCGAGACAGCTATCTCGTAGTTGCCATCCTCGTCCGTCGTCGTCTGGGAAATCAGCGTCCCGCTTGAATCGTAGACGGATACCGTGACGTCTGATAGACCCCGTTCGTCATAACCATCCGAATCGTCCAATGAGTCAGCTTCTCGCACTCCGTCGTAATTGAAGTCATCGAACACATTGCCCGAGATGAATGCGCGCGTCATGGGGATGATCACGCCTTCAACTCCCACCATGTCATCGGCAGACGGGTCTGAGGTGGTGGCATACGCGAACGAGTTCACGGCGATGATCTGCAAATCGTCACCGCTGAAACTTTCGGCTGCTCCCAAGGGAATCTCGGCGGGCACGGCGAATTCAACTGAATCGCTAGGGTCGATGGTATATCCGTCGTCCATGACGATCTTCATCATGGTCACAGCCGACCAGTCCGAAATATCATCCTCGGTGACCCATGTCGCGTTCATGTTGTCCGAGGCGGAAGTCGTGCTCGGCTCATCGGTGGAGTAATACACGGTATATCCGTAATCTGCAGGATCCAGAGCTTCGCCGTCCACCACTATCACGACAGGGCCAGTGATATTTATCTCATATTCCGAGCCCCTGCTCACGAGAGTCCCCGTCTCGTCGGGCACAACCGTCGTATCGCCTGCATACGGGAGAACATCGACGATCGTGAGATAGTCTACCGAACCGGTACCCGGGATGTTGATGCCATTCAAGCCCAGATACAGGCTCGAGCCTTCCTGGAGCGACTGGGTCGTGCCGACCGCCAGGCTGTCGATGGAAGTGCCCGCCGTTGCGGTGGCGTAAACCTCGCGGCTCGGCGTGTAGGTGATGCTCACCGA
>JBMNUL010000143.1:0-6633 GCA_050946255.1 Coriobacteriales bacterium | reverse complement strand
ATAAGCCTCATTTGGCACAGAGCCCGAACGTGTAAGGCGGACGGGCAATACAGAAAAGGTTTTGAGAAGAGAACAGAGCAATAGGAGATAAGAAAATGGCTGAAGAAGAGAACAAATACGACCTTACCAAGATCAAGGCACCTGACATCAGCTCAACTTACATCTTGACTGAAGAGGACAAGGCGAAGGCCAAGTTCGGGAAGCTCGTCTTCCCGTTCCCGGAGGAGGACAACGAGATAGTCGCAGAAGGCGACCCGATGGACTACGTCGTGCACCCGCAGGCGTATTTCAGGGGAGCCAGCCAGATTCCGGGTTCCGAGTTCAATTCGAGCTTCCAGATCTTTGTGAAGCCGTTCTTTCTCGACAAGGTGCAGCACCGTCATCCCAAGGACGAATTCCTGGTTTTCCTCGGTGCGAGCTTCCCCAATGTCTTCGATTTCGATGCGAAGATCGAGCTCACCATCGGGAAGGATGACGAGGCAGAGACCTACATCATCGACAGGCCCACAATCGTCAGGATCCCCGCATATACCTATCACTGCCCGCTGAACTTCAAGGAGGTAAACAAGCCGGTCCTGTTCCTGGCGATGTGCTTCATGCCGATGTTCGGTGGAATCTACGATATGCCAGATGGCACGACGCAGGAGCTCTATTACAACGGGCCCAACCCCTGCAAGTACGATGAGAACAAGAAGTGCGACGCTTGTGGGAAATGTCTCACGGAGTCTTGGGAGCGCTAGGAGGGGATATTACCGAGAGAGTGCTTGCGAGATTTCATTCGAAAGCATTGATTGCGGAGCTCCTCGAGCGCTAGGGGAGTAATTTCCGAGAGCGCTCGGTAATTGGACGTTCGACAACGTTTCGAGTAAAGGCTCCCGAGCGCTGGGGTGTCAAAACCTCGAAAGTGCTATAGGGAACAGACATAGAAAAGGCTCGGCCCGGATTTCCAGGTCGAGCCTTTGTTTCGCATAGAAAGCAAATTTAGCTGCGCTGAAGCTGCATACATCCTACTGCTCGGTGGTGGGGGAGCTTGACGTCGAGTCATCTGATGCCTCGACTGCATCGGTCTTGTAGATGAACTTCACAGTTCCCTTTGCCCCTTCTGAGATACCGCTGAAGTTCGTGTAGCTCTTGCCGGCATCGACAATGGAGTTTAGGTTGTCGACGAGCCCCTTGATGTCGTCCTGGTAGTAGTCGACGAGCTTCTGCACGCCTTCTTCATCGAACTGTTCGATTCCATCTGCCAGTTGCTCGGACCCCTCGTAAGCGCTTTCGGTGCCATCGGCGAGGGTATGTGCGCCCTCATCGAGTTTTGCGATTCCGGAGACCAGGGTCGGAACAGCGGACTTCAATTGCGATAGCCCGTCGGCAAGCTGGTCTGCACCGTCTGATGCATCGGAGATTCCTGAGGAGAGGCTGCTGGCTCCGGTGTTAATCGCCTTTGCGCCGCCTATCAGGGTCGACTGGTCGCTGTCATCTCCGAGGGCTGCAACTGCGCCCTTGAGGCCCTTGGAGGTCTTTCCGGTGATGGACGCGTCATCGGTCCCGTTGACGATGATGTCCAGCGCCTGTTCCACGGAGGTTATTCCGCTGTCCACGGTGCCCAGAGTCGTGATTGCCTCTGCAATTCCACTGGAAATCTGCGAAAGTCCAGCAGACGCGCCACTAAGGCCCGTGGTCGTGGTCCCATCGGAAAGGGTCCCGCCGTTGGTGACCGTGTCGAGGCCGTTGTACACCTGGTCGATTCCGTTTTCGGTGTTGCTCAAGATCGTGCTTGCAGTGTCGAGATTTGTCTGTGCGCTAGAAAGACCCGAAGAGAGTTGGGAAAGCCCAGATGCCGCACTGTTGATATAAGTCGCGTCGGTGGTGACGTTGGTCGTGTCTGTCTCAACGCTTTCGAGAGATGACTTCGCGGTGTTGATGGCTTCGATCTGCTCTGCGGTCATGCCCGACGTGTCGATGTTGTCGAGTGCCGTGGAAGCCGTGGCCACATCGGTGGAAAGGGTTGTCGAATCATTGGAGAGCTTTTCGTTGTAGGTGGAAATCGTCTGGATTGCCGTTCCGATGGAAGAAGCCGATTGGCCAAGTGCGCTGTTCACGCCATCGACATACTGCTTGGCTCCGTCAACGCCCTCGTAGACGCTTTGCCCCGAGCTTCCCTTGAGGCCGGGGAGAATCTGATAGTTGATGGCGGTTATTGCGCTGTCTATCCCGGTCTTCACGGAATCGACTCCGCTCTTGGCTCCGGGGAGACCATCGGTATGGGTTCCATCGGGTTTCGTTCCGCCATTTTCTAGCAGCTGGACGGCATACTGGATGTTATTGAGACCACCATATACGGTCGACGTCCCGGTATCGGAGGAGGATCCTATCCCGGTAAGAGCATCGGCGAGTCCGCTCTCGACATCGGTTCCATACTTCAGGACCATCAATCCATCGTAGAGGGTCTTGGTGGCACCGGTTAGCTGTACGGATCCTGTCTCGGCTGTATCGAGCCCATCGGCTAACGAGTTCGCGCCATCGGAAAGCTGATTTGCGGAAGAGGGGAGGCTAGAGGTCTTGGATGACAGGGTATCGAGCCCTTCGGCGAGCTCCGCACTTCCAGATTCGAGTTGGAGCAGGCCATCCTGCAGCTCGGTGGAGCCTTCCATCAGCTGGTCCATCGCGCTCGTGAGCTGGTCGACTGCGCTGTCCAGGTCATCTGAGCTGATCTCGTCGAAGTCGAACTCGTCGAACACCTCTGTGGTGATCAGGGATATCGTGGAATCGATCTTGAAGTCGGAGGCGTCGGCCTCGACCTCGAAATAATCCGGGACGTCGATAACGTCGCTGGAGACTCCAAGGTCTTCCTGCAATCCTGGGAAAGCCATTCCGACTATTATCGTCCTGTCGCCATCGTCAACAGCCTTGGCGTTGGTTACCTCGACGTCGCTGAAGTTGTCGTTGTCCATGACGAATCCCGTGAGGGCGAGGAACGGAGTGCTCACGCCAGAGGAATTGGAGGTCGTGTTCTCGTAATCGAACCTGATCTTCACCTTCCCGCTCTTTCCGGCGATCTCCTCAGGTGAGACCTTCTCACCGTTGAGATAGTAGCTCACCTTGATCTTCACGGGGACTTCCTTGTCGGTGTTGCCCTTGTAGTAGATGCTCTCGCCATCTGCCTCCCAGATCAGCTCGCCGTCGTTGTTGGTGAACTCCTCATCGCCCTCGACGTTCTCGATGTCGGTCAGCTCTGATTCGTCTAGCAGACTGGTGATGTCCCCGACGTTCTCAAGAGCATCGCGAACCTCGATGTTGCTGACCGTCCCGTTTGCATCGGAGAAGACATAGACCGTCTCGTTCTTCTCGGTTCCCTCGTCTGAGGGGGTCACAGAAGTGGAGACTATCGAATTGTCGGAGGACGTCTCCGAAGTCCCGTTCGTGCTCTCTGAAGCCGCCATGGCCGGCATCATCGTCATGCTGCAGATGGCAACAGTTGCCATGGTCAATCCAGAGGCCTTGAATATTTTTTCCTTTTTCATGCGTTTACCTCCTCGGTTTTCCGGGAGTTCTTGTTTCCAGACCTCCATTTGGTGCTAGATCCCGGTTTGAACCCCTTGCTTGTCTTGACGATTACCTTGTCCAGCAACATGAATATCGCGGGCAATATGAATATGACGCTCAAGGTGCTGATGATTGCACCCCTTGCCATGAGGGTCGTTATCGAGCTGATGATCCCGATGTTGGAATAGAGGGAGACTCCAAACGTTGCCGCGAAGAACGAGAGCCCGCTCGTAACGATCGAGGGCATTGTCTTGTTCAGCGCCGTGCTAATTGCCTCTTTCTTGGGCTTGCCCTCGTTGCGTTCTTTTCTGTACCTTGTAGTCTGCAAGATCGCATAGTTGACCGTTGACCCCAACTGTATCGTCGAAATACATACCGGGACGATGAACAACAACACATCGTTCATGTAATAGGGGATTCCAAGGTTGATGAAGATCGCGAACTCGATTGCCAGAACCAAGATGAACGGCAGGACCGCGCTCTTGAACACGACAAAGAGGATCAGCAGGATTGCCACGATCGATATGGCGTCCACGACCATGAAGTCGCGGTCGGTTGTGGTGATGAGGTCCTTGGTTGCAGGGGCCTCGCCGATGAGCATCGCATCTGGGTCGTATTCCTTGATTATCTCGTTGATCGCATCAATCTGCTCGTTCACCTCATCGGTCGACACTGCATATGAGGAATTTATGACTATCAACTGGTAATCGCCGCTTATCAACGCGCTCGACAGACTTTCTGGCAGAGCGTTGATATCTATCATGCCTCCAGCAAAAGAGTCATAGCCCAATGCGTACTTCACGCCGTCTACATCCTCGATTCGGTCGAGCATCTCCTTTGCCTCGGGATGGCTCAGGTCGGACTTGCAGAGCACCATCTCCGTGGTCTTGATATCGAATTTTTCCTCGAGCTTCTCATCTGCGGTCTTGAATGGGATGTCAGATTCTGCGATCTGCGAACCGTTGCCCGTCAGAGCATGGGAGAAATCATATGATATGGGCTTGTTCTGGAATCCGTAGAATGCAGGGATCAGCACCACGACGAAGATGACCAGGAACACCCAGTAGTGGTTGGTGACGAACTTTCCGAGCCTCTTGCCCTCTCGGATGAGGCCCTTGTGCCCGGTCTTCTCGACCAGAGGGTTGCAGACGAGGATAAGGGAGGGGAGCAAGGTCACGGACGCCAGCAGCCCGAGCATGCAGCCCTTTGCCATGACGATTCCGAGGTCGGCGCCCATCGTGTAGCTCATGAAGCACATCGCGAGGAAACCTGCACTAGCCGTGCATGCACTGGAGAAGATTGCCGTCAGAGTCTGCGCGATTGCCTCTGCCATGGCGGTGTAGGGATCGCCCGGGTGGAGTTCTCGGTGCTCCTCATAGCTGTGCCACAGGAAAATCGAGTAGTCCATTGTGACGGCCAATTGCAAGACCGCCGCCAAAGCTTTTGTAATGTAGGAAATCTCCCCTAGGAAAATGTTGCTCCCCATGTTGTAGACGATCGCCATCGCGATGCTGATGAGGAAGAGAAATGGTGCCAGGAAAGAGTCTGTGAGTAGGAGCAACAGGACCAATGCGCAGATGACTGCGATCGCCACATAGGTCGGCTCCTCGCGTTCGCACATGTTCTTGAGGTCGATTACAAGCGCGGTCATTCCGGATACGTAGCAATCGTCTCCGCACAGTCTTCTAATCTGCGTGACCGCATTGATAGATTCATCTGAAGATGTCCCCGAATCCAGGAACACCGCAATCAAGGAGCTATCTCCCTGGATGAAGTTTTCTCTCACATCGTCCGGTATCAGCTCTTCCGGGATGTCCGTGTTGGTCAAATCCTGATAAGACAGGGCATCCACAACATGTGGAACCTTGGCAATGTTTTCGGTGAGGTCTGCGACTTCCTTGTCAGTCATGTCCTCGGTTACGAGGAGGGTGAATGCCCCTTTGCCGAAATCTTCTTTCAAGATGTTCTGCCCGACTACCGTGTCCATATCGGAAGGCAGATAGTCGAGCATAGCGTAGTTGATGCGTGTGCCCAGGTATCCGAAAACCGACGGTATCAACAAAAGAATGCCGACGATCAGAATCAGTTTCCTGTGCTTGACCACAGCATGGCCGAAGCGTTGCATTTCCCTTTACCACCCCTAAGTGGAATCCTCTGCGGTCCATTGCCCGCGAGCAGGCATTTTCCGCACGTGTCAACCTCCAAAGAGGAATGCTATTTAGGGGTGAAAATTGAACAAATAGTTGAAAAGGTCAAAGTGTTCGATTGTCGAACTAATCGAAACTTTTGCCTAAAGTTTTACACATTTCAAATTTTGTCAAATTTAGAGAATTGCCAAAAAATGGGAGATTCAACCGAAGTTGAGCAAAATAAGAGCAATGGGAAAGCAGGGGATTTCTAGCGGTTGCCTCCCATCTTCTTGTTCTTGTTCTGCTTGTCTGCCCTCTCAAGCGCAAGCCTGGTCGTCCCCCCGAGCAGGTATCCCATTTCGTCTATGAAATCCTCAGGGTCGTCATCCATTCCATCTTGCAACCAGTTGAGGGTTAGGCCTTGTATGGCGGATGTGCAGAAAACCGCGATGTTGTGTTTTGTTCCCTGGTCCACGTCAAGTCCCTCGGCTTGCATTTCGGTGAATTGGGACATTGTTATATACAGGGAGTCCTTCAGGTAATTCGCGAACTTGTCGCGGCTGCGAGAATTGTAGATGTTGTAAACGGCCTCCTTGTGCTCTCTCGCGAACTTTGTTGCCTCGAGAACGGCCATCTTCCATGTCGAGAGGTCCTGTTTCGCAAGCTTTTTGATCTTCTCCTCTTCTGCTAAGAGAATCTTGTCCAGCAGGTCGTAGATGTCATGGTAGTGGTAGTAGAAGGTGTTGCGGTTGATGCCGCAGACGGAAGTGATGTCCGTGACGGTGATTTTCTCAAGCGGTTTCTTGCTGAGAAGGTCGGTGAACGTTTGGATGATTGCCTTTTCAGTGAGGTTTGACATGAGCGCTCACATCTTTTCCAGTTAGTGCACAAGAGAAGTGCAGATTCCATTGTTTGCATAAATTTTAGATTTAAACAATCCCCTTTACAATTTGTGGGCAGA
>JBMNUL010000142.1:0-6685 GCA_050946255.1 Coriobacteriales bacterium | reverse complement strand
AACCCAGCCCACGGCAACGGAATACTTTGCGAACCACCTATTCCTCATCACTCGGCCAAAGATCACGCCGATAATGAGCGAGCCGACTGTGTAGAACGAGGCGGCAAGACCAGCTGCGGCCGAGTCGCCAATACCCTCACCAACAACTTTTGCTGAAATGTTTGTGAAATAGGTCATGTTGCAGAAGTTGTAGAGAAAATAACCAACGAGAATGACGGCAGTGAGCGCAATCAAACCTTTGCTAACTTTGACCGGGGCATCGGATGTCTCCTTCTTCTTTTCAACAACCGGAGCCGATTCCGGCATGAATATGCCGGAGAAAACCAACACGACGATCGGAATGAGGTAGGTTAGAAAAGCTGAGCGCCACCCTTGGAGAGCAAGGATTCCACCGACATTCGACCACACGATGCCACCCAACGCAGTGACAACCGAGTTCCACCCCAAAAGGGTGTTCTGCCTATCGCCATCGTATGTTTCTACTATCAATGACTGAGCGAGTGGCCACATCACGCCGACGCCCAGGCCAAAAACCGCGCGCCAAATAAGCACATCAGTGAAAGTGACCGACCAGTAAGGTGCAACCCCGCCTACAATCAGTAGCACGGACCCGAGAACAAACAACGTCCGGCTGCTGAATTTTTGCCTCAGGGCGGAAAATCCCAGGGCAGCGGGAAGCATCATCAATGACGGCAAAGTTGTCACGAGCGCAATAGTGCTAAAAGGGAGGCTGTTGAATTCATCTGCCATATATTGCAGCGCTGGATTTTCAGCGCCAGAAGACTGGCACAACACGCCTACAAGAAGAACAGCCATCACGCAAATTGCACTGTTTGGATTAGTGCCGAGCTTTCTCATTTCTCTCCGAGCGCCCATTACACAATAGCAGCGCCTAGGGGCTCGTTCCTCCCCACAAGATAAGCTCCCAGATGGCCAGCACCAGTAAAGATACCCGCCATCTGGGAATTGGCGATATGAGCTGTTATTTATCTTGAAGGTCCTTGCGCACAGGAATCACTTTCTTTTGCACAAAGACATGCAGTATGGCCGCGCAGATCAGCCCGACTACTGCAAGACCGACAACTACCGGAAGGGCGCCTACCCACGCACCGCCGGCAGCGTCAATGGCCATGCTGGGAAGAGTAATGCCCAGAGCACCACCGATATTCGCACCAATCATCAGGATGCCGGTTGCCATGGACAAGGTCCTCGGATCCTTGATGATGTCCGGAATCCACGCAAAGGCGACTGGCATGCTGAACTGAGAGACAGCCGCAAAGAAGAAGATAAACACAGCCATGATGCCGACGGGGATGCTGAAGCAGAAGGCATAGATCACAATACTGACAGCCGCGACGATCATCATGAGGATGCCACGCCTGGTGGGCTTGAAGCGATTGATAATCCAACCGATTAGAACGCTGCCCACGATGCCTCCGATAGATCCAATGGAGACAAGATTATTGGCGGTAGTCTGGTCAAGGCCGGCACCCTGAGGAGAGGACAGATACGTTGGGTACAGGCCAGTATAAATTGATGCGCCAAAAGCAAGGCCGGCGACGCACAGCGTCAGCAGCCATGGGCCCGGCTCCTTGATACCCTCAAGAACTGTCGCCTTCTCCTCAGGCTCGTCTCCCTTTTCTCCATCGTCTGCATCTTGAGCGGGATTTCTTACAAAAGCAATGAAGAGAACGAGAGCAACTGCCTGACAAATCGCGACTGTAATCCATTCGCCTTGCCATCCGAATGCGGGAACAACACTGTTCGCGAGCTGGGCGACAATCAACTGAGCAAACGCAACCCAGATAACCCAGATACCATTGGGCAGACCGCGTTTCTCCGGTGTAAAGTTTGCCGCAATTATGGCAACGCTCACCATTGAAAGGCAGCCGTACGAAACTGCATCGAGTAGACGCGAGGCAATAAGCACTTGAATATTTGGAGCAAGTGCACCAATTACGTTTTCCAGGATGCCGCAGGCAATCACAATGATGCCGAATTTCTTTGGGCCAATCTTTTGCATAATGCCGCCTGCAGGAAGGGCAGTAATCAAGCAGGTAATACCAACTACCGACATTAGCAGACTGACTTGGGTCATGTCGGTTCCGAAGTATTCCATGATGTTGGGCATGTTGACCGGCACCTTGAACATACCCATTGCAATGGTGATGCCAGCAATGAAGACGATGACAAACTGCAGCCAACTTTTAGCGCTGTTTTTCTCTATCGCAGCCATGAGAACTCCCCTTCTCTACCTCGCGAGCGGAAAATCACCGATATTTGTGCTTTCCTGTAGGCAAACCTCTCGTTCAATCCCCTTGAAGCCCTCCGCGGAAATAGACAGTTTGTAGTTGCCAGCGGGGATGTGACGGAACCAGAAATCTCCAAATCCATCGCTTTGCGTCTCGCGCTTGAAGCCAGCTTCATCAACAAGTGAAACGGCCGCGCCTTCGATAATGAGATCCTCCTCCGGATCCCACACCTCACCCGATAGGAAGAGTTTGAAAGGATTCACATAGTGGACACGCGGCTTGGTATCCCCGATGACAAAATTGCCGACGCTCTTCGCAATTTCCTCAGCAAAGTCTTCTTCTTCGCCGAATCTTAGAGCGCCCGTCGCGCACGCATCAACGCAATGAGGAATCTCTCCCTGATCCACCAAGTGCGCGCAACCCGTGCATTTCTGTGGAAGACTCAGCTCTTCGTTCCAGTAAATCGCACCGTATGGGCACGCATCCACGAGTTCCTTTTTACCCACCGCTTTTTCTGGGTCGATGATCACCAGGCCATCTTCACGCTTGTACACTGCATCTGGCGCCGCCTCCATGCATGGCGCGTTATCGCAATGCCTGCACATATCGGGCCTATATTCAACGCGGACCTTCGGGACCTGCCCGTGCACCTTTTCAGTCATGCGCAGCCAGAACTGACCCGTTTTTGGCTGTGGCTTTGAGTAGGGAGACCAGTCGTTTCCGACGGTCTCGTCCTTGCACGCAAGCTGGCATCCGTAGCACCCGTTGCATTTATCCAAATCGACGATAAAAGACTTCATCTCTACTCCTCCTGCATCCAAGTGCTGATGTCCACACCCTCATCGGCGTGATACGGACGTGAGAATGCTTCCGGATATTGCTTTGCGAGCTCGAACACGTCTACTTTTTCCACATCAACTAGGAAACCACTGGTGACTTCTCCGGCAGCGTTTTGCGAAGTCGTCTTTGTCGGGGCAATAAGGTTGTTTGCTCCTCCGCGGTCAGAAACACCAGGCTCAATCGGGTCGAGTCGTGCTCCGTGGTCTTGGTATACGACCTGCGGGCGAATGCGCTCCGTGACAATCGCGCCTCCAAGAACCCAGCCGCGGTCGTTGAATAGCTTCACCACATCGCCCGACTTGATGCCTTTCTTCTCCGCGTCAATCGGATTAATCCACACGGGCTCATACAAGTAGCCATCGGGACCTTTCACCTTGCACGTGGGAATCTCGCGGGTCCACGGCATATCATCCATATTTGCATGGATGCGCCAACGAGGATGATTCGAGACAATGAGGAACGGATATTTCTTGCCACGCTCGCACTGCAAGCTTTCTTGGTGGCGTTTCCCATACAAAATGACATGGGGAACCACCGGGCGCTCTTCGTCATCGGGGAAATGCTCCGCAAGCCCCAACGAATAGAATTCAATCTTCCCTGAAGGTGTCTGGAGCTTGTTGGCTTCGGGATCTTTGCAGAATTTCTCCCAGCCACGAGGCAAGTCTTCCCAGTCATCCATAGTGGGCGCAGCGTAATAGCCCTTTTCCATAAACTCGTCGAATGAAATAGGGTCGGGAGTCTCGGCGCAGTCAAAACCGGTTTTCACCCACTCTTTGACATCTTTGCCTTCCGTAAACTGCTCGTAAACCCCGAGTTTCTTTGCCACTTCGCCGACCGCCTCATAGTCACTCTTCGACTCTCCGCGTGGCGAAACTGCAAGACCCTCGTAGTAGATGCTGCCGAACTGCCCCGCACCATTGTCCTGGCCAATGTCTTCTTCCTCGAATTTTGTGTTAATGGGAAGCAAGATATCTGCGAAGAGACAGTCGTTTTCCATCCACGGCTGTTGCGCGACGATGCACTCGATCTTCTCATCGCGCAAGGCACGCTCCATGCTATTGCCGCCGTTCCAGCACGTTGTCCAGCAAGGCGTATCGGTCCAAATCATATGGAGTGGTTGTGCCCCGGGAATCGGGTATTGGTATGTCTTGAACTGGTTCTCGCGGGGCCACGAGCAAACGGTGTACCCCTTCCAAGTCAGTGGTTTTTCCGCCGTATAATCCCCCAAGATAGCCTTCGGAACGAGCGTCTTGGGAATGGAGGATTTGGTCTCTTGGAAATCCCAGCCATGATAGGCTGCACCGACAATCATATTGCTTGAATAGCATGGCGCAGGTTGCTGCGATGGCAGGCCATACATATACCACTCTATGAACTTCACGATGTTGCGCCCCGGCTTGCCAAGACCCATCATCGTCATCAAAGCTGCCTCGAAACGTGCTGGCTCATGTGAATAGGTCGACCGAATGAACGAGCCGCCATTCCCGTGAGCAATGCTTGTTTTGCGCTTTGCCCATTGATGAGCGAGAGCTTTGATTTGACGCGAGGGCACGCCGCAGATTGGAGACGCCCATTCTGGAGTCTTCGGCTGACCGTCCTCCCCGCCCATAATGTAGCGCTCGAACCAATCGAAGCCGATTGAGTGCGTCTCTACATACTCCTTATCGTAAAGCCCCTCGCTAATCCACACATACGCAACAGCTGCCTGTAAAGCAGAATCTGTGTTGGGCAGCACAGGAATCCATTTGTCAGCATGAGCAGCTGCGCCGTAGTTGAGATCGGGACAGACATAAACTTGTTGGACGCCAATGTCAGTCAGCCAGAAACAATATCGGCTGGGAAGTTGGCCTTGCCAACCCCAGGTCGTTGTTTCCATGTCGCAGCCCCAGAACAGCAGCATGTCAGTATTTTCAGCAATATCGAGAAGCAGGTTGCCAATCTCGAACTGTCCGAGGGGGTCTTCTCCCCACATGTGCTTTGCACCCCAGTACCAGCCTTCCCAGGAATCTGGCTGGCGAGCTTGATAGGTCCAATCGTCACCGAGGAGATTCATCAGCCGCGTATTCGCACCGTGAGACGCATGGATAACCTTGGTCTCGCCATGACCATCACCTTGGACAAAGATGGAAGGTAATCCGTAGGTATCTTTTACACGCGTGATCTCGTCCGCAATAAGAGTCGTAGCCTCATCCCAGCTAATCCGCACGAACTTGCTCTTACCGCGATTCTCGGGATGCCTTTCGCCTTTCGGATCCCAGTCGACTCGTTTCATGGGATAGAGAATTCGATTACGCGAATCAATGCGCGTCTTATACGCATATGCATACGGAGGAATAAGCGTGCGCAGGCCGCCCTCGAACTCGCTACCTCGCGCTCTTATCGTCCACGGCTTCAAGTATTCGCGCGTGTACTTTTTGTCGTATTGAAGCGGACGAACTCGGACAATCTTATCGTCTTTGACATCAACTTCGGCAACATTCGCACCTATGCCAAACGAGTTCATGCCCGTACTCTTGATGACTGTTTTGTCTGCACCGACCGGTTTTTTCTCTACATATTCAGCAAACATGCTGACATCAGATTGGGTGCTGACCTTTCCCCCTGCGATATCTTCCGGTGCATTGCCACCAAATTGGTCCATGACAATGCCTTCGGTATCGTTCGCGTTTGACATTGCTCCCTCCTCGCCTCTCGAATGACACGACAAACCCTTGCGCTGTAAGTACGCAATTCTTTGCTGTTGAGTTTTGCTCCGGAGCAATACCTCTCTACAGGAAATGATACGTGCGGAAGACCGTTATCGATATGTTCTATAATTCATGCTGATATTCCCTTTTGGAATACCGAATTGCAGAATGTTCGATGATTTGGCATTGATGCTTTTCGATAATTGGGGGTTTGAGGTGCAGATTTCTCGGATGGTTGAGTTTCTTGCAGTCGCAGAAACGGGCAGTATTACCGAAGCTGCAAACCGTACATTCACGGCCCAGCCAGTTCTAAGCAAACACATTAAGAGCTTGGAGAAGGAGCTTGGAGCTGAACTCCTAGTCAGATCGAATTCTGGCGTCACACTCAGCGCCGCCGGACAAGATGCCTATGAAACGTTCCGAGAAATCGTCAATCGTTACAACATGCTTAAGACAAGAATCGCCGAAGCGAATAACACGGGCGGCGCATTACAAATTGGAATGCTCAACATGGGTGTTGGCCATTATGTTCTTCCCACGGCAATTAAGCTTCAAGAGATGATTCCCGGCATCGAAATCCACTATGCGACAAAGAAGCCAGACGAGATAGTAGACGGACTCATCCAGGGTGCAATCGATGTTGCATTCCTCGGCGCAATTGACGAAAGTTGGAAGAATAAGCTTCATTTTTTCAAGATAGCGAATCAGGAGGTCTTCTTTGTAGTTTCAAAGAAGCACCCAGCAGCAATGCTGGATTCCATCGTTGCCGATGATTTGTCGGGATATCCCCTTCTCTGCCTACGCAATCAGCCTTCAACAGCGTTCATGAACAGCCTCATCATTGAGGCGGGCATCAAACCGTCCTCCATTATCGGAATAGATGAACTCGAGCTGATCCCCGCCGCT
>JBMNUL010000141.1:0-6708 GCA_050946255.1 Coriobacteriales bacterium | reverse complement strand
TCGGCGAACCGGAGCTGCCGGACTTGGGCGTGATGGTCACGTATTCTTCTACATTGGTTTCGTCTGTGGTGTCAGCTTGCACCTCTTCGGTGGATTCTGCTGTCTGGGTCTTGGTCTCGTCGGTGGTGGAATCCACGGAATCTGTGCTCTCCTCGATATTCGCCTTCTCGGTGGATGAGACCTCGAAACCGTCGCCGAGCTCTGCAAGGGCCTTCTCCTCAGTCAGGCCGAACAGGCTGGAAAGATCCGGGATGTCGAGACTCATATTGTCGAGAGTGGCCTCGCTTTGCGATGAGGAACTTCCACCATCCGCTTGTTCGCTGGAGGAATTGTTGATGAAGTAGATGATGCCCCCGACCACCAAGATGCAGATGACCACTGCAACGATGATCCCCACGATTTTCCCCTTGCCCCTCTTTTGGCGGGAATAGTTCTCATTTGGGACCGCGAAGAACTCTGGGGACACGGGAGCATCTGGATCGGACGCGCCCTCGACCTTCATGTCGAGAATCTGGACATCCGCCTCCTTGCGCTTGGCGTTCACACTGGGTTCGATTACCCCTCCGAGATTGTCGGAAATGTTCTCGCTGCCCTTTTCTTCTGCCCTGTCGTCGGTGTTCTCGGAGTCGGACACGGTGGCTCCCATCGAAAAATCGTAAGTCGAATCGAAAGTTTAATAATGAGATGGCGGGGAAATTTTGCAAGTCCATCTCGGCCCATTAAAGATATTATCAAAAACTATTGAAAAATCAGGGCAGTGCGGGAATGATTCCCCAAAAACAGAGCAAATATACGAATCCGGTCGCGAGCAGGATTATCACGATGGCAAGCACGACCTGTTGGGCCCTTCCCATCGGGGTCTTGAGATCTTCCAGCTGCTCGCGTGCCCTCTCCTCTGTGAGCTTCTCGTATTCCGGCTCGTCTGCAAAGTAGCCGCCCCTCTTCTTGCCCTTTCTTGGAGATGCCTCTGCCTTGCCACCACTGGAACTTGGCTCGGTCCCGCCCGATTTTTCATCAGCTTTCTCAGAGCCGGAAGCATCCTCCTCGGTTTCCTCAACGAAGACTTCGACCCCCGGACTTGAGACATGGGAAGGATGCGAGTCGCCCACGACAACCAGGTCTTCACCAGATTGCGATGGGGAATCTACTTCGCTGCGCTGGTTCCCGTCCACGCCGTCGTGGATGTCTTCTCCGTCAGGGGTATTCACTTCATCCTCGCGTTCAGCTCTCCGGCAAGATCCGAAATTGAGATACCGTGCTTTTCGAGCAAGACCATCAGGTGGTACACGAGGTCTGCAGCCTCGTACCTGATATGTTCCTCGTCACCTTTATCGGCTGCCAAGATGGTCTCGATTGCCTCCTCGCCGACCTTCTTCTGGAGCTTCTCCTCTGGGCCGTTGAGCAACCTAGATGTATAGCTGACCTCTTCGGAGGCCTCCCACCTCTGATGGATCGTGGCGGCCAGCTTCGTGAGGGTTTCCCCTATATCGCCCGGTTTGACGTTCTCTGTCTTGTATCCCATGTGAAATGCCTCCCAAATAGACGGCAAGGTCTTGGCTATTAGCTCACTGAACCAAATCTCTGTAGAAGCAGCTGTTGTTCCCGGTGTGGCATGCAGGTCCCGCGGGGTCGACTTCCACGAGAAGGCAATCGCAATCGCAGTCAGCTGCGATTGAGACGACATGTTGGACGTTTCCGCTCGTCTCGCCCTTGTTCCAGAGTTTTCCACGGCTGCGCGACCAGAACCACGTGAGACCGGTCTCGAAGGTGAGACGGATGGACTCCTCGTTCATCCAGGCCATCATCAATACCTCGCCTGTACTGCAATCCTGGACAATAGCGGGAATCAAACCCCTGTCATCGAAGTTCAGGTCGTCTATGCCCACGCTCTCAGAGAACTTCAGCTCGAATCCGTCTCCGCTAGATCTCGTCATATGCAACCTCGTTCAAGGGCCTCACCGGAATACCGCATGAGGCCATGTGCTCCTTGACCTGCTTGATGGAAAGCTCCCCGAAATGGAAGACGCTGGCGGCGAGGACGGCATCGGCCTTGCCCTCGAGGATACCCTGGGAGAAGTGCTCCAGCTCGCCGACTCCCCCAGAGGCGATGACCGGGATGTCCACGGCCTCTGCAACTGCTCGGGTGAGCGGGATGTCGAAACCGATCTTCGAGCCGTCCCTGTCCATGGAGGTGAGCAGAATCTCCCCCGCGCCCCTCCTGGCAGCCTCGCGCGCCCATTCCACAGCGTCGATTCCCGTGTCCTCGCGTCCGCCCTTTACATAGACGGTCCACTTTCCGTCCACGCCGTCGACCGCCTTCGCATCGATTGCGCAGATGATTGCCTGCGACCCAAAGGCCTCGGCGGCTCTCGTGATGAGTGTTGGGTCTTTCACCGCCGCGGAGTTCACCGATACCTTGTCGGCACCAGCGGCGATCATCTCCCTGATCGACTCGACATCGGTGAAGCCCCCGCCAACGGTGAAGGGAATATGCAGCTCCTCGCTGGCACGGGATGCCATCTCTATCGTTGTCTTCCGGCCCTCGGCGGTGGCGGTGATGTCAAGGAAGACGACTTCGTCTGCACCCGCCTTGTCGTATTCGGAAGCGAGTTCAACAGGGTCTCCCGCATCGCGCAGGTTCACGAAGTTGACTCCCTTCACAACACGCCCGTCCTTTACGTCCAGGCAGGGTATGACCCTCTTTGTGAGCATTTCTACCTCGATTCTCCAGAGGAGGCCTTGAGCGCCTCTTCCAAATCCAGCTTTCCCTCGTATATGGCCTTTCCGGAAATGACGCCCTCTATTGCCTCGGGATGGGCAGCGAGCGCGCGAACGTCTTCGATACCCGCCACGCCTCCAGAGGCGACAACTGGGAAGCCCGCGATCTTGGAGATCTCAAGGTACCTGTCGACGTCTATTCCAGTTTGCATCCCATCGTTTGAGATGTCGGTGAACACAAGGTGGGAAATCCCCATCTCTGGGAGCTTGGCGACGAGGTCGTCAGCCATGATGGCCTGGTCGTCGGTCCATCCGGAAATCGAGACCCGACCGTCCCTGGCGTCGATACCCGCCACGAGAAACTCGCCGAACTCCTCCACTGCTCTCTCCACGAACTCCGGGTCGGTCGCGAGCTTGGTCCCGAGGACAATCCGCCTGGCTCCGGCCTCGACGTACTTTCCTATCGTCTCCAGCTCCCGGATTCCTCCGCCGACCTCGATCCCGATATCCACGCTGGACAAGATCCTCTCTATGGTCTTGTGGTTCTCGGTCTTGCCGGTCTTCGCACCATCGAGATCCACGATGTGAATCCACTCGGCCCCGGCGTCGGCGAACACACGTGCCTGATCGACTGGGTCCGGGTTGTACGTAGTCACGTCGGAATAAGAACCCTGGGCGAGCCTGACCGCCCGTCCCTCGAGGATGTCTATTGCAGGAAAGAAAATCATCGCGTTCCTCCGAAGCAGATGCGGGCCTAGGACCTGCGCACTATCGAAACGAAATTGGAGAGCACTTTCATCCCAAGCGCAGAGGATTTCTCTGGGTGGAATTGCACCCCGAACACATTGTCAGAGGCCACTGCAGACGTGAACTCCGTTCCATGTGTTGTCGTGGCGACAACCACGGAGGAGTCTGTCGGATTGCACTGGTAGGAGTGGGTGAAGTAGAAGTGCGAATGGTCTGGGACCCCGTGCATAAGCTCGCAATCCCTTGCATAATCCACTGTGTTCCAGCCCACATGGGGAATCTTGACCTTCTGGCCTTCCGGGGTGAAGGCATCGAGCTTGCCACTGTACCCCCTGAGAATTCCAAGTCCCTCGGAATGCCCGTCTCCACCCTCTTCACCATAATCGAAAAGAAGATGCAGCCCAAGGCAGATACCCAAGAAGGGGACACCTCTCTTTATCGACTCGCGGACGGCATCCATGAGGCCCGTCTGGAGCATAGTATCGGAGGCGTCGGCAAATGCCCCAACGCCTGGCAACACGAGCGCCTCGGACCTCGATACCTCATCGGGGTCTGAGGTAATAACCGCCACTCCCCCAACAGATTCGAGACCCTTCTGAACGCTTCGAAGGTTTCCCTTGCAATAATCGATCACCGCAATAGCCATATGAAATTCCCCCGATAATTGGAGAACGCAGAATCCCTTTCCATCCTTTCCAGAAGGGAAAAGGCATTGAGCCTGCGCTGTTCCGCTATCAAATCGTTCCCTTGGTGGAGGGAATCTGACCCTCTCTCCTCGGGTCGATGGACACCGCTTCGGAAACCGCCCTGCCAATCGCCTTCATCGTGGCTTCCATGATGTGGTGGGTGTTCTCGCCTGCAAGTTTCCTCACATGCAGGGTCATGCCCATGTTGGTGCAGAGGGCGACTGCGAACTCCTTGACTAGCGAGGTGTCGAACACCCCGATCATCTCGATTGGCACATCGACGTCCCAATGCAGCTGGCCACGGCCGGAGATGTCGACAGCTGCCATGATGAGCGCCTCGTCCATGGGGAGGATGCAATCTCCGAACCTGCGGATTCCCGCTCGGTCTCCGAGAGCCTGGTCGAAGGCCTGCCCAAGGGCAATCCCGCAATCCTCGACGGTGTGATGTGCATCGATCTCGAGGTCTCCCTTGGCAACGACCCTCATGTCGAAGAGGCCGTGACGCCCAAACGCCTGCATGATGTGGTCGAAAGCGGGAACCCCCGTATCGCAAACCGCATCTCCGCTGCCGTCGAGAGCGAGCTCGACCTCGATGTCCGTTTCCTTGGTCGTGCGCCTGACTGAAGCCTCGCGCATCTCACATCCCCCTAACTATGTTGGAGGCCAGGGAGTTGAGCATCTTCTCGTTCTCCTCTTCGGTCCCCACTGTTATCCTCAGGCAGTTCTCGAGATATCGCTGTCTCGAGAAATCCCTGACCAGCACGCTATCCTCGTAGGCCATTGCCTCCCATACCTTCCCGGCGCCCTTGACGCGCACGGTCATGAAGTTGGACTTGCTCGGGAAGACCTCGACGCCGTTGATGCAGTCGAGCTTGGAGTAAAGCTCCTCGCGCCGCACGATGATCGACCTGACGACGTTCCTGTATTCAAGGCAGTTCTCCACCACGGTCTGCCCTATGACCTGGGACACGGCGTCCACGGAATAAGGCTGGCGGACCATCAGGTAAGAGGAGATGACCTCCGGATTGGCAACGATA
Source organism: Coriobacteriales bacterium (assembly GCA_050946255.1). Classification (GTDB taxonomy): domain Bacteria; phylum Actinomycetota; class Coriobacteriia; order Coriobacteriales; family CADBOM01; genus JBMNUL01. Next base: position 1,520 of record JBMNUL010000141.1, on the reverse strand, counting down.
TATCCCAGCCTCACCCCGGCAAGGGAGTAGGCCTTGGAGAACGTGCGCAGAATGCAGAGGTTGGGATACTCTGCGATCAGCGGGATGCAGGTCCTCTCGGAGAACTCTGCATATGCCTCGTCTAGCAAGACGATGGCGTCGGTCGATTCGAGCAGTTTCCTCACGAACTGGACGTCCGCGCAATCTCCGGTGGGGTTGTTGGGGCTGGTTATGACGACGAGGTTCACATCTTCTTTTGAAGCTCTGGCGATGACGGCGTCCTCGTCTATCGAGAAATCGGGGTTCCTGGGCACGTTCACGACCTCTGTGGATGTGAGACCGGCATCGATGTCGTAGACGGAGAACGATGGGGGAACCAGAAGTACCTTGTTTCCCGGGCCACCGAACAGCATGAACGTGTTGAACAGCAGCTCATCGCCGCCGTTTCCCAAGACGATGTTGTCCCTTCCGAATTCGGGGAACCCGATTGAATCGCGCACATGGTCTTCCAGAGTCGGGAGCACCAGCTTCGGGAGATTCTCGCTGATGGCGTCCCTCAGCTTGTCCGCCGCAGGTGCCGGGTACCTGTTGAAGCCAACCTCCGATATCCTTTCCAAGATCTGCTTGCGGACCTTGGCGGGAACGTCATCTGGGTTCTCGTTGGCAGAGAGCAGCACCTTTGCGGGAATGTACTTGGGATCGTATGGGCTCATGCCCTCGACCATCTTCGACCTTCGCATATCACTCTTTTCCTTGCTTCTCGCCATCAATGATGGAATTAACGAACTCGATCCTCTCCTCCACAGACCTGGCATGCATCCTGAATCCCTCGCTGTCCGCAATGGGGATCAGCGCGTCGGAATCCTTGATGAGCGCCGGGAACGAGTAGTAGATGACGGAACTCTTCTTGACGAAATCATCGGTGGTCAGAGGACTGGAGAACCTGGCGGTACCCGAAGTCGGAAGCGTGTGCGAGGGACCTGCGATGTAATCTCCAACTGCAACTGGAGTCCATGGTCCGAGGAAGATCGCACCGGCATTGTCGATTCTCCCGACGATGTCGAGCGGGTCATCCACCATGAGCTCAAGATGCTCGACGGCGATTGCGTTGGCGGTGTTGATCGCAGACGTGAGATTGGGACAGACGACGATGAGACCGTTGTTCTCGATGGATGCCTCGATGATGTCCCTCTTCGGGGCAGTGGGGATGATGTCGTACAGCTCGCGCACGACGTCGTCGACGATGTCATCTCCAACTGTTACCAGGAAGCACGAGGCGTTCGGGTCGTGCTCGGCCTGGGAAATCAGGTCGGAAGCCACAAATCTCGGATTTGCGGTGTCGTCCGCGAGGATAAGTATCTCTGTTGGACCTGCCTGGAGGTCTATCCCTACACTTCCCGAGACAAGCTTCTTGGCAGCCGCAACATAGACGTTTCCCGGTCCCACGATCTTGTCGACCTTGGGAATGGATTCGGTCCCATATGCCAGTGCGGCAACCGCCTGGGCACCTCCAACGGCATAGATGTCATCTACACCGGCGA
>JBMNUL010000140.1:0-6786 GCA_050946255.1 Coriobacteriales bacterium | reverse complement strand
GATTTCGGTATTCGTCGAAGAGCACTGGTTCGAGCATGAGCTCCCGGTAATCGAGCGGCTCGAGAGCGAGAACCCGAACATCTTGGTCTACATTGCAGATAACGGGCAATTTCACGAACTGACAGGCTACGAGGTTACCCGGGGAGCTCTTGCCGCATTCAAGAGGCCCCCGCTTCCGCCGGTGGAGAAGGTGCTCTCTGGAGCGAGAAGGGTCGCGGTATTAGAGGATGTGACCAACTATGCGAACATCGGGGCAATCTTCCGCTCTGCGGCCGCTCTTGGAATCGATGCCGTGCTCGTTAGCCCATCCTGCCACGACCCATACTATCGACGCGCTGCCAGGGTGAGCATGGGATCTGTCTTCCAAGTCCCCTGGACCAGGATAGGAAGCGAGCGCGAATGGGCGCCCGAGGGAATTCCAATGCTCCACGACCTTGGATTTGCAACGGTGGCGATGGCTCTCCACGATGGTTCCATCTCTCTCGACGACCAGTTGCTGAAGGGATACGAGAAGCTGGCGATTGTCCTGGGATCCGAGGGCGATGGGCTTTTCCAGAGCACTATAGATGCCTGCGACCACTGCGTGACAATCCCGATGTCCCATGATGTGGATTCGCTCAACGTGGCCGCGGCAAGCGCGGTGGCGTTTTGGGAGCTTCGTGCCTAGAGTTAGACTGCGATTACACCTAGAGTTATTCGGTGATTCCAGATTATAATTTAAAGACTATGCGGTACGGTGCAAATAAATAGCCCATTCTATTCAGATTTTGGAGAGCTCTATGGCTTTCGTGGAATTCCATGATGTTCACAAAGTATATGGTTCCGGCGATCTTGCAGTTGCTGCCCTCGATGGCATGACCTTCGAGATAGAGAAGGGCGAGCTCGTTGTCATCGTCGGGCCATCCGGGTCTGGCAAGACCACGCTCCTCAACATGCTCGGTGGCATGGACTCCTGCACCTCTGGCTCCATTTTCCTTTCCGGAAGGGAGATCAGCTCTCTCGACCAGCGCGAGCTCACCCTCTATCGCAGGCATGAAATAGGGTTCGTCTTCCAGTTCTACAACCTGGTCCAGAATCTCACAGCGTTGGAGAACGTGGAGCTGGCGACTCAGATCTGCGACAACCCGCTTCCCGCCGCAGAGGTCCTGGATGCCGTCGGGCTTGCCGATAGAACCGACAACTTCCCATCACAGCTTTCCGGAGGAGAGCAGCAGAGGGTGGCCATAGCAAGAGCGCTTGCGAAGAATCCGCAGCTCCTGCTCTGCGATGAGCCCACCGGCGCTCTCGACTACAAGACCGGGAAATCAATTCTCGAGCTTCTCCAGAACACCTGCCAATCCTCCGGGATGACAGTCGTTCTCATCACGCACAACTCCGCTTTCACTGCTATTGCCGACCGCGTAATCAGAGTCAAGGAGGGTAGAGCGCAGTCGGTCGAGATCAACGACAGCCCGATGCCGGCAGATATGGTTGAGTGGTAATTGGCGAGCGCTTTCAACAAAGATGTCAGGCGTTCTATCAAGAACTCCATAGGCCGCTTCGTTGCGATATTGGTTATCGCAGCGCTGGGTACCGGTTTCTATGCCGGACTTCGCATGACCTCTCCGGACATGAACCTCTCGGCCGACACCTACTACGATGCGACCAATCTCTATGACATCAGGGTTGCGAGTACTTTGGGTATCGACGATGACACGATCGCAGAGCTGAAGGCGGTAGAGGGCGTAGACCAGGTGGTGGGGGAGCACGAGGCGGATGCTATCGCGACTCTTGGCGGTGTCGAATACGCCATAAGGATCCATGGGCTGGACGTTGACGCTGCGGTTGCAAGTGACACCTCTGATGGGTTAAATGCCTTTTCCGATGATGAATCCTACATAAACCGCCCGATTCTGGTCGAGGGCAGATGGCCCACCAACAGCGGCGAGTGCGTGCTATGCGAGGATGCCGTCCTCGACCAACCCGTTTCAATTGGCGACAAGGTCTCGCTCACCAAGCTTGCGGGCGATGACGACATGTCCGGGACCTTTGATGTCACCGAGTACACGATCACTGGGTTCGTTAGGTCCTCTTATTACGTCTGCTCCGCCAACTTCGGAACCACAACCCTTGCAGATGGCTCTGTCGAGGATTTCATGCTCGTGCCAGACGGCGATTTCGCTGACGATTTCCCATATACCGGTGCATTCCTGACAGTTGAAGGTGCGCGCGAGCAGATGTCCGGAAGCGATGCATATTACGAGCTCGTAGATGCAGTGTCAGAGCGGATCAATGCTCTCACCCCAAAGGTATCTGCCAGCAGGTTGGCCAACGTGAAAGCCGAAGCGCAATCAGAACTCGACGATTCGTGGCAGGAGTACTACGACTCGAAGGCTGAGGCGGAATCTGAGCTGGCAGACGCGAAGGCGGAGTTGGATTCTGCCGCCGCAGACCTTGCCAGTGCGAAGGCGACTCTCGAGCAGAACGAGAGCGACCTTGCAGCAGCTCAGACCGAGTACGAGAACGGGGTCGCCGAGCTGGAGGAACAGAGGCAGAGCGCGGAGAGCCAGTTTGCGGCAGCTCAAGAGCAGATCGACTCCCAGAGGGCTCAACTCGAGGAGGCCATGAGCCAGCTCGGAGATGTGGATTCTCAGCTCACTCAGATAAGCGAAGGCATCTCACTGCTCCAGTCACAGGCCGACACCCTCGAGCAGCAGATTCAACAGCTTGAGTCGTTGGATCCCACAAACAGTCAGCTGCCCATTCTTAAGGCGACCCTGGCTTCGCTTCAAGAGCAGATCGCCGCGCTTCAGCAGCAGGCAGATCAGCTCAATGCGGCTGTCGCGCAGATTCAAGAAGGCGAGGCCGAGCTCGACCAAGCGCAAGCTCAGCTTGATGCCTCTAGGGTGAGCGCAGAGGAGAAATTTGCTTCTGCACAGGCCGAGCTTGATGCTGCAAAGGCCACGATCGACTCTGGACGTTCGCAGCTCGCTTCTGGGTGGGAGGAATACGAGTCCGGCCTAGCTGAGTACCAATCTGGGCTGCAAGAATACGAGGATCAGAAGAAGAAGGCCCAGGACGAGCTCGATGATGCCAAGTGCAAGCTCGACGATGCTCAGAAACAGATTGATGAGATGGAATCTCCCGAATTCTACGTGCTCGACCGCACAAAGAACATAGGTGCCGAGAGCTTTGCATTGGACTCCGAGAGAATTGACAGGATCTCCCAGGTCTTTCCCTTCATCTTCTTCTTGGTCGCTGCGCTGGTGGTCCTCACCACGATGACGAGGATGGTCGACGAGGAACGTGTGCTGATAGGCACATACAAGGCATTGGGATATTCGAATTCCAGGATTATCTCCAAGTACATCATCTACGCTCTTTTGGCATGTGGAATCGGATGTATTATCGGAGTCGCCTTCCTCACCCAGTATTTGCCCTATTTCATCATGGAAGCCTATGGGATCATCTACATATTCCCAGTCAATTTGACTCCAATAGACCCCTACTATGCGCTTGTCTCGTCCGGATTGAGCATTGCAATCGTGCTGATCGCAACTTGGTGGGCCGCCAGCGCCAGCTTGAGGGAGAAGCCAGCCGCCCTGATGCTCCCGAGGTCTCCCAAAGCGGGAAAACGGATTCTCCTCGAGCGCATTAGACCGCTTTGGAGCAGGATGTCGTTCACTTGGAAGGTCACGTCGAGGAACATCTTCCGCTACAAGCGCAGGTTCTTCATGGCGATTATTGGAATAGCCGGATGCACTGCACTGCTTCTGACCGGCTTTGGACTTTCCGATTCGATCAACGACATTATCGACAAGCAATATGCTGGCAGCGACCCGATATTCGATTTCAACGTCACCGTGAGGATGGACGATAATGCCACAACATCCGAGATGGACCAAATCGCCTCTTACATCGGGTCATCGGAAGATGTCGAGAAAAGCGAGCTTACCCAGGAGACCAGCATGGTCGCGGTCAGCTCATCTGGCACCGAGTATCAGATTCAGCTCGTTGTTCCCGAGGACACTCAGAAGTTCAACGAGTTCGTGAAGATGCACGGGCGTTTGAACAACGAGGATATAGAGCTAGGTGACGACGGGGTTGTAGTGACGGAGAAACTGGCGGACGTGATGGGGGTCTCTCCCGGGGATACGATCACTATATACGAGCAGAACACAATCGGAAACGCATCTGGTGAGGCAAAGGAGTTCAAGGTCGCGGATGTGTCGGAGAACTACGTGAGCCATTACATATATGTTTCTCCTACGTACTACAAGGAGGTAATGGGCGAAGACCCGGACTACAACACGTTCTTCATCCGCACCGTGTCTGACTCTGACGCTCAGAAACAGCTTGTGGAAGAGCTGGGCCATAGCGACGGGGTGAGCACGGTATCCCAGTCCGACGAGGTCATTTCGTACTACCGCAAGGCACTCAAGAGCGTGGACTCTGTTGTGGTAGTGCTCACAGTCTCAGCAGCTGTTCTCGCGTTTGTCGTCATTTACAACCTCACGAACATCAACATATCCGAGAGGTCGCGCGAGATCGCGACTCTCAAGGTGCTGGGGTTCACCAAGCGCGAGGTGAGCTCCTATATCTTCCGAGAAGTCATCTTGTTGTCGATAATCGGTGCTCTTGTGGGACTCGTTTTTGGAATCTTCTTGGAAAACTTCGTGGTTCTCACTGCAGAGATCGACCAGGTGATGTTCGGAAGGGATATCCATGCCATGAGCTTCCTGATCTCGTTTGTGTTGACTATGGCGTACACGGTGATAGTCATGCTGTTCATGCGAAGGAAGCTGGACAAGATCTCGATGGTCGACAGCTTGAAGTCCGTGGACTAGCCCTCAGCAATTTCGGCGGGCAGGATTGCACAGGTTGGCCTTGCCCGGGTTTCATCCGAGCTCGGCGGGCTGGTTTTAGGATTTTATTCTCAAAGGAATCGAGGTCGGTGGGCTATCACTCAGAATCTTCCCTGTAGGTTCTCTTTGTGAATTCGACGAACTCATCGCAAGCCACGCTCAGCTCGGATTTCTTGCGCACCAGCATGTTGATGGTCCAGTTGAGATCGGGCACGTCCATCGGGATGCGCACTGATTCGTCGAACCCCATGTCCTCGGCGAGGAAATCCACGGTAACGGCGATGTTGTCGTCGAACCTGCTGAAGTTCTGAACGGAGATCACATCTCCACCGTTGAGGGCTATGTCTGGATAGATGTTGCTCTTCTCGCAGATGTTGACGAAGTTCTTGTGCAGTTTGAAGTTGTCGTTGACGATGGCGACATGCTGGCCCTCCAGGTCTTCGAGCGTGATGCTCTTCTTGTGAGAAAGGGGATTGTTCTTGTTTATCATCGCGCAGACATCGTGGACTTCGATTTCGTATACGTCGAAATACCTGCTGTCGTTTGGTCCCACGCAGAAGCCCAGGTCGGCATCTCCGTTGAGAATCGCGTCCTCGCATCTGGCATCTGGAAGCTCTATTATCTTCAGGCTCACCGCAGGGAACTTGCGTTCAAACGGGATTATCAAATTGTTCGCAAGCCTTGGGTAAATCCCATAAGAAGAGGCGATGGTGATGACCGGATTGTTGTCGGACGAGATGTAGCTGAGGCTCTTCTCCATGCTTTCGAGTTCGTTAATGACCTTGCGGGCATGCGATTTCACGACTTTCCCGGCTTTTGTGAGCTCGAGCGAATCTCCCCTTTTGTAGAAGAGCGTGCTGTGGGTCTCGAGTTCGAGTCTCTTCATAGATTTTCTGAGCGCTTGCTGTGTGATGTAGAGATTCTTGGAAGCGGTGGCATAGTTTCTGTCCACGCACAGCTGGAGGAAGTATTTGAATTGCTGAGTATCCATAAAATCACCTTGTAGACGGTCGAGATGAAAATCTGGCCGATCTCCACTCATTACCAAAAGGGAGCTCAAACGGTACTTGTCCGTAAAGGCAAAGCATCAATTTGCCACGGCAAAACATCAACGTTGCATGCTTTCCAGAGAAATCACAACTTTGAATTTCATTATATAGGAGCCGTCGCCAGAAATGCATAAATGTTCGGATTGGGATACTCCCCCCAGAATATCTATCCCAAAGCGATTGTTTATTTCCATTTGTAATTTTACTGGATGTTCGCGTTTGATTCCTCGTTAAAAGTGCAAAGATTTAATAAACATTGAAACAAAAGACACTGAAACAAAAGGAAATTATATTAAATTCAAAGTTGCTTTACGCGGCGCAAATCTGAATCCAAACTCTAATTAGTGGTCTGTTTGTCTCGTCCCATCATTCTTGTGACCAAACCCAATTCAAGAGGAAATCTAAATATTGTCGGGGCGAGAAACTTAGAGAAATGGAGGAAGTATGTCTTACACGAATCATCAATTGGATGTGCGCCGCTACACCTTTGGAGATGACAAACCAGAGGTGATGACCTGCCTTTCCAACGATTACGGTTTCGCAGTGAATTCCTTCGTGCTGCTCGGCAAGGAAAAGGCCCTTCTGATTGACACCCAATGGAACAGGGCGAATGCCCACAAGGTCGTTGCCGAGATCATCAACTCCGGACGCGAGCTCGAGACGATTGTTCTCTCCCATGCCCATCCAGATCATTATTTCGGCACCGAAGTTTTCCTGGAGGCATTCCCCAACGCCAAGGTCTACGCAATGCCGGAGGACATCGAGACCATCCGCAAGGAGATCAACGGCAAGCGCGACTATTGGATCGACCAGCCCGGAATGGGAAAGTGGAATGTCCCACAGGTCACCGACCTTCCGATGATTCCGCTCGAGACCGAGTCCCTCGACCTCGA
>JBMNUL010000139.1:0-6812 GCA_050946255.1 Coriobacteriales bacterium | reverse complement strand
CCGCCTCTTTCATAGCTTGAATCCGTCCGAAAACCTGGGCGGCGCCGAAGCCCTCTGCCGTTTCCCACTAGATATCATCGAGGCTGGTTACAGCTCTCTACTGGTAGGCGTCGTAGGCGCGTGCGGTGTACTTGGCCGCAACGTCTTCTGTGATGGGGGCGATGCATGCTTCGCAATGATGGCTTGCCGCAACCGCTGGAACCGCATCCATGATGTCATCCCGGGAGACGCCCTTCTCGGCAAAGGACGGAATTCCTATCTGCTTCATGAAACGCCTCGTCTCGTCTGCCGCCTTTGCCCCGATCTTCGGGTAATCTCCCTCGATTCCAGTGCAATCTATTCCCATCGCGTTGGCAACCACCACTATGCGGTCTCCGCAGAGGTCTCCCACGTATTCCATCGTGGGTGGCAGGCACAGTGCGCAGCATAGACCGTGGGGGATATGCCCGTCGTCCGCCTCGCAGCGGGCACCGATGTTCTCTGCCATGGCATGACCGAAGTTCACGAAGGAATCGCTGAACGCCATTCCCCCGAAGAGGGCGGCAACGGCCATTCCCTCGCGCGCCTCGAGGTCGGTGCCCTTGCTGACCGCCCTGGGGAGGCATTCCATTATCTGCCTGATGGCATAGTCTGCGAGTGCGTCCGACTTGGGGTTGTGCATGTTCGCCGTCATCGCCTCAACGCAGTGGGAGAACGCGTCCATTCCGGTGATTGCGGTGAGGTACGGGGGCATTGTGAGTGCAAGTTCTGGGTCCACTATCGATAGGGTCATAGGGCTGAGAACTCCACCCTTGAGGTTGTTCTTGGTATCCGCGATCACTCCTACCAGCGAGGCCTCGCTGCCGGTTCCGGAGGTGGTTGGGATCTCGATCAGCTTTATCCCGGAGACTGGGTAATCAGGGCCTGGCATCAGATAGCCTTCCAGGGAATCGATCTTGTTCGCGAACATGAACGACAGCGCCTTAGCGGCGTCCATGCAGCTGCCTCCGCCAAGACCTACGATGAGGTCGATCCCCCTGTCCTTGTTGGCGGCGTAGATCTCCTCCATCTGCGAGTCAGGTGGCTCGGTAATGATGTTGTCGATTTCCACCAGGTCGATTCCGGCTTCTCGGATGATCGATGCCACGCGTGGGCCTGTTCCGGCTTCCTTGATCCCCTCGTCGTAGACGAGCATGACTTTCGTGCCGCCTAGCTCTTGGATTTTGTCGGCAATCACCGAGACGGATCCGTTTCCGTAGACCACGGGTGCCAGTTGGGTGAGATTGGAAAACATGTCAATTCGCCTTTCTACTTGAAGTGCGGTCGGTTGGGCAGATTTGAACGATGTATATCTTACGACATCGGAGCGTTGGCCGATTATCAAGGCCACCTCTTACTTGCCCGTATTGGTCCTGGGCGAAATTTCCGTATTGGACGAAATGGAATTTTGGATTTGATGACATTTAGAGACGAGCGCTTCATCTGGATGTTTGCAGAAGCTTGGAAAGGGCAATCCCCGACATGAAAAAGGCGATGCAGATTAGTTGCAATCCGCACCGCCTCAATTATTTTAATAGGTTCCGGCTGTTAGCCGTCCGCTAATATCTTATAGGTCGATCTTCCAAAGACCATGCTTGTTGCAAAACGCGAAAACCGAAATCGGGTTCTGACCAGAAATGTCGAATGATGCCACAGGTTCTTCGCCGGGCTGGAAGCACCTGGCGAGGACGCCTTCCTTGGTGACAACGTAAACCCACTCGATGTAGTGGTCTGGGTCCATCGGGTGGAGAACGCTTCCCACGCTGACCTTGAGGGTATCGCCGTCGATCTCGATGGCGGGGACGTGCTTTTCCTGAGCCGCATCTGTGGAGTTGGGCTCGAGGATCTCCATTGGCTGTCCGCAGCACATCAGTGTTCCGCCACCGTCGTTTACCTTGATGACGATGTTTCCGCACCTCTTGCAGACATAGAATGTTGCCCTTTTCATTTCGATCATTCCTCTCCGATTTGCAATTCGGTTTCCGATCCAGGCAAGAACTGCCTTGCATGTGACTATACCCGAACGTATTGGAAAATATTGCGAAATGCAAAAAAGAGGTCAAGAACTTTCAAAATCTACATGATGTCCTTTGCATTAGATTCTTGGAAGGATGCCCCCCTTCTTTCCTTCTGTTTGTCCATATTTCGAAAAAACTCAGGGAAATTCAGGGTTTCTTCAGCTTCGAACCTGAAAATACGCCCCGATGTCAATGACATCTAACGAGTGCCTGCAACAGCAGGTTGAGGTTTCGACCAAAGGAGCATCAGCCCATGTTCAACAGACAAGGTGGAGGGACGGCAAGAGCATCGAGAATCGGTATTTCGAAAGATGGAGCTTCTAGGGACGGTACGTCGATTGACGTCGCGTCGAGGGCTCGCGCATCCGAGACCAGTGGATCGTCAGGCTCGGGGAACCTGCGGAAACGTGGGCGGGCTAAAACCGATTCGTCGTTTGGGAGAAAGATAGGATCGGGGTTCCTCTCCGTGCTCATGGTGTTCGCTCTCTGTCCGGCAGTTGCGCTCGCGGACGAGACTTCGCAGAATACCACTGAATCAACAGAAGACAACACCTTCACCTTCAGCGACAGCGGCGTCACGGCGTCTGACACCGATGGCTCCGGGTTCTCGATTGACGGGACGGAGCTCACAATCACCGCGGCCGGGACCTATGTGGTGACCGGATCTTGCGCTAGTGGGAACATCATTGTAAGCAAGGGGGTCACGGGAGTGACACTCGTCCTCGAGGACCTCTCGCTCACATCCACCACAGGCGCACCGGTTGTCTGCAAGAAGACGACCAACGTCGTAATAGACGTGGAGGGCACTGTCACGCTTACCGACGGGGAAGACCCCGATGACGAAGACTCCACCGATTCGGACGTGGCGGATGCCTTCGAGGGCGCGTGCATCAAGGCTAAGGACGGCGCCACGCTCACGATAACCGGCACGGGGACTCTCAACCTCGATGGCTCGTCCTGCAAGAACGGCATCAAAGGAGGGGCCGAGACAACGTTGATAATCGGCGAGTCCTCGGACGAGACATTCAGTATCGTCGCAAATACAGCCAACAACTGCATTGCCAGCGACGGCTCAGTCGTGATAAACGGTGGGACCATTGACGTCACGTCAACTGCCGGAGACGGAATAAAATCCGAGCCCGAGGAAGACGACACCGCGTCCGCGGGCACGGTCACGGTTAACGGTGGGACGATCACAATAGACGCATATGGGGATGGAATCCAGTCCACTAACAAGCTGACGATCTCAGACGGCACGTTCGACATCACGACGTTCGGAGGAGCATCCAATGTGTCCTCTCTAACCGACGACGACAGCGCCAAAGGCATAAAGAGCGACAGCGAAATCGAGATAATCGGGGGAGACTTCACGTTCGATTGCGCGGACGATGCAATCCACACCAATGGGGACCTCTCCATTGCAAGCGGGACGTTCGAGATATCCACGGGCGACGATGCGGTTCATGCCGATTACACGGTCACGATAGGCACATCGGGAAGCACTTCCACGAGCGACCCGAAGATTGACATCGTAGAGTGCAACGAGGGCATCGAGGGCGCGACAGTGAACGTCTACTGCGGTGACATCGACATAGTTTCAAGCGACGACGCAATCAATGCCGCCAACAGCGACCTTTCCAGCTATGACTTCGAGCTGAACATTGCAGGCGGGTCGATATACGTGGTTGCAAGTGGCGATGGCATTGACTCCAACGGAACGATCTCGTTCACGGGCGGGACCGTCGAGGTGTCTGCCCCCGCGCAGGGAGATGACACCGCGATCGACTGCGGAGATAGCAGCTCTTGGAGCGTCACCGACACCACATTGCTGGCGTTGGGCGGGTCCGGGATGACACCGGTCATGCCCTCTCAGGGTGTCTACGTGAACTTCGGAAGCGGCACCACCAGCAGTGGCCCCGGTGGCAGTGGCTGGGGAGGTAACCCCGGTAGCTCCACGGGCTCTTCCATCAGCGTCTCCGAGGGATCCACTGTGACTGTCAAGGACAGCTCGGGCAACACGCTCTACGAGACCACTGCAGCGCAGGCCGCGACCACTGCCCTGTTCGCGTCTCCGGACCTCGTCTCCGGGCAGACGTATACGCTCTACGTAAACGGCACCGCAGTTGCCACAGCTACTGCCACCGGCACGGCGACCAGCAGCGGGTCGTCGGGTTCCACCACGAACGTGAAGAGCATAGCCACGGCAACGATCTCGGCGATTCCCGACCAGACCTACACCGGAGATGCGATCGAGCCTGACGTGGAAGTGACGCTCGATGACACCACTCTTACAGAGGGCACCGACTACGACGTCTATTACTACAGCAACATCGGGGTTGGCACCGCAACTGTCCTCGTGCTGGGAACTGGCGACTACACGGGCTCTTTGCGCACGACTTTCAACATCGTTGAGCCCGACGATTCCAGCGACGACGATACCGACGACACGGATATCTCGGGGGCGACGGTCGCCGCAATACCGGACCAGACCTACACTGGGGACGCGATAGAGCCTGACGTCACCGTCACCCTCAACGGAACGACGCTCGTTGCAGGAACCGATTACTATGTGACCTATTCCGACAACATCGAGGTCGGGACCGCGACCGTGACGATCACCGGGACTGGGGATTACACCGGCTCGACCACTGCGACGTTCAACATCGTCTCCGACACGACATGGACGCGCTTGGCTGGAGCGGACAGATACGAGACCATGGGCGAGATTCTCGACGAGAGCTGGGAGGATGAATCAGCCGAGACGATAATTCTTGCCAGCGGTGAGAATTTCCCCGACGCGATCTCCGCTAGCGCTCTCGCAGGGCTTCTGGACGCGCCTCTCCTCATCAGCTCCAGCAGCGAGCTCACAGATGAGACGGAGGCAGAGATAGAAAGGCTGGCATCCGACTCCGGCGCGACTGTCATCGTGGTGGGCGGCACGGGCGCCATCTCTGCATCCGTGGCGGATTCCGTGGACGCAATAGACGGGATATCCGTGACCCGGGTGAGCGGGAGCACGAGATACGAGACGGCCGATGAGATCTACGAATACGGCCTAGAGAATGGGACTTGGGGCGAGACCGCAATCGTGGTCTCTGGGGCCAACTACCCAGATGCCCTCTCCGCATCCTCGTATGCATATGCCGACAACGCCCCGGTTTTCCTGGCTGAAGATGGCGTGCTCTCAGAGTCGGATGCCGAGGCGATCCGAGACGGCGGGTTCACGAGTGTGATAATCCTCGGGGGCAACTCGGCGGTAGACGCGTCTGCCGTTGAAAGCGCCATCGGCGACAGCTCGATCTCATACTCGGTATTCGCTGGATCCGATCGCTACGAAACCTCGAGCCTCTTCGCCACTTGGGTCACTGGCGGCACGGTCGATGGTGTCAGCGCCTCGCCGGACGTGACCTTGAGCTGCGCGAACCTCACCGTCGCAACGGGCGAAGATTTCCCTGACGCGCTGACATCGGTGAACGTGGCGGGAAAGAACTCCGCGCCAATACTCCTCGTGTCCGACGATTCCTCCTCGACCAGCTTCGTCCAGTCCAATTCTTCCTCCATCGAGGAGGGGTACATCATCGGGGGTGGAAGCGCCGTGTCCGAGGATCTGGAAGAGCTTTTCAATTCCTGGTTGTGAGTTTTCGAGGGAATTTACCGCAAAGCCGATGTAATGACGAGGTGGATGTTATTTTCGGCGAGTATGGACTAGGCTAAGACGTCTGAATCTGAGAGGCCTGTGAGGGGTGCGTGTCCGTTTGCCGGGCACGCACCCCGATGCTTGCCGTCCAGGGAAAGCAGGAGACTTTCGGGAGACGTCTAACGGCCGGCATGTTGGATTGGTATAATGCTCCAATCGCACGTATTGGCACTGCGCGGCCGCACGGTCATGAAGGGGGCGTGTTATGGAAAAGCAGACGCGCACCCCCGAAAAGCAGACGCGCACCCCCGGTCGAAGCGAATTGTTCATCGACGAGGTGCAGGGGCACGAGAACCGCTATCAGAAGCTTCTGGAGTTCACGCATTCGTCCACTCGCGCAGCCGGCATCATGTTGGCCGCAGCCGTCGCCGCGCTCATAATCGCCAATACTGGTGCCGCCACCACCTTCGAGGAGCTCATCCACACGCCTGTGGGGTTCGTGGTGGGGAACACTGCATACACCATGAGCATCGCCCACATCATCAACGATGCCCTCATGGCCTTGTTCTTCCTTCTCGTCGGGCTGGAAATCAAGTACGAGCTTACGGTTGGGGAGCTGACCAACATCCGGCAGGCGTTACTGCCGATCATAGCGGCGGTCGGCGGAGTGGTCATGCCGATTCTCATATACTTGCTTTTCAACGGAGGCCTGTCGGAATCTGCCGTGGGATGGGGCATTCCCACCGCGACCGACATCGCGTTCGCGTTGGGCATCATGGCGCTTCTGGGCAACCGCATTCCAGGTGGGTTGCGCGTTTTCCTCTCCACTCTTGCCGTAGTCGACGACATCATTGCCATCCTCGTTATCGCGATCTTCTACGGCGAGGCGCCGGACCTGCTGTTCCTGGGGCTTGCTGCGGCTGTGGTCGTGCTCCTGATGCTGACCAACCGCGCACATATATACTCGCTCGTGCCCTACCTGCTCTTGGGAGTGGTGCTGTGGGTGTTCGTCTACCTCTCCGGAGTTCACGCCACCCTCGCTGGGGTGATCCTGGCGTTCACGATTCCCTCTGGCTCGCGAGTCAACCTTCGGAGCTTCATCACCTGGTCCAACAAGAAGATCAGCCAGGCGGAGGACG
>JBMNUL010000138.1:0-6907 GCA_050946255.1 Coriobacteriales bacterium | reverse complement strand
CAAGAAACATGTCGAGCACCCGGTTGCATGCGTCGGAGCCCTCTGCGACGTCGAGATGATGGAGGACATCATCGCCTCCGGCAAGGCAGATGTCGTGGAGCTCGCAAGACAGTTCTCCGCAGACCCGGACTTCCCGAAGAAGGCCAAGGAAGGCCGCCCCGAGGACATCAGGCACTGCATGCGCTGCCAATCGTGCTTCTCTCATGTTCTCCAGGGTGAAGAGTACTCCTGCGCCATAAACCCGCAGATCGGCTGGAGCATGGAGCAGAAGTACCCGCGCGTTCCCGCCGACAAGAAGCGCGTCATCGTCGCAGGTGGCGGAATCGCCGGTATGCAAGCTGCGATCACCGCCAAGAAGCGCGGCCACGATGTAGTGTTGATCGAGAAGACCGATACCCTCGGCGGAGTCCTGAAGTGCGAGAAGGACGTACCGTTCAAGATCCACCTGGACGAGTATCTGAACCAGCAGGCAAGATACTGCAAGGAGCTGGGAGTCGACATCAGGCTGAACACCGATGCAACTCCAGAGTTCTGCGAGTCCCTCGAGGGAGACGCGCTGATCGCCGCGCTCGGCGCCAAGGAGTTCGTTGCCCCAATTCCCGGGATCGACGGCGCAAATGTCATCTCCGCTCAGAAACTCTACGTTGAGCCCGACAAGGCCGGCAAGAACATCGTCATCCTCGGCGGGGGCCTCGTAGGTCAGGAGCTTGCGGTCTACATGGGAATGAAGGGCTTCAACTGCACGATCGTCGAGATGCTCCCCGAGCTCAACGCTGGCGGGAACATCCTGCAGCAGAACGCTCTCGGACTTCAGTACGAGGCGCTTGGAACCAAGATCATGACCTCCACGAAGGCCCTCGAGGTAACTCCCGACGGAGTCAAGGTCCAGGCACCCGACGGAGAGGTCGAGCTGAAGGCCGACACCGTTGTCACCGCAATGGGCATGCGCCCGAGGCAGGAAGAGGCCCTGGCGCTTCGTCTCTGCACCCCAGATTTCTACCTGGTTGGAGACGCTCTGGTTTCGAAGAGCATCCGCGAGGCCAACTGGAATGCATATCAGGCCGCTTTGGACATCGGAATGCAGACCGTCATCTAAGAAGCCTGCACATCGTAGAAGCTGACCTTCGAAAACGATGAATTGACATTAGGCCCGTGACCTGGGTCGTGAGACGAAGTTCGGCGGGATATCCCAGCCGGGTTCGAAACGCGATTAGGGCACGGGCCTTTTCATGTGGGTGAGGTTTGCTCGTCTTCCACGCCCTTTCACCTCGCGCTTGTAGCGATTCTGTATCCTCCCTCTTCGTGCAAGAACCTCCCCTCCTCACATCAGGCACCGCCTTGTCCCCGCACGCCGGACATTAATGCAGCTGTCTACGTAAGCCCGAATCCCCTCTAGCTCACCGCACGCCGGAATGCACCAGCACTTTACATTGATTTGCAATCGCTGGTGTAACCTTGCAATCGAAAACAATTGACAAAGACGGGAGATCAATGGGCATATCGGAAAACATGGGGATCATCTTCGACATGGACGGCACCCTGCTCGATTCTGAGAGGCTGGTCCTCAAATGCTGGGAGGAAGTCGGGGAAAGCCAAGGATATACCGATATAGGCGAAATGGTCATCTCCTGCATGGGTCTAAACAAGGACGCCACCAGGAAAAAGATGCAACTCCGCTACGGTGAGGACTTCCCATACGACAAGCTGCTTTTCAAGGTCAGGGAGATGTTCATGGAGATGTCGAACGGGGACTTTCTCCCGCTGAAGCCTGGAGTCATGGAGACTCTCGAGTTCTTCGCCGGCAAGAACGTGAAGATGTCCGTGGCGACTTCCACGAGCACGAGAGTCGCGACAGAAGAACTTGAAAATCGCGATATCGCCTCCTATTTCGAGAACATCGTGGGTGGGGACATGGTTTCGTCGAGCAAGCCCGCTCCAGACATCTACCTTCTCGCTTGCAAGCTGCAGAATGTCAAACCCAGCATCTCCTTCGCAATAGAAGATTCCCACAATGGCGTGAGATCTGCTAGCTCTGCTGGCCTGCGCACGATAATGGTCCCGGATATGGCCCCGGCAACCGAGGAGATGTCAAAACTGGCAGAGACAATCCTCCCTACAATGATAGATGCACGCAACTACATTGCCAGAGTTTGGGAGCTCTGAGAAGAACATGGTAGAGTTTCATGACAACTACGCCGCACAATGCGAGGAATGGAGAAAGAAGTTCCTCGACATGGACCAGATCGATATCGTGAGACGTGTCCCAGAAATCGAACGCGGAGAGGAAACTCTGGGGATATGGCACTTCGGAAGGCATCTCATCGTGAGCAGGTCCACAGGCGAGATCACCTGTGACTCAGATGACCTCCCGGTGCCCTACACACCCAAGCTAAATGTCTACACGCTGTTCTGGTACTGCAAGCCAACGGCGAGGATGGCGGGTGATTGGGTAGCCTTCTCGAATCTTCGGGATGCGGCGAACTTCGCCCCGGCTTTCAAGAAGATGATAATCGATTCACTGGCTGCGACATTCTCGGGACATGAGGACAGCCTGGAGCCGGCCGTGAAAAAGATTCGCGGAAAGAGGGTGTCCTCGAATGTCTATGAGCTCAGGGCCTTCCAGTGCATCCCAATGAGGGTATGCTTCTGGGATGGAGACGAGGAGTTTCCCGCATCCGCTAACATCCTCTTCGACAGCAGCGCCGTCGACTTCATCCACGTCGAAAGCGTCGTGACCATCGCCGTAGAAGGAATAAGACAACTCGCCCGTGCCGCCGGGCTCGAGATAAAGAATTGGACTTTGCCACCGGGTATATGAAAAAGTAGCAGCATTCGGGTACCGGGATCTAGAAAAGTAGCCGGCATTCGAACACTGGAATTCAACCAAAATAGACAAAAGGCTCTGAATAGGATTCAGAGCCTTTTGTCATCCAAAATTGAAATCAATGCCAGAGGGAAGCGCCCGGCATTCCCTCAGATGCAAATCCCCTATTCAGAGACCTCTATAGAAGTCTCAATAGGAGCCTCTGCCTTCTTGGCGGCTTTCTTGTGGTATGCCCACCAATAGAACATTCCCACGAAGATGGCACCACCCACGATGTTGCCAACGGTGGCAGCGGAAATGTTGAAGAACACGCTGCCGATGTTGAGGAGATCGATGTTCGCGTTGGTGGAGATGATTCCACCGAAGTCCTTCATCAAAAGACCCATCGGGAGAAAGAACATGTTGGCAACGCAGTGCTCTGCGCCAACTGCAACGAAGGCCATGACCGGGAAGATACAGGTGAAGATCTTATCGATGACAGATTTGCCGCAGAACCCCATCCAGACGGCAAGGCAAACAAGGAAGTTGCAGATGATGCCGCGGAAGAAGATGGCGCTCCAGGAAAGATTGACCTTGCTGACTGCGACGTTCATCATCGCCTGGGCAACACCGCCATCGTTCATCGAGCCGATACCTGAGAAGAACACGACGAACACAATGATGAGGGACCCGATGAAATTGAAGATCCAGACGACGACCCAGTTCTTGAAGAGGCTCCCCCAGCTGAATTTCTTCTCCATCGCTCCGATGACCATGAGGCTGTTGCCGGTGAAGAGTTCGGCTCCAGCCACCACAACGCAGATGAGGCCGAGTGAGAAGCACAGACCTCCGAGGATTTGAGAGACCGCGAATGACAGCGTGCTATCGGCCTTTACGACCTCCATGAAAAGCGCACCACAGGCAATGAACATACCTGCGAGCATGGCAAGCGGAATCTGCCTTGCAACAGGGGGGTTTGCCTTCCCTTTTCCAACATCTCCCGCCTTCTGCTCGGTGCTGTATCCGCTAAGAGCAACTCCGCTGACCTCACGGACATCTTCGGGAGTTACCGCTTTGACTTCGATCTGTAAAGCTTCCATATTTCTTTCCCCGCCTAGAAGTTAAAATCTTAAGTGACCCGATTCATTATGGTGTTTTCAATTTATTGAAAGCCTTTCACTTCTTGATATGGTTTCTCATGGGATGTGAATACTACAAAATCTTGTGAAAGCGCATTATGAGAGTGCAACAAATCGACATATTGGGGAGCATTGGCGAGAAAGGAAACGACTGGCCAGACCCTAAGTGAACTGCTCAGATGAAAAGAACACGCCAGATTTAAAATCCGGTATTCATCGGAAGCGAATGTTAGATTCTATCCGAGATTTTCGGCTAAATAAAATCAAAGCAGGCCAACCCGGATTTGCGGGCTGACCTGCAGTTTTACCGTGGTGGACCGTGAGGGGCTCGAACCCTCGACCTTGGGATTAAAAGTCCCCTGCTCTGCCAGCTGAGCTAACGGTCCGAATATGCCCGGAAAACATTCGGGCAACGTCAAAGAGTCTACCAACACGTCACCCCGGGGTCAACGCAAAGAGCCCCGGATGCCCCACGTCAAAAGACAGACGGGGCCTCAAAGGCCACACTATCTTCCCGCCACAAAACCCGCCATTAAATCAGAACAAAACCAGCAGGTAGACGGTGCAAAGTGCAATGGACATGATCATTATCGGGAAGCATTGCTTGAAGAAGTAGATGAACGATATAGGATGCCCTTCCTTCTCGCTGATGGCGGCGAGGACGACGTTCGCAGAAGCTCCCACGAGGGTTCCGTTCCCTCCAAGGCAAACACCAAGCGACAGCGCCCACCAAAGCGGGTACACATCCATTCCAGATGCCTGCAGCGCCATGATGATGGGGATGACTGTGGCGACGAACGGGATGTTGTTGAGAATCGAGGACAACAGCGCCGAAACCCAGAGGATGACTATCATCGCAAGGACTGTGTTGCCACCGGTGACATCAAATATCCAGTTGGCGAAAATCGCAATGACCCCGGTATCGTTCAAAGCGCCGACTACGACAAACAATCCCAGAAGGAACGCGATGGTGCCCCATTCGACTCCCTTGAGGGCTTCTTCGATGTTGAACTTTCCCAGGAACATGATTATGCAGGCAGCGGTCAGAGCGATCACAGAAGATGAGATGCCAAGCGACCCATGGAACATGAATGCCACTGCGACCAAGATGATCATCGCGATGCTGATCTTCATGAGCCTTGGGTCGCTCACGACTTCGTTCTCGTCGAGGGCCATGACCTTCTCGCGGGCCTCTGGGTCGACCTTCATCTTCCTGCCGTACTTGAACCTGTAGACCAAGAGGAGCGCGACAAGGATTATCACGATGATCGGGCCGTTGTATTGCAGGAAATCGAAGAACGAGAGCCCTGCCTCGGAACCGATCATTATGTTGGGAGGGTCGCCGATCAGCGTGGAAGTTCCACCTATGTTCGAGGCCATTACCTCAGCTAAGAAATATGGTACTGGGTTCTCGTCCAGAATCTTGCAGACCATTATCGTCATTGGCCCGAGGAGGAGAATGGTAGTGACGTTGTCGAGCAGTGCGGACAAGACCGCGGTGATGATAACGAAATAGACCATGATCATCCAGGGATTGCCCTTTGCCGCCTTGGCTGCGCGAATTGCGATGTACTCGAAAATGCCGCACGATTTGACCACGGCTACGAACATCATCATCCCGCAGAGAACTCCGATGGTGTTGAAGTCGATGGACTCCACAGCCGCATCGAAAGACAGCACACCTGTGACGAGAAGGACCACGGCGCCCGCAAGCGCGGCAAGTGCCTGGTGCACCTTGTCGGAAACGATGAGCGCCATCACTATGACGAAGACTAGAATGGCGATTATCTGATCTGGTGTCATTCCCTCTCCCACGGTTTTTCGCCCTGAGGCGACCGGATTTACATGCTATCCTGCCACGATCCCCAATTCGTCGAGTTTATTCTTCTCGTCTCCGAGAACAGACTCCGCCTTCGACATCTGGGCCTCGACGGCTTTGTTGCCGGTGCCACCGGGAACGTTGCGCTTGGAGACCACGTTCTTGATGTCCATTGCCTCAATGGCGCCTTCATCGAATAGCTCGCTGTGCTTCTTGAGCTCCTCCACGGAAAGGGACTGAAGCGTGCGTCCCTGCTTCTCGCACTCCAGCACGAGCTTCCCGACGACCTCGTGGGCCTGCCTGAAAGGCAAGCCCTTAGTGACAAGGTAGTCCGCCAAATCGGTGGCGGCCATGAACCCCCCATGAGCCGCATCCAGCATGCGCTCCTCGTTCACACGGAACGTCTCGACCATTCCGCACATGCAGTGGAGGCAATCGCGGTAGGTGTCCATTGCATCGAACACGCCTTCCTTATCTTCCTGCATGTCCTTGTTGTATGCGAGCGGAAGCGACTTCATGGTCATTAGCAGCGCCATCAGGTCGCCGACGACCCGGCCGCTCTTCCCGCGGATCAGCTCTGCGAAGTCGGGATTCTTCTTCTGGGGCATGATCGAGGAGCCGGTGGAGTAGGAATCCGACATCGTGATGAAACCGAACTCTCCGGAAGACCAGTAGATGAGCTCCTCGCAGAACCTCGAGAGATGGATCATTCCAACTGAGCATGCGTAATCTGCGTCCAGCAGGAAATCACGATCTGAAACAGCATCGAGCGAGTTGGGGGTGATGTCGGAAAACCCCAGGTCCTCTGCAACGAAATAGCGGTCTATCGGATAGGTGGTGCCGGCGAGTGCGGCACTTCCAAGCGGCAGGACATCGGCAGACTCCCAGGCATGGACCAATCTTCCGAAATCGCGGGAGAGCATCCAGAAATAAGCGAGCATGTGATGTGAGAACAGCACGGGCTGAGCCCTCTGCATATGGGTATATCCTGGCATTACTACGCCCATGTTCGATTTCGCCTTGTCGAGAAGAATCTCCTGAAGCGCGGAAACCTCTTGCAGGATCTGCCCGATCTGCCCTTTGACATAGAGCCTGGTATCTGTTGCGACCTGGTCGTTTCTGCTCCTCGCAGGGTGCCGACGCCCT
>JBMNUL010000137.1:0-6986 GCA_050946255.1 Coriobacteriales bacterium | reverse complement strand
GAGTCTTGCTCTCGGATGGCAGGTGAGGTACTCGTCTCGGATGTGGGCGCGGTCCACGTGGGTGTAGATCTGCGTGGTGGAGATGTCGCTGTGTCCGAGAATTTCCTGGATAGTGCGCAGGTCTGCCCCTCCCTCCAGCATGTGGGTGGCGAAGGAGTGCCGGAGCGTGTGCGGGTGAAGTCCCTCGATGCCGACGTTTCTGCCATACTGCTCCACGATGTTGAACACTGCCTGTCTTGTGATCCTCCTGCCGCGGGCGTTCAGGAACACTGCGATGCCATCTGGAGGTACCGCCACCTTCTTTGGGTGCAGCAGCATCCTTCCTCTCTCCAAATATTCGGTTAGGGCCGCCAGGGCGGTCCCGCTTATCGGGGATATCCTCTCCTTCGAGCCTTTCCCCAGAACTTGCACGAACCCGTCGTTCAGGTAGAGAAACTGCATGTCGAGGCCCACCAGCTCGGAAACTCTCAGGCCACATCCATATAGCACCTCGAGAATCGCACGGTCCCGCAGCCCCCGCGGGGTGTCCTCGAACTTCTGGTCGAGGAGTTTGGTGACATCCTGGATGCTCAGCACATCGGGGAGTTTCTTCGGAGTCTTTGGGAGCGGTACGGTGGAGGAGGGGTCCTTCTTCGAATAGTCCTCCGACACGCAGAACTTGTGGAATCCCTTGATTGCCGAGAGCGAGCGCTCCATCGATGTCGAGGCAAAGCCATAGTCCGAGAGCAGCTGCAGATATTTCGAGATGTCCTCGCGGGTTGCCTCGTCTATGCCACCTCGACCCGAATCGTGCAGAAATGAGCAATATCTTCTCACGTCTCGCATGTAACCGTCGAGGGTGTTGTCGGACGCGCCCTTCTCCATTGCGAGGTAGGTGCCGAACTCCTCATATGCCTCTTCGAATTCTGGAGGAATCGTCCTTGTGAGGCAGCTTTCGGATTCGCTTTTTCCAGCGCTTCCACCGGGGGAAGTCTCTCCTGCATTCTCGTTGGTGAGGTTATCAACTGCATTCTTGCCGGAGATTCCACCTTCGCTTGGAGTTGAGGTTCCGCCAGCTGTGCTTCTTCTGGCGTCTGGCATGTCAGTTGCCCCCGTTTTCGTCTGATTTACCGGGAGATGCAGGGTCGTCTAATGAAGAGCCTCCGCTGGAACAGGCGGACATTCGAGGCTCCATCAAGTTAACGGGGCCATCTCCATCCGGCGACTCTTCCGCCTTGGCAACTTCTTCGCTTCGCATCTCCAACGCCAGCCTGCCAGCGCCAATCCCGGCACATGCCGCCATCCTGAAGAACAGCGGGTCCTCCTCTGGTCCGCGTCCCATGGTGGTCACCTTCATGCCGCGCATATCCAGTTCGATTTCCCTGTCGTCTACCGAGATCGCCTCGTGCTTCTCCAATATTCCGCTATCGCGCAGCTGCCTGTTGACGGTGGCCGCTATGTCCCCGTCGATTTCCGAGGGCATGAAGATTTTGGCTCTGGCCAAGGCAAGCCGACCCATGGCCTCCAGGAAGTGGTGGCTCACGCCGTGATGCCTATCGCGACTATCCGCTTGCGAAGCCCTGATCACGGCAATTGGAGTCCCACCAAGCGCTGCTGCCGCATTTACAGATTCAGCAACCGAGACGCCACCGTGGCCAAACGCCGTTCCGGTCCCGGGTATGCCGGGCCCCATGGAGACTATTGCCACGTCGGCCCCAAAGGCATATTTGGATGCCAGAAGGCCAGAGTGGAGCGAGACCGCCTCTGCGTTTCCGCCCATCGCCTGACCGCATGTTATACAGAGGTTGACGAGTCCGGTTGCAATGCTCTGCTCCACGATATTCGAGAACCAGGCTAGGAGCGCGGCCTCGTCGGTCATACAGTAGACGATGCTCGCGCTTGGGAACACCGCTCTGATTCCAGCAGCAACCAGGGGAACCTGGCTGTGAAGTCCACAGCACACCACCGGCATCTCAAGGAGGTCGTTGACGTTTCTCAACAGGTCGTGAAACGGCGACCCAACCTCCTCGACGCACTGCACATCCCGTTGGAGGGGAGTGTATCGAAGCTTCATGATGTGCCCGTCGGGGTCGGAGGGGTCGTCTTCAATCGCTCCCTTACCATCGAGCTTGCAGATGACGAAGTCGTATCCGCCTGTGCCGAGATCTAGATCTGTGGCCGTGGTGTTGACTGCCACGATGTCGCCGGGGGAGACCTCGCCGACGAGCCTCGTGTAGCAGATGGCAGGATGTTTCGAAGGTGGATCTAGTGTGACGACCTGCACATCGGAGTTTCGTGTTGCCACGCTAGAGACTGTAGAGATGATTCTTTTCAAGAGATGTCTCCTAAAGGACCGTCGCAGTTGGCCGGTGAATCCAGGGTGCCGCAACCTGCAGAAGAGACCTGCAACTTGCAAAGCGATAATTCAACCTGCATAGAGATGATTCAAGCCTGCAGAATATTGTAGCAACCCTGTACTTCAGATGTGATGCTAGAGAACCCCGTAGTCTTGGTTCCATCTCGGCTTTTCGCCAGTCGTGATTCGCTGGTCCTCACAAGGAGAGCTCGCGTTCACACCGTTAATTGAGACCATTTGCGGTTCAAGAAATATGTAGAAATTGTGAATTTTTCTCCATTCTTTATATGTCTGCCCAAATTCTAGAATCTCGCAAAAACCCCACCTTCTTGTGCTGTCCCTCTGAACTTCCACTCAGAATTTACCATATCTTGTGCGGGAACAAATGTTCACGCACAAAATACATAAGTTCGCAAATAAAGCTTTTGGCAAGTGGAACGGTGTGGGCATGTGGTAAGTGAAGGGGATGTGGTGGGAGAAAGTGGGATGAAATGTTTGAAAAGTGGGGGCTAATAGGATAGAATCCAACGTGTCATGAAGTCGAGGGAGGTCCCAGGGAACTGAGGAGGTGTTCACGTTGGCCTATCTGTTCGGTGAGTACGAGCACACGATGGACGAGAAGGGCCGCGTGTCTCTTCCGTCAAGGTTCCGCAAGGAACTTCCCAAGACCGTAGTGCTGGCTCCTGGTCCCAACGGACAGTTGAACGTGTTCTCTCAAGAGGGCTTTGCCAATTGGACCAAGTCCTTGTTCGAGAGGGACGGCGGTTACAACGTCAACTCCGCCAAGCACACCAAGGAACGCCAGTTCTACAACAGCTCCGCCAGCACGGTCGATATCGACAATGCGGGAAGGGTCAGCATCTCGCCGAAGCTCCGCAAGTTCGCAGGGCTCGAGAAGGATGTGGTGGTCACCGGTGACGAGGACCACGCCTGCATCTGGGACAAGGATCGCTGGGAGGCCTACATCGGAGACTTCGACCCGTCCGAGATATTCTCGGAGGAGTAGGCGAACGGCGCCGGAAAAGGCCGAGGCCGAAACTGCGGTGGGTT
The DNA here is from genome assembly GCA_050946255.1 of Coriobacteriales bacterium. Taxonomy (GTDB): domain Bacteria; phylum Actinomycetota; class Coriobacteriia; order Coriobacteriales; family CADBOM01; genus JBMNUL01. The sequence goes on along the minus strand of JBMNUL010000137.1, from coordinate 3,601 downwards.
CATGACGGGGGACTTGAAAAGAGAATATCGGCACATTCCAGTGATGGCAGACAGGACCATCGAGGAGCTGGATCTTGGGCCCGGAAAGATTTTCGTGGATTGCACCCTCGGGGGTGCGGGCCATTCGGTGCTGGCAGCTGAGAAGATCTCGGATGGCGGCACGCTTGTGGGAATCGATGAGGACCCAATGGCCATAGAGGCCGCCAGCAACAGGATCTCAGAGGAGTTTCCAAACTTGGACTTCCGCCCGGTGCAAGGAGACTTCGTTGATCTGGACGACATCCTCTGCCGGGTGCAAGTACCCGGTGCGGACGCGATCTTGTTCGATCTGGGGCTCAGCTCCCCGCAAATCGACTTTCCCGAGAGGGGCTTTTCCTACAAGGTTGACGCCCCCTTGGACATGCGGAGAAATTCGGGTAAACACACCAAAACTGCAGCAGAGGTCATTGCAACAACAAACGAAACAGACCTCGCCCGAATTATCCGAGACTACGGAGAGGAGAGATGGGCATCTAGGATAGCATCGTTCATCGTCAAACGCCGCAAGGTAGAGCCAATTGAGACCACCCAGCAGCTGGTCGACGTCATCAAGGCTGCCATTCCAGCGTCGGCAAGGCGCAAGGGAGGGCATCCTGCGAAGAGGACGTTCCAGGCGCTGCGCATCGAGGTCAACAACGAGCTCGGTGAGTTGAAGATCGCGCTTGAGAGCGCGATAAGGTGGCTCAACCCCGGGGGCCGAGTCGCGGTGATCAGCTATCACTCGCTGGAAGACAGAATCGTCAAGGAGACCTTCGCGGAGATGGCCCAGGGCTGCACGTGCCCTCCGGACATACCGGTGTGCGTATGCGGAAACAAGCCGAAGATCAAGATATTGACTAGAAAGCCGATAGTCCCCACCGAGGAAGAACAGGTCGAGAATCCCAGGTCCAAGAGCGCGAAGCTCAGGGTTGCCGAGAAACTCGATACTGAACCGGGAGCCGAGAGGTAACCGGGGAAAGCCGGCGAGATGCGGGCCTAGCCGAAATCGGTGTCTGCACTCCAATGCCGGCTATTTGCAAGGCAAGTTGAAATAACGGCGTCTAAACGAGAAACAAACGCAACAAGGACGTGTGAGATGGCCAGTACGGCGAGGGCGTACGCCCCGAAGAGAAGGTATGAAGAAGTTCCCCAGACCAGGATTGAGGTGCATCCTGGGCAGGGGCGCCGTGCCGACGCCGCAGAGTATTCGAAGCTCATGGCGAGGTTCAAGGTCGCGCTCGTGATCATTGCAGTTCTGACTGTAGTGGCAGTCGGAAGGGTCTGGTTCACCGATGCGACGATGGACATCCTCAATCAGACCAGCGCAGTCGAGACTCAGATCGATGAAGCGCGCGTCACCGGTACCTCCCTAGAGGTCCAGTACTACGCGGCCACCAATCCCACGAAGGTAAAGGAATACGCCGCCGATAATCTGGGCATGTCGGAAGGAACGGTTGCCACCACGACGGTTGATGTGAGGCCGACCGAGCTAACATCTTCTGTGACCGAGGTGGTCGACCAGGTCATTGCAGATTACAACGAGGTCCAGGCCCTCGCCGCGAAGTGAACAGCGATGTAGATAGACTGTTCTCGCGGTGCCGACTCGAACGCGAATGAAAAGGGGAACGCGAAACAAGGCTCCGCAGCTTACGGTCCGGCGGGTTTGAAAATGTTCAGAAGAGACTCCGATAAATACAAGCGGTCAGATAACAGGTCGCGCGAGGACAACGGCAAGAGCCGTGGCTCCAGCGCGACTAATCGTTTTGGTGGAGATTCACGCGACAGTGGAAATTCCGGTAGAAGCTCGGGGAGCACCAGCAGGAACCGTGATAGGCAGCGTGATTCGAGCCGCGAATACAAACAGTATTCGGGCAGAAATCGCGATCGAGGGTACGACAACTCCGGGAATCGCAGATACGGAAACAGGTACGACCAGGGTAGGAACCGCAATTACGGCAACAGCTATGAACGGGACCGCAATCGAGATCGTGGCTACGGCAGGAACAGGAACAGCGGAAACGACCGTGGCAGTAACAGCAGCTACGACAGGAGCAGGGACCGCGAGCGCGACCTGGGCAATGGCAATCGCTCCGGTAATTCCCCGTCAAATCGCGAGCGTGGCCGTTCCAGCCGTTCCGACAAAGCCGGTGTGTCCGGTTCCATCCGAGGCTTCTTCGGATTCGGTGAAAAATCTGGGAAAGACAGCCGTTCGCGTAGGAGCTCGCGCGGTGGATCCGGGTCTGGGGGATCGCGCGGGAGTCTCACTGCAGTCGATTTCTTCTCAACCGACGATGGCAGGAAATCATCCCGCGATGCGATTCTCCTCCTGGTTCTTGCGATATTTGCGCTTGTCCTCTTCATCAGGCTCTTCGACCTCCAAGTGGTTCAGGCGGAGGAATACAGGCAGAACGCTGCAAGCCAACGCACTCTCGACGAGGTGGTCTACGCCAAGCGCGGTACCATTTACGACCGCAATGGGAACATCCTCGCCACGAGCGTAGATGCCACAACGATCTATGCGAACCCCTCCGAGATAGATGACCCGAAGGCCACATCCGAGATCCTCGCCGATGTGCTGGGAGGGGATGCCAGCGACTATCTGGACAAGATCTCCGGTGACAATACATTCGTGTACATCCTTCGAAAAGGCGATGTCAGCAAGGCGGAGGCGCTCCAGAAAAAATACGACGAGCTCCAGCAAGAAGTAGATACCCAGAAGGCCGCAACTGGAACAGAACAGACCAACGCGCTTGACGGCATCTACTATCTCGACGACACCAAGCGCGTCTACCCATATGGTGAGACGGCAGGCCAGATCATCGGCTACGTTGGCGTCGACGGAGATGGTCTCTCAGGCTTGGAGCTGCAATACAACGACATCCTCAAGGGAACGGACGGGCACAGGGTCGTCGAGCAGGGCAAGGGCGGAATCCAGATTCCCGGTGGCACCCAGGTGGACGAGCCTGCGGTGGATGGCACGGACATCATGATCTCCATCGACATCGACCTACAGCAATATGCAGAGGATGTCCTTGCCGACGCCGTGAACACGTCGAATGCCAATTCTGGAAATCTGATGATCATTGATGGGAGCACGGGAGAGATTTATGCCACGGCATCGACTCCCTATTACGATTTGAATGACGTCAGCTCTGCGGAAGAGGGCGCCTCAACCCTGAAATCGGTCTCGAGCACTTATGAGCCGGGTTCCACATTCAAATCGGTGACAGCCTCTGTGCTCCTCGCAGAGGGGGCTGCAGAACCCGACGAGAGCATCACCGTTCCGGGGTCCCTGCAGTTCGGGCAGTGGACCATCACCGATGCCCACGACCATGGCACGGAGACCCTGACATTCAAGGAGATAATCGAGCAGTCCTCCAACATCGGAGTGTCGATATTGGAAGACAGGCTGGACAGCGAAACTTTCTACAAGTATCTCGAAATGTTCGGGTTTGGAAAGGCCACCGGCGTCGATTATCCGGGCGAGTCAGATGGCATATTGGCGGACTACCAGGATTGGTCCGAGGTGCAAGAGGCAAACATATCATTCGGGCAGGGCATCAGCGTCACGACTATCCAGATG
>JBMNUL010000136.1:0-6991 GCA_050946255.1 Coriobacteriales bacterium | reverse complement strand
ATGAGCGGACGAACCGGCTACAAGATGTACATTCCCGACGAGGAGGAATTCGAATCAGCGGAGTTCGTAAAGACGTTCAAGACGCTGTATTTCAAGAACGAGAGCGTTGATCCAAAGATTAAAGAGAGCATCGGCACCGCCCCCAATCAAACCGTGCGGTGGGTTGAAGACATTGCCGATGGGCTGCTCAGCTCTCCCAAGTTAACCGAGCAAGACATCTTCTTCATCATGGCCTGGAAAACCGGGAATATCAAAATGATTGAGCTTAATCCTGAACCCAAGGATGTTGAAGACGTCCCCGGTGACTCTTACTCCAGTGGATGGCGCATCAAGGATTTGGCCGTTAGCCTTAGAGGCTCGAAGAAAGACGACGAGAATAGCTTTGCAAAATTCGCAGAGAAAATTGTTGATCATCAGGGAGAGCTGAGAGTCGCGGCTAAATATTCCGTCGAAGAGGTTCTGAACATGCTAGTCAGCTATGGCAGACCTTCTGGAATCGGACTCGTATATCTGTTGACCTTGGTTTTCTTTCTCTCTGGCGGCGATCATCCCATCTATGATCGATTTGCGAAACGCGCCTTGGACTCGATTGTCTTTGGATTGCATCCAAGATACGTTGCTGAATCCAAACTTCCAGATATTGACTGGAACTCCACTTCAAAGAAAAAGGCCATAGAGGCAACCTCGCTGATAATAAAAGGCTATGAGCAGCTTCTCACCAGGGTCTTTGACGATGCTTGGAAGACAGAGAGAGACATCGATCGTGCTCTTTGGGTATATGGGCATCCCGATTTGTTGAAGTAGGAGAATTCGCCTTTAAGTCAGGGATTTGCCAAAGCGTCTCGTGCGTGCGACCAAAGCAAATCTACGCAAGAATAGAATCGTCCAAACTCAATCAACGCGTATTGAGCAGCTAGTAAAGGAACAGAGCAATGATGATCAATCTTCCCTATTCATTCCAGAACCCAGAGGACTTCAATCTCGCCATGAACCATATCGCTGTATGCGGAAATATCAGCAAGGAGGGCGTCGTTGATCATTCAGACTTCGATAACCCTTTGTTCTCGTTCTACCTGATCGTCCCATCGCATGCTACATGGAACAATGGGAAAAGTCTCGACCAGGCAAATTACATCCGCGTGGTAGTAGTTGGCGACAGTGCAAGAGAAGCGCATGACGTGTTCTGCAGCCTTATTGGATCAGATGCCTTTTACGACGATTCCGTCATCTCCAAGACGTTTAGTGGGGCCGCTATCGTCGAGGGCCAGCTTGCAAACGTGACGGTTGGTTATGAAGATGAGCTGGCCATCTTCCCCAAAGCAGTCTTGTACTTGTAGGGGCGTTATAAACGTCGATAGGGAAAGTGGGCATCATCATGGTAGATATGAAGCTCTACCACACAAAGGCCTTCGATAAGAAAGGAAAGATTCTCGAGTAGGACGGGATCGACGAGTTCGTCGAGCTCTACATCGTCATCAACTAGGTACTGCCAGTCCTGTCCCCCGGCGGCCCGAGTGTTGACAATAGTAACCTCGGGAGCGTCCAAAGCAGTGGCAAATCGATGATTGCTTACCCAACTATGCGCAAACAAGTCGCTACTGGGGCCTGAGAAGCATGGTACGTAGAGTAGCGATCATCGCTGGTTCCCATTCGGGTATTTTCAGGTAACGCAGACAGTCACACTGCCAGAGCATGCCGCGGATGGCGGCGGTTTTTGACAGGTCGAAGCCCGACAGGTCGAGTCGCTCGATGCCGGACTCCTCGAACATGCCCGTCATGTCTGCCACCCGCGACGTGTCAAAATGCGAAACATCCACACTGCGAAGTGAATAGCAGTGGGCGAACATCAGGGACATGTCCTCGACGCGTGACGTGTCCCATCCGGAAATGTCCACCGACGAAAGCACTAAGCACCCTCCGAACATCCAGGACATGTCCCTGACCATCGAGGTGTCGAACCCCGAAAGGTCGAGCTCGGTCGGACCGTAGCAACAGTCTTCCGCATACTGCCGGGAGAACATGTACGACATGTCGGTCACGCGCGAGGTGTCGAGGCCTTTGAGGTTGAATTGCTCGTACTGCCCTCTTCCGGCAAACCAGCACGACGTGCTCAACGGCCTTATCGCGTCCTCGAAAACGACTTTCCTCACGCTGTATCGTGCCCAGGGCGCTGAGCTGATCACTTGGCTCGGCGGGTTGTTGCTGTCTGCCGGAACGATTTCGTACGACTCTTCCTCGAAGCCCGTGAATACGATTCCGCTGTAGAGCCTTCCAGTGCGTCCGCGCACGCATCCCACGCTCTTGTTCTCGATGTGATTCATAGACCTTACGAAAGTTAGCGTGCCTTTCTGGTCGAGTACTGCGTAGGCGGCACCAGGTAGATTGCAACTAACCCCGTTGTGTTTTGCATCGTTTCGCAAAGTAAGTCCCCCTCCCATTTTCTTCGAGCGGTAAGGATTCTAAACTGCGCCATGCGTCGTTGATGCCCCATGACGCTCATTGCCCATCGCATTGTGAACAAGCCGAATCGCTGGGAGACATCATGGCAGGACCAGAGAAGATAGGGACTGAGAGCGGTATCGGGTTGACCCGTTCTGTGGCCTCTGACGATTGGTGGCCAGCCACCTTGGAGAAGGCTTACGAGATGACATTTTTCTTGCGACCCTATTATCAAGGGAATCATGAACTCAGCCGACTAATCAAGTGCGAGGTTTCCGCAGGTGGGAGCTGGTGTTGAGTTCAAATCATCCTTGCTTTGCAACTACTGAGTGGGAATGAGATTTCCCCTTCCATTTCCATGCGCCCAGTGCCCTCCATTGCAGTTTCTTTGCGTCGTTAGCATGTCAAGATGATGACCTGAATTCTATGGGACGTCGGAAATATACGAGGAGACCTGAGGCACGGGGATTGGAAAAACCGATCGAAAGGGGCGCGGCGAGGTTCTAGCATCTCAGGTTTTACCCTGCTCGGCCAGAAACGGTTCTCACCACGCCCCTTAGGTGATTAATGCTGCAAGAAGATTCCCAAACGATCCATTAATTCAGAACGTCCATCATCGCCTTGATGTTCTCAGGTTTCGCGTTCATCGGGATCTCGCAGCTAGAGCTCAGCATGAATCCGCCATTCATCCCCATCTTCACCAGTTTCTCGCTGTACTCAGCCACATCCTCTGGGTCCTTGAAGGCGAAATATACAGACGGCACGTTTCCGCGGATCGATTGCGACCCCTGCAGTATCTCATATGCCTTCTCGATGTCGGTCGATTCGTCCAGCTCGATATGGCAGCACCCCTTGGGCAGCTCGGTGAAATACTCGAGCATTGGCAGCCAGTTGCCATCTGCATGGATATGAGTATAGATTTCGGCCTTCCAAAGCTCTTCAATTTGCAATTTGAGGGCAGGCCAGACATATTCCTCGAACATGTCTGGTGAAATGAAGGTGGCAGAGCATCGCATCGGGAATATGCAGACGTGCCAGCCGTTGTTCTGCTTGGTTTGCTGGATGACGTTCTGCACTTGCGGGAGGGAGTACTTGTTGATGATGTCCATAATCGGGCCTGGATTGTCGATGAAATCGAACAGGAACTCCTCCATTGAGCGGAACATCGAAAGAGAATCGTATATTGGATAGAAGGCATTGTCGAACCATGGGAGGATGTCGTGGCTGTAGCAGTAACCGAATGACTTCTTCAGGTTCTCCGCGAGCAATCCATAACGGGCCATGAGCTGCTGAGGGTCTGTCATAGGCGGGTTCTGCACCGCCATCGTGTGCATGTTGAACCAGTTGTCCCATCCCATCTCGAGAATCTTGGCGTATTCGGCGTCTGGGTCGTCGAAGTAGGGCGTCTCGATGAACTGGTAGAGGTCGTCATCGCCGAGCTCGTATCCGGGCCGTTTGGATGGGAGGTACATGTTGAAGACAGTGTCTGCTGGGCAGGCGACTGCCATCATCGTGGGATGGCCGATGATCGAGAATGTCTTGTCGGCAGCTTCGAGCCACTTGTCCACATCTTCGAAGTATTCCTTCTGAGTGAATCCCGCTACAGATGCGAACGAGGTGATCATCATCGGGTAGACGGGCATCTCGCTCCGGTCAGCATAAGGCGTGAGGCTCTGCATCTTCTGGTACTTCTCCATCGAGTTCATCTTGATCTCCTTTCTCCTGAAACTCAGTGCTCGGTTCCGAACTCCACAGACAAGTACATCATGCCCCACAATCTGCATTAATACATCCTGTAAACTGTTCATAGCTCCCGATAAATTTGAAATAGACTTCATACATTTTGTAGGAGGAATATTGAAATTCAGCATGTGGATAATTGCCGAGGCCTTGGCACCTTACTCTCCGGAGGCGACGATTGTCGATGGGTCGCGTACCCTCCAGAACGTCAGGGTCATCTCGGATGAGACGGAGTTCTCCAGGTCGACGGTCTATCTCGAGCAACTCGACGACGGAGTGGTCATGTGCTCGCATGGGAAGGACATGGTCGTTGCCCATACCGATGACCTCAACCTCGTTCTCAACAGGATTCTCGACACTTTCGACCACTACAACAACTGGATTTCCGAATTGGAGGAGTCGATTAGGGAAGGATGCCCGATTTCGTCCATCATCTCCGCAATTGGCGAAGAGCTGGGGAGGAATGTGATCCTGACTGACGCGACGTACTATGTACGTGAGTTCAGCCTCAATGGCAATGATGAGATCGAAATGCCCGAAGATGTCTTAAAGGCAATAGATGATAGGTTCATGCCGCTAGAGACGATCATGAACATCAACAGCATGGCCAATATCCGCCAGCCCAACGTCCCAACCTACAGGGTTGACACGAAGCTGGAGGAGCATGGATGCGGCGTCACAAACATCTTCGTCAATGGCGTGCATGATGGTTGGCTGGTCACCTACAGACTGGATCGAGAGCTCACGCAGGGTGAGCTGGATGTGCAGGACGCTTTGGCTGGGGTAGTGTCCGCTTGCCTTGCCCGCGATCAGCAGAGCGAGGACAAGATGCAGAGATCTGCAATCTTCTCCCAGCTATTGGCTGGCGAGGCGCTCGAGCAAGACGAAGTCTACCAACGTCTCAGGGCATTAGGTTGGTCAAGGGACGACGGCAAGGTCGTCTATGCGATTCGCCAGCGTGATTCTTCCAAGAACCCCCATCACGTGGTGGAGCGGTTCTTGGAGCGAATAGAGCCCATGGCCGTGGTTTTCTCGACGCCGGGTACTTGTGCATACGCTGCGGACACATCTCTTGTGCAGCTGGATTCGTTGGAACAGCGTATGGCCGAGGTATTGAGAGAATGCGGCTGTGTCGCCGGAAGGAGCCCGGTGTTCTATGACATCTTCTCGCTCCCAAGGCAATTCTCAGCTGCGAAGGTATCCTCCGAGCATACCGACGGGTCTGCTCTGATAGTGCATTTCGAGGAAATTCGCCTCGATTACGTTCTCGCGCTCCTCAGGGACCCTGATGTCCCAGATGTGCGGCATCAAGCTGTGGGCATGCTGGAAGAATATGACAACGAGCATGGAACCCAGCTGCTGGAGACTTTGAGAACGTATCTTCGGTGCAAATGCAACAGCACTGAGACGGCAAGGGTGCTTTACATTCACCGCAGCACCTTGCTGTACAGGATAAAGCGTATCGAGGAGCTTGCGAAAGTGGACTTCGACGACTACCTCACGCGTCTTCATTTGGAAATATCTTGCGAGCTTGGAAATGAACTGAGAGGTGGGTTGGGGAGGGGAAAGACCGACCGGTGAGGTGTAGATCGTCTGGTAGATCTCGAAGATCCCCTCACTCCACTCAAATACCCAGCTGTGCAATGGGCAGGCGGAGACTGGCGGCATCACGCTGGAAATCTACGTCTAGCAGCCGCATCATGGACGAGGCTCCGGGCATCTGCCGAGTTTGCTAGGATCTGAGCCCGAAGCCCATCGGGACCATCGAGTGGGAGCGATCCTTTTAGCATGCATTGACACCTTATGCCATCTCGTCCCCCTCTCGGTGTTCCCTTACACTGAGTAGGGACGTTATTATTCCCATACATCGCAGGTGGTTTGTTGGTATGGCTTGGCATCCATTTGCACCTCGTAACATCCGCTTGCATGCGCTGGAATCCGATGGCTATTTCGCAGGCATTGTTTAAAACTTGACGGAATGACTAGTTTTTCAGAAGGGAGGAGATGCGGGCATGCAGTACAGACTTGTCTTAGATTTGGACGGAGTTTCCTATTATGGGCACATCCCCGAGGTTTCCCAATGTGGAGGACCAAACGTTGAGATATTTCAGTTCGAGATGGAGGACTGGCCTCTCTTCAGGGACGACTTCATCGAGCCGGTCGACGCCCTGTGCGACGTGCTGCTGGAATACGGCGATGTGGACTATTTCGATGCGGAAAAGTGCAAGCTCCTGCACGGCTGGCTTCAAGATCGTCTTAAAAGGCCTATCGTTCCGCGTCTCGAGCTTCTTTACCGCAAGCTCGACGAGTTCGCGCTACGCGCCATCGAGCTCGACACCGGCGTCGTGGTGGAGTTCTAGCATGAAGTCATCGTACAAACTAATCGGAGCATATTGGGATCACGCATCTCTCCCGCAGGAGAAGATCTCACTCATCCGCTTCGACCACACCTACCTGCCGGCACCCTCACCCCCTCTGCTTGTTCGACCTAGTCAAGAAAAAGCATTGCATCCGTATTTCCGACGAGGAGGAGTGGCGAATAATGATGACGCTGAAATTGCAACTTGACTTCCTCGGGGGTCCTCTGTGGAAGGACGTGTGGGATGAGGAGAAAAACGAATTAACAACAGGAATCCCCGTTGTTGATGACGACGAGCGACTTGCCGAACTGGACGCAGAGATCCAGGATCTCTTTATCTCGTATTATGAGTTCGACTCGCACGGTCAGGCATGCTGGTTTGATGAGGACCGCCAGAAGGCGGACAAGGACAAGATGCTCGCCCTTCTCTCAAAGCTGAAGGAGAGGCTGGAG
>JBMNUL010000135.1:0-7007 GCA_050946255.1 Coriobacteriales bacterium | reverse complement strand
TCGATGTCAAGTCTGAGGTTTTCGTCAACTATGTCAAGGAGAACCCGGATTGCCACCTCGTGCTCGCCTCTGCTCTTCTCACCACCACGATGCCCAAGCTCAAGGAGGTCGTCCAGGCCTTCGTCGACGCTGGTCTCCGCGACGACGTCAAGATCATGGTCGGTGGCGCTCATGTTACCCAGGAGTTTGCTGATGAGATCGGTGCAGATGCATACACCCCCGATGGTGGTTCTTGCGCCAACAAGGCTGCTGAGATCCTCACCGAGTGGAACGCAACCCACTAGTATTCCTTTCGACTACTGTTACAAGGTAGCCTGAGCTGATGAAACCCCCGTCTGCGGTAACCCGCGGGCGGGGGTTCTGTTTTTGCCCGATAATCGTCTTATATGCACACGCCTGATGACGAACAATTCATGCGACTGGCATTAGATGAGGCCAGAAGTGCGCTTGATTCGGGAGATGTACCGGTCGGCGCAGTTGTCGTGTGCGGCGGTGAGGTTGTCTCCAGGGGACATAATCGTCGAGAGGAAGAGAACGATCCCACCGCACATGCCGAAGTCGTGGCCATCAGGGAGGCCTCGAGGGCGCTGGGCAGGTGGAGGCTATCCGACTGCACTCTTTACGTCACGCTCGAGCCCTGCATAATGTGCGCGGGCGCAATGCTCCAGGCGAGAATCGCCCGATGTGTCGTGGGGGCCATCGATCCCAAGGCTGGCGCCCTCGATTCAATCTACGCTTTGGGCGACGACCCGAGGTTGAACCACAGTTTCCCGGTTACATACGGCGTGCTCGAGGACGAATGCTCCGAATTGTTGAACGGGTTTTTCTCCAAGGTCAGGGAGAGCAGATGAATGCCAAAGAATAGACCAGAGGACAGAGAATTCTTCATAGTCGCACCGGCAAAGGTGAACCTCTTGCTGAGCGTAGACTGGAACGTTGAGAACGGGAGACATCCTGTCACCACGGTCATGCAGGCCATCTCGCTCTGCGACAGGATGCATGCGAAGGTGGTTTGGGACAAGAAGAACCCCGGCGTGTCGATAGACCTCAAGCCATATCATGGCGTCCAGTGTGCGGATATCCCGCTCGAGGACAATCTCGTCTACAAGGCGATAATGGCGTTCGTGAATCATATCGGCAAACCTCTGGAGGACCGAATCTCGATCGAGCTCCAAAAGGGAATTCCATCTCAGTCCGGATTCGGAGGCGGGTCATCTGATTGCGCCGTGGCCATAGCCTTCATGGCAATGCTCTACGGTCTGGAGCCGACCGGCGAGGAAGCATATGCGGTCGCCAGAGAACTGGGCACCGACATCGCTTTCTTCCTCCGCGGGGGCACGGCTCTGCTCAGCGGATATGGGGACGTCTACGAGGGCACTCTGCCATCTCCCAACATGTACTTCGTGGTGGCAAGGCCAAACGTCGGCTTGGGAACTGGAGATGTGTACAGGAAGTTCGACGAGCTCAATGCGGGGAAACCCCGTGGCGACAAGCCGGAGAGGGATGCCAAGACGAAAGAACTTGTGGATGCTCTGAGAAACGAAGCTCCTGCAAAGAACCTTGCCAGCCTGTTGCTGAACAACCTTCAGGAGCCTGCATGTGAAATCGAACCTGAGGTGGCGCATGTGATCTACGACCTCAGGTCCCAGCCAGAGGTTCTCAACGCCATGATCTCCGGAAGCGGGTCGGCATCTTTCGGTGTCTGCGAGAGCAGGGAGGACGCCGCAAGGGCCGCATCCAGAATGCGAGAGCTGGGCTGGTGGGCCCTTGATTGCCAGAGCGTTCCGTGCGGGGTGAATATCAGCACCACGATGCAACCGGAGATTTAACACGGGGACCGGCAACGTCCCTCAATGCCCACTTATATATGCTAAACTCGTTACCGCGGCTTGCGTGGGCTGCAATTTGCCTCCGATGCGAATTCAACTGCTGATCTTGCAGTTGCCACAGCTCGCGGTGAAGCTCATGCTGGGGTATCGTCTAGCGGCAGGACTCTGGCTTTTGGTGCCAGCTACCTAGGTTCGAATCCTAGTACCCCAGCCAAACTGAATGCATGGGATGCTGTTGCGTCCTTTTTTCTTGGCATTTTCTAGACGGGCGGATTCACAATCTGACCGACTTGGAGGTTTAGATGCAGACTACCGCGCTGGTTCTTGCCGCCGGTCTCGGCACCAGGATGAAATCGGATATGCCCAAGGTGGCCTTCGGCATGTTCAACAAGCCATTGGTGAGGTGGGTCGTCGACGCCGCGCGTTCGGCAGGGTGCGACGACGTGATCACCGTTTTGGGCCACAAGAGCGAGATCGTTGAACCTATCGTCTTCGACACCGAGGTGGTTCTCCAAAAGGAGAGGCTTGGAACTGGACATGCCGTCATGATGGCTGCGGACGCCCTTGAGAAAAGGGGCGGGAAGGTCGTCGTGCTCTCCGGAGATTGCCCGCTGGTGACTTCTGAGACCATAGAGAAGCTCGCACGTTCGCTCGAGGAGGAGAACGCATCCTGTGTGGTTCTGACCTTCATCCCGGATAACCCTCACGGATACGGCAGGGTCATCAGAAACCAAAACGGGGACGTGGTGAAGATAGTCGAGCAGAAGGACTGCACGGCCGATGAGGCTTCCGTGGGGGAGTGCAACAGCGGAATGTACTGCTTCCGCGTCGATGACCTTCTCTATTACCTCTCCAAACTTGGAAACGACAATGCTCAGGGCGAATACTATCTCACCGACGTGGTCGGCATGATCGTCGCAGACGGCAAGAAGGTCTGCGCTATTGCCGCCTCCGATCCGAACGAGGCCTTGGGAATCAACAACAGGGTCCAGCTGGCACAGGCCACCAAGGTCATGCAGCACAGGATCAATGAGAAGCTCATGTTGGATGGGGTCACGATGCTGGACCCAGATCTTGTTTGGATAGGCCCGGATGTGGTCATCGAGAACGACGTGGAGATATTGCCACTCACGATGATCATCGGGGAGTCGAAGGTGTGCTCCGGATCGACGATCGGACCCAATACGAGAATCGTCGACTCGACGATTGGTAGGGATTGCACGGTCGAGGAATCCGTGGTTTTAGAGTCTGTTCTCGACGACAGGGTCGCATGCGGCCCCCGTGCATATCTGCGCCCTGGCGTTCACATGTGCGAAGGTTCCAAGGCGGGCACTCATGTAGAGCTCAAGAAATCTACGGTTGGCAAGGGATCGAAGGTCCCGCACCTCAGCTATATCGGCGACACCACGATTGGCGAGGGAGTCAACATCGGCGCAGGGTCCATCACCTGCAACTACGATGGGGAAAAGAAGAATCCTACGACCATTGGCGACCGTTCGTTCATAGGGTCGGACACAATGATGGTCGCTCCGGTTAACATCGGAAATGACGTCTTGGTGGGCGCCGGTTCCACGATTACCATGGACGTCCCAGACGGTGCGCTCTCGATAGCCAGGAGCAGACAGCGCAACATCGAGGGATATCATGATAGGAAGATGCGCAAACAAGGCGAGAACGACAACGGTGATAATGGCAATTAACTGAAGTGCTGGCGACGAGAGACGAAAGGTCGGTATAGATGGACGTTCAAAACAGGAAGCTGATGCTTTTCGCAGGGAGAAGCAATAGAGAGCTTGCAGAAGGCATTTCCGAGAGCATCGGCGTGGAGCTTGGCAAGGTTAGGCTCGAGACGTTTGCCAACGGCGAGATTTATGCAAGGTTCCTGGAGAGCGTCCGAGGGGCTGACGTGTTCATCGTCCAGTCCGTGGCTGGCAATGTCAACGATGCGCTCATGGAGCTGCTGATCATGACCGACGCTGCCAAGCGCGCTTCCGCGAGGAAGGTCACGGGCGTCATATCGCACTATGGTTATGCACGGCAGGACCGCAAATCGGCAGCTCGAGAGCCGATTACCGCCAAGCTCGTGGCAAATCTGCTCACCGTTGCCGGAGTGGATGACACTATCATGATCGACCTGCACCAGGGACAGATCCAGGGGTTCTTCGATACCCCCGTCAACCATCTCACGGCACTTGGACTGTTCGCCGACTACTTCGGCAAGCAGCAGCTCGACAACCTCTGCGTGGTCTCTCCAGATGTCGGACGTGCCAAGGCTGCCAAGAAGATGGCACAGATGCTAAATGCCGACCTCGCGATCATGCACAAGAGCCGCCCCGCCCATAACGTGGCAGAGGTCTCCACCGTTATCGGAGATGTCGAGGGAAAGAACTGCATCCTCAACGATGACATGATCGATACCGCTGGGACGATCACGAACGGCGCCAAGGCGCTTATGGAGGCAGGTGCTGCCAGCGTCAGGATCAGCGCCACCCATGCGGTTTTCTCAGACCCGGCCATCGAGCGCCTCGAGGAGTGCCCTGCTACCGAGGTGGTAGTTTGCGATACCGTGCCGATCGACAGGAGCCGTCTGAGCGACAAGTTCCACATCATCTCTGTGGCACCGTTGTTCGGCCGTGCAATCCTCAACGTGTACAACAACGGTTCGGTCTCGGAGCTCTTCGACCCGGACTTCGCGCTTTAGCGCGTCGCGCGCGACCTCGGAAACATAGGAGATCTTCCCAATGTCTCAGATCGTGCTTGTCGCTGGATTGGGCAACCCAGGCGAGGAATACGCCATGACGAGGCACAACAGCGGTTTCATGGTCGTAGACGAGCTTTCCCACGAGCTCGGAGTCAACTACTGGAAAAACCAGGATGGCTGCCTGGTGGGAACTGGCAAGCTAGATGGAGACCAGATCTTGCTGGTCAAGCCCCAGGCTTTCATGAACCGCTCTGGGGGACCGCTATCCCATGTCATGAACAGGTACGGGGTCGGGCCAGACCAGATCCTCGTGGTCCACGACGACCTCGACCTTCCAGCTGGAACCATCAGGCTCAAACACAAGGGAGGCCATGGTGGGCACAACGGCCTGCGCTCGATTTCCAGTCAGATCGGCAGCGACTATGCCCGGCTCAGGATTGGGATAGGCCGTCCTCCTGGGAGAATGGACCCAGCCGATTACGTCTTGGCCAAGATCACGAAGAAAGAGGCAGATGATTTCCTAGCCACTGTGGTGCGTGGGGCGGAAATCGCTCTCTATGCGCTGCGCGAGGGCGTTGACGCTGCTATGCTGAAATACCACACTGATTCTTAGGCAGTTTTCGAGTATTGGAGGTGCCATGAAAATCTCTGTTATCGGTGCCGGCGCATTCGGCTTCTCGATGTCGAAAAGGCTCAGCTCAAAGGGTGTGAACGAGGTTTGGGTGTGGGCTGAGTCGCAGGAGAAGGTCGACGAGTACGAGTCCAGCGGCAAGATCTCCGTGGTGCTTGGCGGGCATCCTCTTCCCAAGGGTCTGAAAATGACGGCCTCGATGAAGGATGCCGTGGAGGGAGCCTCCATCGTTTTCATCCTCACGACGTCCAGGTTCGTCGCAAGTGTCTGTGAGAACCTCGCTCCCCATATAGATGACTCCACGATCGTGGTCGTCGGCACAAAGGGCGCGTGTCCTGATGGGTCGCTGCCCGCAATGGCGGCCATGCGCGTGCTGGGAAGAGACGTGGCGGCGATAGCCGGTCCGGGATTTGCAATAGACATCATCGAGGACGTTCCAGTTGGCTTCACCTTTGCCACCAGGCATCCCGAGGAGCTCGAGACCGTCAAGGAGGCGTTTGCACAAGACCCGCACGTGACACTCGACCTTTCCGACGATGTGATGGGAATCGAGCTCTGCTCCTGCATAAAGAATGCCGCAGCGCTGTGCTGTGGAGCGCTTTACGGGGCGGGGTATCCAATTACAACGCAGTGCCTGTTCCTCCAGAGGATGATGGGAGATCTCCGCAGCATGCTCGAGATGCTCGATGGCGGCAGTGGAGATACATCGACGAGCCTCGCCGGCCTCGGCGACCTCATCCTCACGTGTTTCTCGCCGAAGAGCAGGAACGGCTCCTTTGGCAGGATTGTGGGGGAGCACGGTTTCGATTCGGCGGAGGCCAAGTCTTATCTCGAATCCAACACCGTTGAGGGTCTGACCGTCGTCGGCCAATGGAATGACATGTCGGAAAAGCTCGGCATACAATCCGATTTCATGGACATCGCCACCCAGGTTTTCTCCGATTCGGGGGACGTGAACCAGCTTGTGGGGTATATCCTCAAATGAGATAGGTCTCAGGTGAGCTTGGTTATTTGCGAGGTGATAGCATGTCTGGTTCGGAACTTACTCCGGAGCTCAAGGAGCAGCAAGCAGAGCTCAAGCAGATAGTGGAAAGTCACGACCACATCGTGTTCTTCGGAGGTGCAGGTGTCTCGACGGAGAGCGGAATCCCCGATTTCAGGAGCTCCAACGGCATCTTCACCACCAGCGGGCTCAAGAACCCCGAGGAGATCGTGTCGCACAGCTTCTTCATGGCGCACCCTGCGGAGTTCTACGACTTCTATCGAAAGACAATGGTTCCAGCCGATGCCAAGCCCAACGCCGCGCATTTGAAGCTCGCCCAGCTCGAGAGGGAGGGAAAGCTCGACGCGGTCATAACGCAGAACATCGACGGGCTGCATCAGAAGGCCGGGTCAAAGAACGTATTCGAGCTGCACGGCACGGTTTCGAGAAATTACTGCATGGACTGCGGTGCCGAGTACAGCACAGATTTCATAATGGCGACAGACGGTGTTCCGAAGTGCACCAAATGCGGCGGAATCGTCAGACCTGCCGTCGTTATGTATGAAGAGGCGCTAGACCCAGATGTCATCGAGGGGTCGATTTCGGCGATTTCCAAGGCCGAAGTTCTGATCGTCGCGGGCACCTCTATGGTCGTCTACCCTGCAGCCGGGTTCATCGACTACTTCAGGGGCGACAAGCTCGTGATCATCAACAAGAGCCCGACTCCGAGAGACCGCGATGCCGACTTGTTGATTGCCGGGCCGGTGGGACAGATAATGGATTGGTAGAAAAGGAAATCAAGGGCAAGGAGCAGCGGATGAGCGATCCGATTATCAAAAGGGCACTGTTGTCTGTCACGGACAA
>JBMNUL010000134.1:0-7021 GCA_050946255.1 Coriobacteriales bacterium | reverse complement strand
CTTCCTGCCATCCAAGGTCAACAGGCACCAGTTCGGCCCTTGGATGAAGTACTACCTGTTCATCAAGAAGAAGCATCCTATCAGCACGAAGTACGGTTCTCCACAGAAGCTTTCGTATTTCCTGATCCCGATCTTGCTCATCTGCTCGGGTCTTACCGGATTCTCCATGTGGGGTCCCACTTCTGTTTGGCCAATGTTCGAGGCCATTACCGATTTCCTCGGTGGCCCCATGGGAGTGAGGATCGTCCACTACTTCCTGATGTGGCTGTTCATCATCTTCATCATCATCCACATCTACCTTGCCACTGTGGAGGGAACTGCTCCCGTAAAGCTCATGTTCATTCACAAGGAGAGCCCCGGCCTCGTCGTCGATCCAACCAATGGAAAGGTGATCGGGGAGGACAACAGCCCTGTCGTCGGTGGCAAGCTCATGTCCAAGGAGGAGATAGAGGATCTCTTCAATGCTTCTAGGGCTGATGAGGAGACTCAGGAGACTCAGGAGTCTTCTTGATGGGCCTGATGGGCAAAGGGAGAGCTTGAGGTCGAGATGACCAGGCGTTCTAGGTTGTTTGGGACGTCGTTTGGAGCTGAATGCCGAGGCTGGCAGATAGTTTCCTGGTTTCTCCACAGGGCAAGTTGGGAAACCGTGCTGCTCGTCGGAACAGAAGTTCCAGATTGGTTGAAAATGCAAGACAATGGGGTCTGGATCGCCATGCGGCGAACAGGCCCCTTTGATTTGGGATGGCTTGGAGTTCAGCTAGGATTGGAGCGCATGAGTTTTTCGCTCTGGATTGGGATTACGGATTTGGAGCTACGAATTCGGAACGCCGCTCGTGTTTGGGCCTGATTCGGAACGCCGCTCGGGTATGTGGCAACGATTTTGTTTGGGAGCACATCTCGAGTTTGCAGCGCTGTATTTGTTTGGAGCACCACTCGGACATGTAGCGTCGTCTTAGTTTGGGAGCAACGGATACCATATGAGAATCTGCGTCATGGGCATAGGCAACATCCTGCTGATGGACGAGGGAGTTGGCCCCGAAGTGGCAAAGAGGCTTTCGGAGGAATACGAATTTCCCGAGAACGTCGAGGTGATGGATTGCGCCACAATGGGCTATGCCCTTCTGCCCGAGTTCCGTGATTTCGACCTCGTCGTGGTGATCGATGCCGTTGATGGGACTGGTCAACCTGCAGGCACGGTGTTTCGATTCGAGCCTGAGGACATGGCCAGGAGAACCGAACCTCCATCGGCGCATGATGTGCGAATAGGAGATGTGATCGACTCGGCCAAGATGCTCGGGTATGAGGCCCGTGGTACTTGCGTTGGGATTCAGGTGGAGAACATGAGCCCCAGCGATTTCTTCATCGGGCTCACGCCGGATGTCGAGGCAGCAGTCCCCAAAGCCGAGGAGACCGTTCTCGCAATTTTGTGGAACGAGGGAGTTCGCGGCATCGTTGACAAGCGCACGGGGAAGATGGTGACACCCGATGGACGATGACATGTTAGATGGCTTCCTGCCGTATTCCGAGGATGGCGTTTGGGAAGGCAATGGCGAGTTAAACGATTGGGAGGTCGGGATTGCCGAAGCCTCCTGGGATGAGGATCGCCTGAACGGCCTCTACGATATCTACAGGGACTGCACGCTGTGCCCGAGGAGCTGTCATGCGGACAGGACGAATGGCCAAGTTGGATACTGCGGGGCGTCCGATGAGGTGAAGGTTGCCCGCGCCGCTCTTCACTATTGGGAGGAACCACCGATATCTGGTGACAATGGTTCCGGAACGGTGTTCTTCGCGCACTGTCAGCTGCAGTGCGTTTACTGCCAGAACGCCAAGATTTCGAGGGCAAAGATCGATCCGATTGAAAATCCCTGGATTTCCAAATCTGTCGACGCCGCGCAGCTCGCCCGGATGTTTCTGAACCTCGAGGCAGAGGGAGCGAACAACATCAACCTCGTATCGGCAACGCAGTATCTTCCGACAGTTATCAACGCCATAGTCCTTGCCAGGAAAGAGGGCCTGAGAGTTCCGATTGTCTACAACACCGGAGGTTACGAGAAGGTCGAGACACTGCGCTTGCTGTCGGGGTTCGTGGACGTGTACCTCACCGACGTCAAACATTGGGATCCAGCATCGGGAGCAAGATATGCAAAGGCCGCCAATTATCCTAAGGTCGCGCTCTCTGCACTTTCCGAGATGGTATCCCAGACCGGGGCACCAAAATACATCTCCTATTCCACAGGCGAGGAGATCATGGAATCTGGCACGATTGTGCGCCACCTTCTGCTCCCAGGGGCCTTGGACGAGGCTGAGAGGATACTGGATTATCTTGGAACTGAATACGGAGATAGAATCGTCGTCAGCCTGATGAGCCAGTACGTGCCGATGGTCGACGCGAAAAAATACCCCGAGATCGCCATGCGGATAGACCCGGTGGATTACGACAATCTGGTCGACTATTCCTGCAATTTCGATTTCGATGAGTGCTTCATGCAGGAATCGGATTCGGCAGAGACCGAGTATATTCCGGATTTCGGGGGAGAAGGGCTCATAGGTTCCGAGTCCAAGACCCTTTGGTAGCGAGAACCAGGGTTGTCACCTGCAAACTCTCGGCCTGTTCTTCGATGCTAGTTGCCGGGGTGTCCAACACGATATCCTTCCCTGATGGCGGGGCTTCCAACTGTTCCGAATCATGTGTGGCAGACGAGACATCGATTGCGAAGATCGATATAAAGATAAACAAGACGGCGGTTACAGCTATCAATGCAATGGTTGCGGTCTTCCTTGAGGCTTCGCGTGAGATCTTCCGGTTCTTTGGAAAGTGCTTTCTTTCATTCGGATTTTTCGATGGGTTCCGACAGCGGTTAAAAGGTATCCCACAGCACATCCTTTGTTCCTTCTTGGGATTTCGAGTACTGTTCGAGTTGTTTAAGGAAGACACAGCATAAGGGTGAATGCGAAGGGCCTGCGTTTGGCGTCTCGTTCGTTGAGAATCTTTCGAGTCGATATGTTCGATCAACTCCCAGAGGTCCGACTCGAGCTCTGCCGGCGATTGATATCTGTCGAACGGCTCATATGCGCACATCTTCTCCAATATGCAGCCGAGCAGCACCTTGCCATGGTCGTCTAGATTTGCCTTTGCAACCAACCTGTCCAGGGTCTCGTCTTCGCGTTCGAACTTTCTCGCAACTGCATCCCGTCCCTCTCCTATGCTGTCTGGGCCGGCAACCATCTCCTTCAGCACCACACCCAGCGAGTAGATATCCGACCTGATGTCTATGTGCGAGGAATCTGCGATTTGCTCCGGCGACATGTACCTGACTGTTCCAGCCAGCCTTGTCTGAAGCGCATTGGTGGCCATGACCCTGGTTTTCGCGATTCCAAGGTCGATGAGCTTGGGGGTCCCGCCAGAGTCGAACATTATGTTCTGCGGCTTGATGTCCCTGTGTGCGAGAATCCTCCCATCCATCTGGATGTATCCCAAGGCGCTGGCGATTCCTGCTGTGATGGAGATGGCATCTCGGATGCAGATACCGTCCTTGATCCGACTAGACAAAGAACCTCCATCCAGCTTCTCCATGACACAGAACGGCATTCCGGCGTTCTCGTTGCTGCTCTCCGGGAATCTTCCGCTGCCGAGCCCTCCCACGATGTTTGGATGGCTCAGGCGCTCGAGCAGCTTGCACTCTCTGAGGAATCGTTCTTCTGAAACGGTGCCTGACAGCTCTGGCCTCAGGATCTTCACCGCCGCTTTAGCAGATTTGCCGCTTGTGGTGATGGTGGCGCTGTGCACATCTCCCGTGCTCCCATGTCCGATGATTTCAAGCAATTCCATTTGAAACTTGGATCCCGAGGCATTTTGAAAATCAAATAATATCTTTAGTCTGTTGCTCTCTTCGCCTTTTTCGTTCATATTTCAAGCTCCCAAAGACCCCTCTCCTTGTTTGGAGAGGCTTGATCATGAAATACAAGTGCAATGCCCTGATGTCCGCCATATTGGTTTCCATGCTTATCTGGATACCATGCGCAACAGGTTGTTCTGCCAAATCAAATCCAAACGAGATTGAAACTGAACCCAACTCTCAGTCAGATGAACTTGTCTCTGGAAACGAGGGCGATTCTGAAGATGTCGGAGAGTCGGGGAGAGTGGAATCTGTGTCGGGGCTGGTCGCCAACGAGATGAACGGATTCGCAGTTTGGGCAAGGGGCAAGCTATCCGTGAGCACCGGGGAATCCTCTGATGACCTGGTATTTGAAGTCGACCCCAATACAGACAGAACTAGAGCTTGGACCAATGTGGAAGTCGACGGAAATGCCGTGGTGTCTGGGAACGTGAGGTCGAGCTCGATTTCCACTCTCGGAGGCGTGGAGGCTGGGGTCATCGATGCTGCCACTGCCAGATTGGGAGACGTTGAGACGGACAATGTCGAGGCGGAATCGTTGAGCGCTTCAGACGTTAGAGCTGAATCCGCTTCGGCCGGCAAGGTCTCGGCAGACGAGGCAAGTCTTGGCAAAGGGGAGATTGCCGAGCTTGTGTCGGGTAATGCCAAGCTTGGCACCACGATCGCATCCTCCATCACGTCTGAGGACCTGACATCTGGTTCTGTCGATGCGGCGAAGCTTGTATCGGAGAACGTGGAATCCGGCTCGGCTCTATTTGGGACGCTCTCGGTATCAGATTCTCTGTTCGGCAACTCTGTGGTTTTCGGAGATGTGAACGCCGGGTCCATTGAATCCGGTCCCGTGTCGGCGGATTCTATCAGCGCAGGAGAGGTGTCTGCCTCCAATGTTGAGATTGCGAGTCTCAAGGCAGGGGAATCGGCTGTCGCTTCGATTGTGGGAGATACAGCTTCTTTCGTCTCAGTATCTTCTGAGAAGGCCGACATATCGGTGATGAGTTGCGATTCGATAAATGGCGGAACTGCCGGATTTGAGAAGGTCGAAGCCGGCGACATTGATGCCCAGACGGCAGAGGTTGATTCAATGGAGGTGACCAATTTAACGGCAAAATCTGCCGGAGTCAGGTTGGATACCCTTTGCATCGGTTCTCAAAATGCCGGGCTTGAAGTGTTCGATGGCACCGGGGAGTATGGTTCGAACGCAAACTGCAGCGTGACTGTGGCAGTTCCCACGGGGACAGATTTCATTATCGTCACCCCAACATCTGTCTCCTCCAGGTATGTGTGCTCTTGGGAAGTCGCCGACAACGGTGATGGCACTTGGTCGATTTCCAGAAGGTTTTCCGAGAGAGACCTTGAGGAGATGCATCAGATGCAGGATGAGGCGATGGGGGAGTGTGCAGTCTACTGGATGGCAGTTTCAGTGGAATGAGGTGGTCCAATGCCTTGGCTATGAGATGAGGAACCACGAACATCTGCCTAGTCAAATTAGTGGAGAATTTGTTGAAAGATGACGTGTCGATTTGGCTATAGGTTGGCAATTGGTTGAAATGCTTTCAGTTGCCGGATTTAATAATCTATACTCAAGGCATGTCTTGTGAACGTTAGCTACGACAGGAGAGATGATGGCAGAAAACGACAAAGCCCCCCAGGGCCAGGAGATGACCGGGTCCAAGACAGGGCACAAATACAACATTCCAAACCTCAAGGACATGCCCGATTACGCTCAGCTCGGACCCCAGAGCCGAGTCAAGAAGGTAATTGGAATAGTCAGTGGCAAGGGAGGCGTTGGAAAGTCGCTCGTCACGTCCCTCCTGGCTGTCAAGGCCAACAAGGAGGGCATGAAGACTGCAATCCTAGACTCTGACATCACCGGTCCTTCCATTCCGAGGTCCTTCGGAATCACGCAACATGCAGGGGCTACCGTGGATGGCAATCTGATTCCCGCCGAATCCGCAGGTGGAATAAAGGTCATGTCACTGAACCTCTTAGTTCAGAACGAGACCGACCCGGTGATTTGGAGAGGGCCAATCATCTCGGGTATCGTCACCCAGTTCTGGTCCGAGGTCATCTGGGGAGACATCGATGTGATGTTCGTCGACATGCCCCCGGGAACCGGCGATGTTGCACTCACGGTTTTCCAGTCCCTCCCAATCGACGGTCTTATAATTGTCACGTCTCCTCAGGAACTGGTTGGGATGATCGTGGAGAAGGCAATCAACATGGCCCAGCACATGAACGTCCCGGTTCTAGGCATCGTTGAGAACATGAGCTACATAGTGTGTCCCGATTGCGGCAAGAAGATTGCCCTTTTCGGAGAGAGCCATCTCAAGGAGATTGCCGAGCGTCATGGAATAGCCAACACCGCAACTCTCCCGATGGATTCAAACATGGCAAAGGCCTGCGATACCGGTAAAATCGAGGAATACGAGCAGAATTGGCTCGACGATCTTTTCGATGCGGTCGTCAGATAGCCGATTGGCAAGATCGAAGGGGGATTTGAGATGAAGGTTGTGCTCGTCAATGGCAGCCCGCGGCCCAACGGATGCACTTTCACTGCTCTCACAGAGGTTGCCGGCGCGCTGAAGAAAAATGGAATAGAGACCCAGATTTTCCAAGTGGGCAAGAAACCCGTCGCAGGATGTCTTGAATGTGGCGCATGCAGCAATACCAAGATGTGCGTGATAGAGGATGTCGTCAGGGATTTCGCCGAGGTGGCGGAGACGGCCGACGGCTTCGTTTTCGGTTCCCCAGTTTACTATGCTTCCATCAACGGACAGATGTCTGCTTTCCTGGACAGGGTGTTCTACAGCGGGATCATCGATGGCGCTGGAAAACCCGGGGCTGCTGTAGTCAGCTGCAGAAGGGGAGGCGCAAGCGCTGCTTTTGACCAGATGAACAAGTATTTTGGAATCTCCGGCATGATTACCGTTGGATCTCAGTATTGGAACTCTGTGCATGGCAACACCCCGGACGAGGTCAGGCGCGACCTTGAGGGAATGCAGACCATGCGCACCCTTGGGAACAACATGGCATGGATTCTGAAGTGCATTGAAGCTGGGAAGAAAGAGGGGATATTCTACCCGGGCCTCACGGAGCCCAAGGAGTTCACGAACTTCATTCGC
>JBMNUL010000133.1:0-7087 GCA_050946255.1 Coriobacteriales bacterium | reverse complement strand
CGTCTTCAGTGACGGTCATTCCACTTCTACCATCGAGCGATTCGGAGCTAGGCTCGACATCATCCGAAACCTTGTTCCGCATACCGCAATTTCCCGTTGAACTCGAAGTTTTCTTAGCGCTGGCACATAGCACGCGTTTCAACTATACGGAGAAGAGTATATATTTCCAGTCGAATATTTATTTTTGCCTTGGGGATAATTTCCACGAAGACCGCATGGCACGCCCCAATCGGTAATGCAGTTCATGAACAAATGGAATGCTGGAACATTTGATCCGCGAAAGGTTCGAAAACGGTAAGTCTAGACTGAAGCCCTGGCTGCAAACAATTCAGAAAATGCGCAGGTAATTACTGAAAAACGCGACCGGGCAAAGCCCAAGCATGCGGATTCACGCAATGCAAAGCCGCCGTCGAACAGGTCGCCTTGCGGTGTCTGATATCATTCTTCGAAAGTTCTGTTGAAGCATCTTTCCGGGCTTGGCGATCGAGGTGAGGGATATTTCCGCGTTCAAAAGGGCATCGACATTGCTCTTCGCCATATTGGTGGCATTCTCGGTATGCGGATATTCCTTGGCGCTCCCTCAGGTTGCAAGCGCCGAGGAATCTACCGAGATCACCGCTGACACCAGCTCGGATTCGAAGCGCATCTTCGTATTAGATGCCCCCTACCTCGAATGGGATGACATCTCATACGAAACCACTCCCAACCTCTACTCGATAATCGATGACTGCGGCATTGGCAACCTCATCACGAGGTCCATGGTCAGAGTCGGCGGGAAGGTGGTCAGCGCAGATGAATGCGCCGGGAGCATTGCATGTGGTCGCTGGATAGAGGATCCGAGCGGACTCACGAGCAAGCCCACCAGGCTGAATGCGAATGGCACGGAAAAGACAGATGAGGAGCTCGAGGCGGAGGCAAACGGTGTGCTGGGCTCTGAGAAGGTGACCTATGGAGATGGGGACCTGCTCGACAGCACCCTTGGAGATCTCTTGGTCGAGAATGATTGGGCCACGATTGCCCTCGGATGCAGCGATCTGGGAAAGACCTCCGAGCGCCCAGCTGCGGCACTGCTGGCAAGCGGAAACGGCGTGGTGGAAATCTCAGACACTCAGCCCGACAATCTCACCGTCTCATCGGAAGAATCCGCCTATGGGATGACCACGGACATGGGGGCGCTGCAAGTAGAGCTGCAACAGGCGCTCTCCCAGGTTGATGGGAATGCCATCGTGGCACTCGATTCCGGCGACCTCTATCGAGCGGGAACAGACAGGGTAAAGAACCCCAGCAGCAAGGCTGATGAGAACTGGGAGAAGGCGGTCTCATCATTTGACGACCTGGTTGGAATTGCACTGTCCTACATGGGCCCAAACGACACGCTGGTGATCTACTCCACCCTCTCTAAAGTAGACGAGCCGGACCACCAGGATGACGGGTATGCTCCCCTGTTCATTTACGGAAGCGGATACGACGGAATGCTCGGGTCAGGCACTCTGGGTCGAGATGACCTCACCTGCGCCATCGACATCACAGAGACGATCCTCAGCATTGCCGGAATCGACCACCCGATAGAGAACGCCTCTGTCCTCTACACCACCAGTTCCGATAAGAGCGGAACCTCGATAATCTCGGACCTGAGCTATGACGCCAACGTTGCCGACGCAGTGAACGATGCACAGCTGATGGTCCAGATTTTCCTCGCGGTCTTGCTGGTCCTCACCTTCGGATTCTCAATTGCCATACTGGCACCGAAAATCAAGTTCTCGCCCAACACGTTGGACAAGGGAATCATCATCACGAGGCTGCTCTGGCTTGTCTCGAGCGCCTTCCCGGTATCCACCTACCTGATGATGATGTTCATACCCGCAGACATCACGCCTGTTGGCATCTTTCTCATATGCATTGCGGTGACGTTTATCATGGCGTTCATCGCGCTGGTGGTCGGAAGGCTCACACGTTGGCTGTACTCGTTGATCTTCCTGATGGCGTTGACCGTTATCGTCATTGTGGTCGACCAGCTAACAGGTGGTCACCTTGCGAGCATCGGTTTCCTGACCTACATGCCGGTGAAGATGGGGAGGTTCACTGGAATCGGGAACGAGGGAGCCGGAGTGCTGTTCTCAGCTTGGATCATGCTCTCTGGCCTCCTGCTCAACAGGTTCCCAGACCTCAAGATCTCCAAGATGTTCCGGAACTGGCTGTTCATCGTGCTCTCGGCCTTCATCATCGCGGTAATAGTGGCTCCATGGTGGGGTTGCAATTTCGGCGTGCTGGTCTGGGGAACCGTCGGCGTCTGGACGGCATGGTGGATGTTCATAGGCCGGAGACTCAATTGGAAGGTAGTCCTGATCACGATGGCCATATGCGTGGGGCTGACCGTCCTGCTCGTGTTGGTGGACGGGTTCAGCAACACCCAGTCCCACCTCGGCGCAACGGCTTCGAACCTCGTCTCGATGGGTATCGCCTATGTTCCGGTGATCATCAACAACATGCTGAGATTGAGCATCGCAACCCTTGTCTACAACCCGCTGATCTCGCTGTCATTCGCATTCGTCTGGATTGTGCTAGCGGTTCTGAGAATCAAAAAGCCGGGCCCATACGAGATCTTCTGGAAGAGAAACAATTATTTCAAAGCGGCCTTCACCTCGGCAATGATAGTTGCGGTGCTGGTGCTCTTCATCGAGGACTCCGGGATACTGTTGCCTGCGCTGATCCTCATCTACTCCACAGGTGGCCTGACATGGTTGATCTGCGACCTGCACCGTTGGGAACAGCGCGCAGTTGAAATGGGATTGGACCCGAACGCGGAGCCAGTTGAACAGCCCATAGGTGGGTTCAAGATCAACTTCACGAAGCTCAGGAACCGAATGCTTTCCAGAAGGGTGAGCGAGAGCGAGGGCGAGCGCTCGATGCGAATCGACGAGATGACGCCGGAATCCGAGGCCTACGAGCCAACGCCCGACGTGGAGAGCGTGCGCCCAGGTGAGATGGTGACGACGGATGAGGCGCCAGACTCACCTGATGCCGAACAGTCCCAAGACCGCAGCGGCTCTTAACCAGTCCGTAGCAACTCTTAGCCAATCCGCAGTGACTCTTAGCCAGTGACTCAAAACAAAGGCGGGCGCCCGGGATTACCGGGTGCCCGCCATAATGTCTTCAACGAGCATTGCCAACCCAACGGCAATGGACGATTCAGTCGTCGCCGCTCCGAGATTTTCGACTAGACGATTCCCTGAGCGAGCATCGCGTTTGCAACCTTCTGGAAACCGGCGATGTTGGCACCGGCCACGTAGTTGCCCTCCATGTCGTACTCGCGTGCAGCATCGTCGGCCTCGTGGAAGATGTTGATCATGATGGTGTTGAGCTTCTGGTCAACCTCATCGAACGACCAGTTGAGCCTCTCGCTGTTCTGGGTCATCTCCAGTGCAGAGGTTGCGACTCCACCAGCATTGGAGGCCTTGCCCGGGAAGAACACGACGTTGTTGTTCTGCAGGTACTGCGTTGCCTCTAGAGTAGTGGGCATGTTGGCGCCCTCGGAGACAATCTGCACTCCATTGGCGACGAGAGTCTTGGCATCGTCGATGAACAGCTCGTTTTGAGTTGCGCACGGGAGGGCGATGTCGCACTTGACCTGCCAGACACCGCGACCGTCGTGGTACTCGGCATTGGGATGATTTTCCTTGTACTCCCTGATGCGGCCACGGCGAACTTCCTTGATCTCCTTGACTGCATCGAGGTCGATTCCATCGGGGTCGTAGACCCAACCGGTGGAGTCGGACATGGTGACGACCTTTCCGCCGAGCTGCTGGGCCTTCTCGGCAGCGTAGATTGCGACATTGCCGGCGCCGGAGATGACAACGGTCTTGCCCTCGAAGCTGTCGCCCTTTGTCCTCAGATACTCCTGCACGAAGTAGACGAGGCCGTATCCTGTTGCCTGTGTGCGGGCGAGAGATCCGCCATAAGAGAGGCCCTTGCCGGTGAGAACTCCCTCATAGCAATCGGTGATGCGCTTGTACTGGCCGAAGAGATAGCCGATCTCGCGGCCACCAACTCCGATGTCTCCAGCAGGAACGTCGGTGTCGGCGCCGACATGACGGTAAAGCTCGGTCATGAAGCTCTGGCAGAAGCGCATGACCTCGTTATCGCTCTTGCACTTGGGATCGAAGTCCGAACCTCCCTTGCCTCCTCCGATGGGAAGACCGGTGAGGGAATTCTTGAAAATCTGCTCGAATCCGAGGAACTTGATGATTCCGAGGTTCACGGAAGGATGGAAACGCAGTCCGCCCTTGTAGGGCCCGATTGCAGAATTGAACTGAACGCGGTAACCACGGTTGACCTGGACCTTTCCGTTGTCATCGACCCAGGGAACCCTGAACATGATGACCCTCTCGGGTTCGGTGAGACGCTCGAGCAGTGAAACTTCCTCATACTGCGGATTTGCGTCGATGACAGTCTCGAGGGACTGCAGAACCTCGGTCACTGCCTGGATGAATTCCGGCTCATTGGGGTTCTTCTCGACGACTTTCTGGATAACGTCATCTACATAAGACATTGTCTCTACTCCTAATCTTCCTGTCGACTGCACACACCGAAGACAAGCTCGAGCACCTACTCAAGCCAAAGAGAGAGTATTTGCAATCGTGCAGGATTCCTCGAACATGTCTGCATTCGAATAGTATTCCAATTTTCAAATCAGTAGCAATATCGGCATTGTTAACATCGTGTTAACAATGCCGATACGGACAAAAAACAGATTTGAACGACACCTTACGAGCACTTGAGCAATATTTTAAGCTTGTCGCCCTTCATATGGGAGGCATAGGCCTTCTCAACGTCCTCCAGGTCATACACCTCGGAGATAAGCGGCCTCAAGTTCACCCGGCTGAGCATCTTTATCGCATATGGCCAACCTTGCTGGCCAATCTGCATTCCCTGAAGCGTAACCTCGCGCTGGACTATCTTCTTGAACACCGGGATGGAAACCAGGGCCTCCGGGTCATAGTAGGAAACCAAGAGCACCTTCCCGCCTGGAGTCACGATGTCGAGCGCATCGGACACACATCCTGCGCTCCCAGATGCTTCGATAACGATATCGAAACCCCTACCGTCCGTGGCATCGAGAGATGCCTGCACGACATCTTGGGCAGTTGGATCGATTGCGATATCGGCTCCCATCTCGAGCGCGAGGTCCCGTTTGTAGGCCGTGCGGGCGGATGTCGCCACCAGCGATGCTCCGGAGATGCGGGCGAGCTGGACGAGCATCTGCCCGATGCTGCCCGCACCGATCACGAACACGCTCATACCCGCAGAGAGACCAGACTTGAGGATCGCATTCACTGCGATTGCAAAGGGTTCAGTCATCGCGGCGACATCGAGGTCGACATCGTCTGGAATCTTGAAGACCTGAGCAGCCTTGAGCACAACCTGCTCGGCCTGCATGCCGAGCGTCATGACGGGATGCTCGCAGAACTGTTGCTTTCCAGTGCGGCAATTGAAGCATGTCCCGCACTCGAGCATGAAGTCACCTGTGACCCTGTCTCCAACAGCGAGACCAGCTTCCTTGGCGGCAGGACCCAGGTCGGCGATAACTCCGGACCACTCGTGCCCAACCGCATATGGTGGTTCCTCTGGAAACAGGTTGTCCTTGATGTAGTGCTTGTCCGAACCGCAAATCGAGGCATATGCGATATCGATTAGCACGTCGTCGTCTTCGCAGATCTTGGGGTCAGGCCAATCCATGCACTCGACTTTCCCCGGAGTTCCGGTCTTGGGATCGAAAACCCTGGTGAGAACAGCTGCCTTCATCTAAACCTCCAGAAAACTCCTATTTACCGTCGGTGCAATCGCTATTTGTCGTCGTCGTCCTCATCGTCGTCGTCGGCGACAAGGCCCTCGGCCTTGATCTCATCGTGCTTTGCCTGAAGCTCCTCGAGCTCGTTGTTGATGTGCTCGAGCTCCATGAACAGGGTATTGTTCGAGGCCCTGAGCTTGGATGCCATCTCCTCGTCTGCGAGCGCAAGGTTCCCAATCTTGATTATCAACTTGTCCCTATCGCGCTCGGCGTCGGCGATCTGGGCCTTGAGCTTCATGTACTTGCCCGTGCGGCCTGCGGTTTCGGTTGCCTTGCCAAATGCGGATTCTGCCTTGTCCATGAAACCCATGTCGTTTTCCTATTCTCCCGTGCTGGACGAGCCCCAGCGATGTCCAAATTGAGACCTTGTCCCAACCTCTATATATGGAGACGGCCGACACGAAGCCGGCCGCCAAAACCACCTACAATCCAAGAGCCTTCTTCAAAGCCGAGACCCTTCTCCTGGAAACCGGGATTTGCACATCGGTCCCAGTCAGCGTCAACAGCAGGGTCCCTCCGTTCACCGGAGTGACCTCCTCGACGCAGGCAAGGTTCACGAGGTATCCCCTGTGCACCCTGAAGAAGCCATGCAGCTCCAGTTTGCTCTCCAGCTGTGCCAGCGACACGGTGGACAGATATCTGTCGGTTGCCGTGTGCAGGTAGGAGTAATCGTCCTTGGCCATGATGTAGAGAATCTTGTCCGTGGAGATGAGCAGTTTCTTTCCGCCCTTCTCAACCGGAATCCTCTCTGCGGGATTGTTCTTGTTGACCATGGAGACGTGCTTCTTCACCTTTTCGATTGCGCGGAGAAGCCTGTCTGTCTCGACTGGCTTGACCAGATAGTCAATCGCATTGACCTCGAAAGCCTTCACAGCATGTTCGCTATATGCAGTTACGAAGACAACCGCGGGAGGCCTGGAAATCTTGTTGAGGGCACTGGCTAGTTGCAGCCCCGTTGCCCCGGGCATGTTGATATCCAGAAACATCACATCGCAACCGTTGTCCTTCAGACCCTCGATTGCCTCCCTTACATTAGACGCCTCGGCCACAACCTCCACCTGACCGGTCTCCTTGAGCATATAGCTCAGCTCCGACCTCGCGGGGGCTTCGTCGTCGACGATCATTGCTCTAATCACTCGTTCCTCCTTCATCTAGGGTCGTCTCATCATCCATCGAGACGCCCTTCTCATCCAAGTCCCTCGCCGCACCGGCTAGGACGAGATATACCGTTGTTCCCTC
>JBMNUL010000132.1:0-7126 GCA_050946255.1 Coriobacteriales bacterium | reverse complement strand
CTCTCCGCGGAGCTGGTTGCCGGAGGGGCTTTCACAGAAGATACCCCGGCCGCCATCGTGTACAAGGCAACTTGGCCGGACGAGAAGGTGTTTTACTGCACTGTGGGGACACTTGCCAGCACGGCCGCCGAGAACGGTATCACCAAGACCGCCCTGGTATGCGTCGGTAACTTCCTGTCGGATAGCTACGACCGTTCCAAGCTGTATGACCCGACTTTCTCCACTGAGTTCAGAAAGGCGAGCAAATGACGATGCAAATTTCCGCGATAGCCTTTTCCGAGCGGGGTCTAGTCCTGACAGAGCGCATGGCATCGGCTCTCCGAGATCAGGGCGAGGACGTTGATGTATCGTGTGGCTTCGGCGAGGACAAGGTTGACCATCACGAGTGGACCGCGAATTCCTTCGCATCGAGCGATGCCCTCGTTTTCGTCGGTGCCGCTGGCATAGCGGTAAGGAGCATTGCCCCGTTCGTCGGCAAGAAGACCGAGGACCCTGCAGTGATCGTTCTAGACGAGCGTGGGCTCCATTGCATCTCGCTCCTTTCGGGTCACATCGGCGGGGCAAACGAGCTTGCACGCCGAATCGCGGAGATTGTCGGCGCAGACCCCGTCATAACTACTGCAACGGATTTGAGCGGTGCATTCCAGGTGGACAGCTGGGCTGTCTCGCAGGGAATGGAGGTCTTGGACGCTTCCAAGATAAAGGAAGTGTCATCTGCGATTCTCCGCGGTGAGGATGTGGCCTTTCAGAGCGAGTTCGAGATTTCCGGTGATGTCCCAGACCATCTGAAGGTTCTGGAAAGCGGCGGCTCTTGCAGTGATGATGTGGACATCTCGGTCACGATTCATTCGGATTCCCCGGGGCTTCGGCTTGTTCCAAAGTGCCTGGTTTTGGGAGTCGGATGCAAGCGCGGCACTCCAAAGTGGAAGATCGCCCAGCTGTTCGGAAAGATATGCCGAGACAACGGGACGATACTCCCGCAGGCTTTCGCAAAGGTCGCGACTATCGACGCGAAGGCCGATGAAGTGGGCTTGCTGGAGTTCTGCTCCGAGCGCGAGCTCGAGCTCGTGACCTTCAGCGCAGGTGAGCTGAACGGGGCTGAGGGCGATTTCCATTCCTCGGATTTCGTCAGGGAGGCCGTGGGAACAGACAACGTCTGCGAGCGTGCCGTAGTGTGCACCGGGGCTGAGATGCTCATACGGTGGACATCCAACGATGGTGTGACCATGGCAATTGGAATAGAGACCCCCCACATCAGCTGGCCAAAGATGTGAAGCGGCTGGTTTAAGCATTGATTTTGAAGCGGAGGAAAAATGTCGAAACTGTACGTCGTGGGGCTTGGCCCCGGAGATCGCGAGTTCATGACGCAGGAGGCCGTCCAGGCTCTCGAGGACTGCGACCTTATCTGCGGTTACCCGGTGTACGTAGATCTCGCCAAGAAGGTCTGT
This sequence comes from Coriobacteriales bacterium, assembly GCA_050946255.1. Taxonomy (GTDB): domain Bacteria; phylum Actinomycetota; class Coriobacteriia; order Coriobacteriales; family CADBOM01; genus JBMNUL01. Next base: position 5,678 of record JBMNUL010000132.1, on the reverse strand, counting down.
CCTGAAAAAGAGACCTTCACCACCCCCATGACCAGGGAGGTGGACCGCTGCCGGGCTGCCATTGAATCTGCAGCGTCCGGGAGGACCGTGGCGATGGTCTGCAGTGGTGATGCGGGGGTCTTCGGGATGGCCGGGCTCATATTCGAACTTGCCCCAGAGTACCCGCCGGTTGACATCGAGGTCGTCTGCGGAGTCACTGCCGCTCTGTCGGGAGCATCAGTTCTCGGCGCACCGCTCACGCACGATTTTGCAGTGGTATCTCTTTCAGACAGGCTCACCCCATGGGAGAAGATAGAGAAGAGGCTAGCCTGCGCTGCCGATGCCGACTTCTGCATCGTGCTCTACAACGTCGCGAGCAAGCTCAGGCCCGACTATCTGGCTCGTGCTTGCGACATCTTGCTCCAGCACATCTCCCCGGATATCGTGTGCGGATACGTTCGAAACATTGGCCGCGATGGTCAGGAAAGCCATGTGTGCAAGCTCTCGGAACTTCGCGACGCCAACGTAGACATGTTCTGCACCGTCTTCATAGGCAACAGCCAGACCAAGGTTATAGGCGGAAAGATGGTAACCCACAGAGGGTATGCACAGAAGGCCGGAGGACCCAAGGAGTGAAGGGCATGAAAGATGTAGATTTCACCGGGTCTGGGGTCAGGGATGCGGTTGCAAGGGCTTCCGAGATGCTCAACTCCAACCCTATGGAAAACCGGCGAATCCTGCTCTTCGGAGGAACTTCCGAGGGCAGGGAACTGGCACTTTCCCTCGTTATGAGGGGTTGGAGGGTGATGGTGAGCGTTGCCACCGAGGTCGGTGCAGAGCAGCTTCCCGCCGGCCTTGACGGGTTGAAAATCCATGTGGGTCCGATGGATCATTCTGAGATGACCTCTCTGATGAGCTCGTGGTTTGACTTCGTGGTGGACGCAACTCATCCATATGCGGTGAACATAAGCCAACATGTCCGAGAGTCGGCATCGGAGGTCGGCTTGGATTACGTCAGGATTATCAGGCCGAGCATCGATTTCAATGATTGCGTGACGGCTTCCAGTGTCGAAGAGGCATGCTGGATGGTGCCATCAGATGGTGGGAACGTGCTTGGAACAACAGGCAACAGGGACATTACCTCATACACCGTCATCGAAGACTACCGCAACAGGGTTCACGTGAGAGTGCTACCTGAGCAGCAATCCATAGACAGCTGCCATGCGGTTGGAATCGATGACGATCACATCATCGCAGCTAAAGGTCCATTTTCGATAGAGCAGAACCTCGAGGCCATAGACTCACGCAACATCCGCTACATGATTACGAAGGAGAGCGGGACCGCTGGAGGATTTCCGGAAAAGCTCGAGGCAGCGAGAATGAGGGACGTGAAGGTTGTCGTGGTTTCCCGTCCACAAGACGAGGATGGGGTGCTTCCGGATGAGCTTCTGAACATCTTGAGGGACAGGATGTGATGCCAATGTCAAGGAGAATCGTGGAGATAGCAGGCATCGGACCGGGCAGTGCAGGTGGTTGCTCGCTTGATGCGCTAGATGCAATCAGGGCAGCTGATGTGGTGGTCGGCGCGAAGAGGATGTTGTACGCCGCGATGTCCTTGGTGTCTTCGGACTCGGGCGGCGTGGCCTCCACTGATGTGCCGGGGCAGGAGGATACAGTGGATTGGTGCGAGAAGATCCTCGTCGAGCAGGCCTCCCCATCCAAGATACTTGCGGCGCTCGACCAGATGGATTTCGAACGCGCTTGCGTCATTTGCAGCGGTGACACCGGTTTCTACAGCCTCGCGACATCGATTCGAGGAGAATTGGCTGCCTCGGGATATGAGGTGAGGGTGATTCCGGGAATCTCCACCGTCCAATATCTAGCTGCAAAGCTCCAACGTCCCTGGCAACACTGTGTGCTGAGGAGCGCTCACGGCAGGTCTGTCAATGTGTTGGGTGAAGTGCTCGCAAACGAGGAGGTCTTCTTCCTCACAGGTGGCGATATCGTGCCCTCGACTATCGTGGGTGAGCTCGTAGATGCGGGGCTTGGCGATGTCGAGGTCACTGTGGCGGAGAACCTCTCCTATCCAGAGGAGAGAATTGTCACCGCCAAGGCTGGCGAGCTGGTTGAAATGGAATTTTCCAGCCTTTCCTCCGTCTGGATCAGGCACGGCAAGCTGAGAGGCCGGGAGCTCGATTCCTACCCATGTCTCACTTGTGGGATTCCAGATGAAGCGTTTGAGCGCGGCAAGGTGCCCATGACGAAGCAGGAAGTCCGTGCTGCAATCATGGGGAAGCTGCAGCTCGGCTCCGAGGATATCGTCTACGACGTGGGGGCTGGAACGGGTTCTGTGAGCATAGAGATTGCCCTTGCCTCCCCGATGATAAGGGTGTTCTCGGTGGAGGTCTCTCCGGAGGCCTGTGATCTGATCGAGAGCAACCGAATGAGATTCGGCGCGTACAACATGAAGGTGATCAGGGGGTCTGCCCCAGATGCCCTTACCGGCTTGCCCGCTCCAGATGTGGTGTTCATCGGAGGGTCGAGGGGAAATTTCGGGCAGATCGTCGATGCCGTTCTGACCAAGAACCCGAGTGCCCGCATCGTTGCGAGCGCCATTGCAATGGAGACCATCGCGGAAGCTTCGAAAGCGCTGATCGAGAGGTGCCAGGAAGGGAGGCTGCGCGATTTCGAGGCCAGCCAGGTCTCTGTTGCCCGCACGCGGCAGGCCGGAGGTTATCACCTGCTGACCGCTCAGAATCCCATAGTCATCTTCTCTGCAACGGGCGCTGCCTGCTCAGATGATGTTGTGGAATCAGCCGAATCTGCCGGCACGGGAGAAGTTTCCAGTTCGGTTTCAGCGGGTGACCTAGAAGGTTCTGCCGAAAGCGGCAGAAAAATCAGTTCCGAGCAGGGGAGATAACATGGATTCAACCAGCTCATCAGTGGATTTTCCAAGACATCTTCCGAGGCTAATGCTCGCCGCTCCCATGAGCGGTGGAGGAAAGACCACGGTGACCTGCGGCCTCCTCTCCCTTCTCATCAGTAGGGGGATGTCCCCGGTCTCGTTCAAATGCGGTCCGGATTACATCGACCCGATGTTCCACAGCACGGTTATCGGAACTCCTGGATTCAATCTAGATCTTTTCTTCTCATCGGAGGAGCAGGCAAGGTCTCTTCTGGCCAGAAATTCCGAAGGAGCAGATATAGCAGTGCTAGAGGGTGTGATGGGCTTCTACGATGGCCTCGGGGGAACCAATGCACAGGCTTCTGCATATCACTTGTCAAGTGCTACAGATACCCCGGTGATCTTAGTAGTCGATGCTCACGGGGCGTCGCTTTCCGTTGCGGCCATGGTCAAGGGCTTCATGGAGTTCAGGCCTCACAGCAACATCAAGGGTGTTCTTCTGAACAGGGTCGGTCCATCGATGCGCGAGATTCTCTCGAATGTAATCGAGCAGGAGTGTGGGATTCCGGTCGTTGGTTGCCTTCCCAACGACAGCGCTTACTCGCTCGAGAGCAGGCATCTGGGTCTGGTTACGGCTTCTGAGGTCGAGGGACTCCGTGAAAAGATAGCCCTGATAGCAGATGCCCTGGAGAAGAACTGCGACATCGACCTGATGTTGAAAATCGCCAACTCGGCTCCAGATCTTAGCGACAAGCCGTTCGAGACACCAAGGGCCACGAACAGGTCGCCGCGCATTGCAATAGCCGACGACAACGCGTTCTGCTTCTACTACCACGAGAACATCCAGATGCTTGAAGACCTGGGGGCAGAGATCGTCCGATTCTCGCCGATTAGAGATGCGGCGCTCCCCGACGGGACAGACGCCCTGTACCTCGGCGGAGGATATCCGGAGCTCAATGCGAAAGCCCTCGAGGCCAATGTCGGGATGAGAAAACAGGTATTGGCTGCATGTGAGGACGGAATGCCCGTATTTGCCGAATGCGGTGGGTTCCTCTACCTGCAGGACGAGCTTTGCGACCTGGACGGCAACCTATGGCAGATGGTGGGCTTCATGCATGGGAGTGCTAAGTACACCGGAAGGCTCACACGCTTTGGCTATGTGAACCTGCTCTGCAACGAGGGCAACTATCTTTGCGACAAGGGCGGGAAGCTCGTGGCACATGAGTTTCATTATTACGACTGCACCGAGAACGGCGAGACGTTCGACGCCTCAAAGCCGATAGGCAACAGGAAGTGGAAATGCTTCGTCAACAAGAACCGGACGCTCGCCGGTTTTCCCCACCTGTACTTTCCGGCAAACGGGAATTTTGCAAGGAGGTTCGTGCTCGCTGCAGAGAAGTATGGCGAGTCGAGGAGAAATTCAACAGACGAGGGGGAGTGCGCAGATGGCCGCTAAATCGATAATGATCCAGGGCACAACATCGGATGCAGGAAAGAGCTTTCTGGCCGCCGCTCTCTGCAGGATCTTCAAGCAAGATGGATACTCCGTTGCCCCATTCAAAAGCCAGAACATGGCCCTCAACAGCTTCATCACCAGAGACGGCATGGAGATGGGCAGAGCCCAGGTCATGCAGGCCGAGGCTGCTGGAATCGAACCCGATGTGAGGATGAACCCCGTGCTGTTGAAGCCCTCCGGAGACGATGGCAGCCAGGTGATCGTCATGGGCGAGGTTGTGGGGAATATGAGGGCAACCGAGTACTACTCCTTCAAAGGAGAGCTGGTGCCCAAGATCAAGCAGGCCTACAACGAGCTTGCCTCCGAGCACGACATCATGGTCCTCGAGGGAGCGGGAAGCCCCGCTGAGATCAACCTTCGTGCAGACGATTTCGTGAACATGGGAATGGCCAAGATCGCGGGTGCTCCGGTTGTGATCTGTGGTGACATCGACAGGGGAGGAGTATTTGCAAGCCTGTATGGAACAGTCGCGCTTCTCGATGAGATCGAGCGTCCATATGTGAAGGGGACGGTGATAAACAAGTTCCGTGGGGATGTGGAGATACTCAAACCCGGGCTACCGGAGCTTGAAAGGCTCTGCGGAGTTCCGGTTCTCGGAGTTGTGCCGATGCTCCATGTGGATTTAGACGACGAGGACAGCCTTGCATCGAGGCTTCATTCTCATGGGGGAATAGCCGACCTCGACATCGCGGCAATCAGGCTGCCCCACCTCTCCAACTTCACGGATTTCAACGCGCTCGACCGTTTTCCGCAGGTATCGGTCAGGTATGTCTGCAGCGCTCGGGAGCTTGGCAGACCCGACCTGATTATCTTGCCGGGTTCCAAGAACACAATGGGAGACCTGCTCTGGCTCAGGCAGAACGGCCTCGAGGCCTCTATCGTCAGACTAGCTGGTGAGGGAATACCTGTCATGGGAATATGCGGCGGATACCAGATGCTCGGCGAGGAATTGTCCGACCCTCACGAGGTGGAGTTCGGGGGCATGATGCGTGGCATGGGACTCATCCCCACCCACACCGTCTTCTCAGATAACAAGACGCGGACAAGAGTCACTGGGAGAGTCTCGAAAATCGAAGGCATGTTCTCTGGGCTGTCCGGTGCGAGCTTCTCGGGCTATGAGATTCACATGGGTAAGACCGATTCTGGCAACTTCTCCAATCTCGTGCTGTTGGATGGAACCAGACATTCCAAAGACGGTTGCGCTCTAGACAATGTGCTCGGCACATATGTTCACGGGATATTCGACGACGGTGACTTTGCCGAGAAACTGGTCTCTTG
>JBMNUL010000131.1:0-7136 GCA_050946255.1 Coriobacteriales bacterium | reverse complement strand
ATGGGAGGCCTACCTCCTCCATTGCCTCCAGAGCTCGCCCGAGAGCCTCGTCTCGCGAAAACTCACCGTGGTAGACCAGACCTTCTGCAATGCCGTCAATCAGGTGCATGCGGTCAGAGAATGTTGCAGCCGGATGTTGGAAAACCATCTGCATATCTAGCAGCGCCAACTTGGCCCCTGGGCTCCTCTTGCGGCGAGGTGCGGAGACTTCGAGGTCATTCCCCTCGAATTCCACTGAACCGCCATCAGCAAGCTCCAAACCTAAAAGCACGTTGGCGAGAGTCGTCTTCCCGCTGCCGCTCTCCCCTATCAGACCAACTCGCTCCCCCTCGTCGACGTGCAGAGACAAGCCGTCGAGTGCTACGAATTCCCCATCGCGGGTATTGAATACCTTGCGGATATCATCGGCTTCGAGAAGCATCACGAGCACCCCCTTCGATCTTCGGGACCGCTGAGATGAGCTCGCGGGTGTAACTGTGTTTGGGATGGTGCAGGACCTCGTCGCGCGAACCCATCTCCAGAAGCTCTCCGTCGCGCATGACCCCAATCCTGTCGGCCATCTTGGCGACGAGCCCGATGTTGTGGCTGACGATCATGATCGAGACCCCATGCTCATCACGAAGCCTCATCATCGATTCCACCACCTGCATCTGTGCAGCAGTGTCGAGGGCACTTGTGGGCTCGTCTGCAAGTAGAAGCTTGGGCCCGCATGCGAGTCCCATGGCAAGCACTACCCTCTGGCACATTCCCCCGGACAAGTTGAATGGGCGGAGCGACAGCACGCGCACTGGGTCGTCGAACCCCATTTCCGCGAGAAGCCCAACCTCCAACTCCAGCATCTGCTCGTTGTTCATGTCCCGGTGTGTTCTGATGCACTCATCGAACTGGTTCTTGATGGTGAAGAGAGGGTCGAGAGATGCCGTGGGGTCTTGGAAAATATAGGCTATCCCGGAACCCCTGAGCGATGTCAGCTCCTTCTTGGGAAGGTTCGTGATGTCCCGTCCCTCGAAGACAATACGGCCGGAATCGATGGAGCCGTTGCTGCCGAGAAGCCCGCAGACCGACTTCTGCACCGTGCTCTTGCCGGAGCCGCTCTCACCCACAATTCCCAGAATCTCGCCCTTCCCAACCTCGAGTGAGATTCCGCGAACTGCCTCGGAATGACCGTAGGAGATGTGCAGGTCCTCCAGCTGGAGAATCGGGGCGCCTGCTTCGGACCCCGCGCCGCAATCTGCGATGCGGGCTCCTCCGAAAAGACTATGTTTCCTATCCCAAATCAAACGATTTGTCCCATCTGCAATCCCTATTGGAAATCCGTGTCGACCGTGATGAAGTAGTACTCGGAAGGCGAGACCGCGATGCCATCGACGCCGTTCTTGGCGATGTAGGAAGTTTTCGAGTTGGCGAAGAAGATGTAGGCGTTGTCGTCGAGCACCTCCTGGGAGATCTGCTTTGCAATATCATCGCGTTCGCTTTGGTCGAAGGTCTGCTCCAGCTGCTCGATCAGCGAATCGACCTTGGAGTTGGAGTACGAACCGAAGTTGTTGGAACCGTCGGTGGCGAAGCACATGCTGGCGAAGTAGTCTGCGTCTCCGGTAGGCGCCATTCCGTAGGAATCGATCGTCATGTCTGGATTGTCCTTGTTGTAGGTCTCGGTATCCTGCAGCCAGTAATCTACCGTTGTGATGTTGAGCTTGATTCCAACCGATGACAGCTTGTTTTGCAGGTCATTTGCGAGGTCGACGAACCTCTCGTAGCTAGAGCAGTTGTAGAGGTTGATCTCGATCGGGGTTCCATCTGGAAGCTCTCGCACTCCGTCGCCATCGGTGTCGATGCACCCGGCATCATCGAGGACCTTCTTGGCGGCGTCCAGGTCCATCTCGGTCACGGTCACATCGAGTCCATCGGTTCCACCATATGGCAAGGTCTCGCTGTACACGCCGTAGCTCGCAGTTGCAGTGCCAGCGCAAATCGAATCAGCATAACCCTCGCGGTCGATGCAATAGGAGATCGCGAGCCTCACGGCATCATTGGCAACCACGGCATGCTTCATGTTGAAGCGGATGAAGTCCGCGCGGGTGCTGACCGTGGACAGCACCTCATACTGCGAGGTGTCGTCCAGAACCTGGTATGCAGAGGCAGGAGGCATTGCGATAACGTCGAGCTCGCCGTTCTGCATTGCCAAGGTCATCGCATCGGGATCGAGATAAGTCTTCAAGGTGATCTCCTTGAGCTTCGGAGTGCCGTTCCAGTAGTTCTCGTTCGGGGCAAGCGTGATGTGGTCCTCGTACTCGAAGTCGGTGACTGTGTAGGGGCCTGTGCAGGCAGTGCCGTCGTTCGCATAGTCGATACCGTCTTCCGTGTAGTAGATGCAGAACAACGGGTCGCAGATGATGTTCTTGAAAGAGGGCACAGGCGTGTTGGTGGTCACCGTGACGATTTGACCATCTGCCTCGATTGACTTCATGTCGAGGGTCTCGGAGGCACGTGGGTTCTCCTCGAATGTTCGCTCGAGGCATGCCTTTACGAGCTCGCCGGTCACCTTCTTGCCGTTGCTGAACGTGACGTCGTCGCGGAGGGTGATCTTCCAGGTGTATTCGTCGACGTTCTCTACCGACTGGGCAATCCAGGGCTCTGTCTCGAAATCATCCGTGAGCTTGAGCAGGTTCTCGGCAACACCGTAGTACTCAAGCTCCCAACCATCCCAGTTATTGGCCGGGTCGAGGGTCTCGTTGTAGAAATAGCCCGTGCTTCCAGCCGTGAGCGTGCCCTCTCCGTTTGCGGGCGTGTCTGTGGTGGTGCCGTTGCAACCTGCCAATGGGAACGCAAGCCCCACCGTCATCACGACTGCGAGCACGGAGGTGACTACCTTCCTCCCCCTTTTCTTCCCTTTCATTGAATCTCCTTTTTTCTTGCCTGCAAATCTTCCTGTCTTTGGTTCTGCGGAATCAGGTGGTACGGCCTCGAAAGCATGTGAGCGCACGTCGATGAAATCCCTCAGGGCATCGCCGAGCAAGTTGAAGATCGCCACCGCCAGAAGCAACGCGATGCTGGGACAGATGATTCCCCATGGGGCAAACTGGAACGAGCTCACCGCGTCAGAGACCATCGCGCCCCATTCGTTGGTGGGCTGCGCAGGTCCGAGCCCGAGGAAGGACAAGCCAGCCATTGTGAGGATCACGTCGCCTACGGCGAGAGCGGCTGCAACCAGCAAAGACCCTGCTACAGCCGGAAGCAGGTATCGCCGGACAATCGAGCCGGTGCCCGCCCCACATACCCTAGCGGCCCTCACACTGTCGGATTCCTTCAGCGACATTGCCAGACTCCTCGAAAGTCTCGCGAACGATGTCCAGTACACGAGCACGATTGCCACGATCATGTTGACTGTCCCGCGCCCCAAGATCGCAGCGATGGCGATTGCCAAGACGAAACTCGGGAAAGCCTGGAACATCGTGATCACCTTGGTGAAGACGGCATCGACGTTTCCCCCGGAAAATCCTGATATCAGCCCCACTGCGACACCGATGACGAGAGCTATCGCCACGATGACGAGCGACACTAGGACCGACTCCCCTCCACCGGCAAGGGTTCTGAGGAACACATCGCGGCCGATGGAATCAGTCCCCATGATGTGCCCTTCCTCGCCCGGTGCGAGGAATGCCGACGAGAGGTCGCTGTAGTTGGCGTCGAACGGGAGCACTGCCGGGACAATTGCGCATGCTGCCAGGAACACGACGGCGATGATGAGCAGCACGAAGAGGAACCTTCCCTCTTTGGTGTGCCTCATCTTCCAGATGGCACGTCCGCTGCCCCAGCTCCCAACTTCTCTCATCTACCTCGCCTCCTTGGAGATGCGAGGGTCCGCGATGCGGCTGAAGAGATCGACCAGGGCATTCACCACGAGATAGACGATTGCCATGAGGAGCGCATAGCCCTCGACCACCGCGTAGTCCCGCCCGCTGATCGCCTCTACTGACAAACAGCCGACACCCGGCCAGCTGAAGATCGACTCCACGATTGCCGAACCGCCGAGGAGAGATCCCACCGACACTCCCACGAGTGCGATTATGGGGACGAGGGAGTTTCGAAGCACGTGCTTGAAGAGGATTGTCCTCTCGGGAAGGCCCCTGGACCTGAGACCGTCGGTGTATCCAGAGCCAAGCTGCTCTAGAGCGATTGTCCTTATCTGCCTGATGTACCAGCCGCTCAAGGGAATGGAAAGCGCCAACGTTGGCATCACCATCCCAGAGAAATCCGGAGTCGCGGTGACCCTGAACCAATGCAGCTTCACCGCCAAGATGTAGAGCAGCATGAGCGATATGAAGAATCCAGGCATCGAGTAGAACACATAGGTGAAAGCCCGGAGGATGTTGTCGATTGCGCCATCCTTGCGGTATGCGCAGAGAAGGCCGAGCGGGATCGAGACCACCAGGGACAGAAGGGTAGCCGCCCCGGTGAGCGCGAGGGTGTATGGCAGAGCTTCCATCAGGGATTCGAACACCGAGGTGCCATTGCGCAGGGAAGTCCCCAAGTCGCCATGCAACAACCCGAGAATCCACTTGCCGTATTGGACGATGAATGGCTGGTCAAGCCCCAATTCCGCGCGCTTTGCGGCAAGCTCGTTCGCAGTCGGGGCATAACCCATCTCCGAGAAGTATTGCGTGGCGGCATCGGTTGGTGACAGATAGGACAACAGGAACGAGATGAAAGTAACCCCGACTATCACTACGACAACGCCGAGGACCTTCTTCGTCACCCGCCAGGCAGTTCCACCTTTGCTAGATGGGATTGTCGCTTGAACCGTCATCTTTTAACGTGAACTTCTGCGTAGAATGTCATTGCAAAACCCTTCTTGCGAATGGCCGAATCGATTCCAGACTCCCCTAGACCCTGCATTCGATGGAAACTGAAAAATGCATATGGTAATACAATTTCAAAACTCGTAACACTTTCTCTACGCACTATACACTACTTATTACAAATTTTTGTTTCGTAACATTTAAAAATGCTCTCTTCCATCGCATTAGGGAAAATTCGAAAACACTATACTTAGCGGAAAGGATTTAACAGCGACGATTGTCGAAAGACAACAGTGAAGAGCTGCGTCGAAAGTACCTCAGGGTTGTGCTGGAAGCACAGGGCTGTGATCCAAGCCGCTATGGAAACTTGGCAAACCGTTATGGCAAGTTGCAAATCAACAAGCCTCATATCGGTATTGGAGAATCCAACCCCAGATGGTGCGAACCCAGAGTAGACGCGCACTCTCTACAAATGACGAAAGGGGCCAAGATGCTATTCGGAAGAGAGCAATTCACAGTTCCAACCGAGATGAACGGCGAGACCATCGAGAAGGTCTACGCCAAAGAGCTGAAGCCCACCCCCATCGAGGAGTTCGAGAAGCTCCCCGAGGACGAGAAGAAGCTCTGTAAGCCATATACCTTCAACCAGCGCACCTACGAGGCCGCGCCGGGGATCATCTGCGAACAGGACGTAGCGGTCCCGATGCGCGACGGGGTCAAGCTCTACGCCGACATCTTCAGACCGTCGGACACCGATGAGAAGGTCCCGGCGATACTCGCCTGGAGCAACTACGGCAAGCGCTGCAACGAGTTCCGCACCGGCGACGACATCGCCTACACTCCGGGAGTGCCGGCCGGGACCGTATCGGAGATGGCAAAGTTCGAGGGCCCCGACCCCGCCTACTGGTGCCACTACGGGTACGCAGTGATAAACGTGGACATCAGGGGTATCGGATACTCCGAGGGATACCACGAGCAGTTCGGGAAGCAGGACGCCGAGGACGGCTTCGACTTCATAGAGTGGACGGCCAAACAGCCCTGGTGCAACGGCAAGGTCACGATGGCGGGCACATCCGCTCTCGCCATCAGCCAGTGGCACATCGCGGCGGAGCAGCCGCACCACCTCGCATGCATAGCCCCATGGGAGGGCATGACCGACATGTACCGGGAGTCCCTCTGCGAGGGCGGGATACCCTGCGTCAAGTTCACGAACTTCGCGACTGCCGGCGCGTGCGGGCTCAACGGGATCGACGACCAGGGGGCGATGGCCGAGAAGTACCCACTCATGAACGCGTACTGGGAGGACAAGATCCCCGACTTCTCGAAGGTGCAGGTGCCCGCCTACGTCTGCGCCGGCTGGAACCACTTCCACCTGCGCGGCACGGTGATGGGGTGGAGGCTCATAGGCTCCAAGGACAAGTGGCTGCGCACCCACAGGGACTTCGAGTGGCCGGACTTCTACACCGGGAAGAACATGGACGAGCTGAGGAAGTTCTTCGACCGATACTGCAAGGGCATCCACAACGGGTGGGAGCTCACGCCCAGGGTGAGGATCGCCGTGCAGGACAAGTTCGACGAGGACTGGTGCGAAGCGAGGCCCGAGGACGAGTTCCCGCTCGCCAGGACCCGCTACGAGAAGCTCTACCTCAACGCCTCCGGCATGTCCATGTCAGCATCACCCGTGAGCACCGAGTCCGAGGCGCGTTACGACGGTGAGACCGGCGAGCTCGACTTCGACTACAAGTTCGAGGAGGACACTGAGATTACGGGGTACCCGAAGCTCCACCTCTGGGTGGCTGCGGCCGACTACGACGACATGGACCTCTTCATCACGGTAAAGAAGCTTTCGCCCGAGGGCGTGGAGCAGCCGATCACAATCTTCAACGGCACCGCCCCGCACCCCGGAGCATGGGGGAAGATGAGGGTTTCGCACCGCGAGCTCGACCCCGAGCAGTCCACGGACTTCCAGCCGATCCAGTCGCATCGCAGACTCCTCAAGCTCGAGCCAGGAGAGATAGTGCCCGTTGACATCGAGATCAACCCGGTGAGCCGGATCTGGCATGCCGGGGAGACCCTTAGGGTCCAGATCGCCGGGCGTTACATCCGCGACCCGCACTGGATCGAGCCCCTCATGTGGGAGACCGACAACCACGGGGACCACATCATCTACACCGGTGGGGAGCACGACTCGTTCCTGCAAATCCCGGTGATTCCCCCGAAGCACGACCCTTCAGAGGAGTTCGTGGTGGACGAGTCCAAGCATCCCAAGCACCCGATATTCTAACGATCAGTGGAGGGGTGCGCCCCCCAGCCCACAAACCACACACAACCAACACA
>JBMNUL010000130.1:0-7243 GCA_050946255.1 Coriobacteriales bacterium | reverse complement strand
GACGCCGATCGCGGTGCACAGGCCGATGGCTATCGCTGCGACCGCCACCGCGATGAGGACCTGCCTTCCCCGTGACGGCTCCTGCCTCTCGTTCGGACGGCGTTGCTCGGAAGGTGCGCTCATCTCTGCTCCTCATCCGCCACGGCGCCGCCGGCGAGGATCTCCTCGTGGCCGATGGCACGGTCGTGGCTCATGTCCCAGAACCCGGTGAGGACCCCCTGCTCGTAGACCCAGCCGAGGTCGGTCCCGTACGGTACGTCGAAGATCTCGAGCAGCGCGCGGGAGTGCGGCCAGGCGGAGAGCAGCGCGGGCGCCGTGACGATCTGGAAGTTGGCGGGGTCGGCGACGTAGGCATCGTCATCCTGGACGGAGTAGGCGATCCAGCCGTTGAGCTCTCTGTGCGCCATCTGCTTGCGGAACGTGTAGCCGATGGGGACGCCTGCGAGCACCCGCTTGGAGACCATGAACCCGCCGTATGCGAGATCCATCTCGTTCGCATCTGCAATGGGCGGCCTCCTCCAGAATCTCGGGAACTAGCTAGTTAAGTTTCTCACAACGAACGGATGAGGAGAGCATCCGGAGCGGAAAGGCAACATAAGGAGGTTGATCAGCAGATTGCTGCGATCGAGAGAGACGCACCCACTCTTTATCCAGAATGAATTCGGAATGCAATCTGGATGAGACGGGGCATGCCCAGACTTTGATGTGGGGACACGGGCTCGTTTCCTTATTGACGATTGCATCCTACGCCCCCGCGCCTCACCAAGGACTTCGACGAGATGTGCGAATAGCGCCAACAAGGATTCCTGATGCATACGCGAGGAAAGTGAGCATTCAGAAGCAAAGATAGGCGAACTATAGATTGTCGGTCAGAAATTCGATCATGGCGGTCCACCTTCCTCTCGACCGGCTCGACATCGTTCCTGAGGAGCGCCACGTCCCCCTAGGCTTCAGGCGCGCTCGATGTGGCAGATTGCTTGTCGATCCAACGGGACAGCTCGTCAATCTTCTGCTCCAAGACAGCGCCGGTCTTCGAGCTGCTCGCCGGGACGCCGACGAGCGTCATCCCGCCCGATTTGAGTGCCGCAACTATCGGCTCCATCCTAAGGCCCAGTCAATGCAATCTCCGCGACGAGACCATAGCCGCAGCGCGTTTTCAACGCGCTGGTACAATTTCTGCCAGAAATTATTCAGATAGAGGATTGGAACAACCCAAGCAGGAGATGAGGGGAATGGTCGACCCGCATGACTACCTCGTGCTGGACGTCGAGACCAACGGACTGAACTCGAAGAAGCATGACCTCCTTTCGATCTCAATCTACAAGCCCGATGACGGAAGGATGTACAACCGGTTCCTTCCCCTCGAGAAGCAGCGACACCTCAACCCAACTGCCACTGCGGTAAATGGAATCAAGCACAGCGATTTGCGCGGAAAGAAGCCGCTCACGCAGGAGGAAGTGAACTCGCTTTTCGAAGAGTTTGAGATGCGCGAGAGGACGATACTCACCTACGGTGGCTCCCGCGGTGCAACGGGTCGCGGTTTCGACGAGCGCTTCCTCGAGCAATACTTCGAAGACCATGGCCTCAGAGGCATGGAGGGGCTAAGGTTCCTCGACTTCAAGCGAATGATCCACTCGGGGAACGACCAGTTCTTCCCAGTGACGAAGGACAACCTGTGCAGGGCGTTCGGCATCGAGGGCATCACGGAAACGCACACGTCGGAGAACGACTGCATCCTCGAATGGAAGTTGTTCGAGGCAATGGACGGACGCCATCTGCTCGTCACCGGGGGCAATGTCTTCAGGCTGAACCACGACTACGTCATTCCGGCTTCATATCTGGACAGGTTCTCGGGGCTTCGGAGATACGCGGGCGTACCAAAGAGGTACGTGGAGACGCAGCAGGTGTTCACGCTAGAGCTATCTGAAGAAGCAACGAGGAAGTTCCAGAGGTTCCCAAACAACATCTCGGGGATGACAGTCGAACCCCTGATAGACGCAGAGGTCCATGCCAAGGAAGTTGACTCGCGAAAGGAGCTTGCAGAGAACAAGTCCAGGCTCGAGTATGTCGGGTCGTTCGCCGGTACGGCAGAGCCCATACCGGTGGAGAGGAGGGAAGAGGGCACCATCGCCTTGTCCTCCACGGTTCTCGAGAAAGCCGCCCGGTCGGTGAGGGATGCCATAGGACCGTGCGCGCTCGCGGACGTACTTGATCTCACGAGAACGGAAGGCGGGAGCTTTCTGGAACACCTGTGGGCAAGCCCGGATGCTATGGACCAGCTCAAGGTAATACAACACTCCATAGAAAATATCGGCCTCAGTTCTGAACTCGAGAGAATACTCAAACAGAGCGAGATAGTCGAAGCGACTGCACGCGCGAACCGTGCAATCAAGCCGGAGCTGGGACCGCTCGTGGACTTCCTCAAGGACCTTCTCGGGCCGGAGATACTAGCGCAGGAGCTCGTAATCGACCATGAGGAAGGCTGCTTGGCACTTTGCGACCTCTCGTCTCAGAGGGCCGTGGTGGAAATCAAGACGGGAGCCCAGGGCTACGACCTGTCGAAATGCGTCGACCAGCTCTACTACCAAGCACATGGCAGGGAATGCTACGCGCTACACGTCGCTTGGGGCCAGGCTGAAGCTGATCCCCCTTCGCGAACGAAGTTCATAGTGGAGAGGGTCACCTTCACAACGACAAGGCCGAAGAGGAAAAAGTCCGAGAAGAGGAGGCGGAAATACACCATACGACACGCGGTGACTGAGTGGAGGCGTTCGCATCCCGGTGGCATTCCTCAAGACTGCGCGAAGGCCCTATGGCTCAAGATGGCGGATGTCGAGGAGGCATGGCCAAAGGCGGACCCCGACGTCATGTTCGAGAATGTTCCGACGCGCGGGCAGAAGAGACAGGCCTTCGAGACTATTGTCTCGTGGAGGAATTCGCATCCGAATGGCACGAGGATTGAGCTCGCCGACGACGAGGGAATCGCTATGGCCGACGTTGAGAAGTGGTGGTACCAGGCCTCGATGCCGGTATTCGGTGGAAGCGGAAGCGTGGTTCCGCCCATGATGGATGACGAGAGCATCCGGGAGGCGCTCGGCGACATCCCGGATGAGTCGAACCGGTACACCACCTGGACGGACGAGGAGATTGCGACGCTCCAGGAACAGGTGAGAGCGCTCTGCGAGCAGGTGGGTGTTCCGACGACCGATGAATGCATTACGCTCTTTTTGCCAAGCGGCTACCTCGATGATGACGGGCGGAAGGATTGCGTCTCTGAGCTCAAATCGCTTGAACAGAGGTGCAGAGCTGAGATTCTCGCCGGCATGAAGGCGCTCAAGATTCCGCTGGGCAGAACAAAGTACAAGACCAGAAAAAGTTACATGTGGCTCGACCCGGACAGGACGCGCATCACCCACGAGAGAATTCAGGGAAGGAAAGGCAGGAACATCGTCATCACCGTCAGCATGAGGAAGGCCTTGGTGCTCACGCCCGAGGACGACTTGTATGCAACGGCCAAGGAACTCACGGACAAGAAGATCGTTCGCGCATTTATCGAGCGTTCCAATCCAGATAAGGAGGGGCATATCATCCTCGCTGTTGCAGACGAGCCCGCTCCGAAGTGGGTTTGGATTTAGACAGGATTATTGCCCGCCGACAGGTTGTCAGCATGGCTCGCGTTATCGACGGCAGCGTAGGCGGTCAAGGTCTTGCTCGAAGAGAGCGCGGCGCCGTTCCCGCCGACGAGAGATAAAGCTCCTCAGCAGCTCGGTAAGATACTATTTCACGGGGAGCAGGAACAGGATCTCGCCGTCGGTTAGTAGCATGCTGGGATGGTTGCAGAGTCGATCAACGGCTTCGATGTTCCTGATGAACTGGACACTTCCGGTCTCTCTCGCATCTTCGAGACGTTCCGTAATGCTTTGTACTTTATTCGAACTCTCCCCTTCTGCATCCTCGCTAGCGTCGATGAGAGCATCGTCCACTCTAACGGCGTTGCCAACCGGAGAGTTGGCGATCATGTTGCCGATGCCTTTTTCAACCATGCCCAGACTACCTGCAGAGCATGCGGTATTGAGAGGATCCGATTCTTCTGTCGATGAGCCCCGGCTATCATTGGTGTTGGCAACGT
Source organism: Coriobacteriales bacterium (assembly GCA_050946255.1). Taxonomy (GTDB): domain Bacteria; phylum Actinomycetota; class Coriobacteriia; order Coriobacteriales; family CADBOM01; genus JBMNUL01. The sequence goes on along the minus strand of JBMNUL010000130.1, from coordinate 3,114 downwards.
TAGCTCTTGATAAGGAACATCGTATGAACGCGGGACCTACCACTCTCATCAATCTGCTTTCGAACGCCGGACATCGTTTCGTCGTCCCGGTCTACCAGCGCCCCTATTCCTGGGACGAGGAACAATGCGTTCAGCTATGGGAAGACGTGCTCACGGTAGGTCGTCATCCCGCAGACACCCACTTCACCGGATCGGTCGTGTGGATCCAAGAAGGGACAATTCCGCCGACACCGCCTGCTCCCATGCTCGTCATCGACGGCCAGCAGCGCATTACAACGGTTGTCCTCATGCTCATAGCGCTCGCTGAGTATGCTCGCGACCACCAGGAAGGGCGGCTTCGATTCACTTACGACCAGATAGTCAATAGCAACTGCATCGTGATGACGTTTTATAAGGGCGATGACCGCTACAAGCTCACGCTCTCGCAAGGTGACCGGCCGACGCTGAACTCGATGATCGATCACCTGCTCGATCCCAACGCTCCTCTCGTCGAGGAGTCATCGCGGCTCGTCTCCAACTTGGAGTTCTTCCGCAACAGGCTCGAGGGACTCTCCGATGTGAACGTAGTATGGGATGGCCTCCAGAGGCTTGAGGTGGTCTCCATCTCCCTCACGCAGGGGCAGGACAACCCGCAGCTCATCTTCGAATCGATGAACTCGACCGGCAAGGACCTCTCGTCGGCGGATCTCATCCGCAACTTCGTCCTGATGGACCTTCCGCTGGAGGAGCAAGAGCAGCTCTACAAGAACCATTGGCGCCGTATCAAAGAGACCTTGGGCGCTGATAGCTACGACACGGTCTTCGATGACTTCATTCGGAACTACCTCACGGTCATCTATGCGCCCGAGCCGTTGGCGAGACGCGATGTCTACCAGGTCTTCAAGCGCCACGCCAGAGACGACGGATACACTCGCGACGATAGGATGGTCGAACTGCTCACCGAGCTCGAACGCTACGCCAGGTATTACTCCGCAATTACCAATGGTACCGAGACGGATCCACGCCTGAAGGAGGCTTTTGCGGACATCGCGCGTCTCGACACCTCGATGCTGAACCCGCTCCTGATGTCCCTCTACGCCGATTACGAGGCGGAAGCCTTCTCCGAGGATGACTTCGTCTCGATGCTCCGCACATCAGAGAGCTACATCTTCCGCCGCAATGTCTGCGACTGCGCGAGCAACTCCCTCAGCAACTTCTTCCCTGCGCTGATTGCCCGGCTCAACAGGGTTCAGGACGAAGGCGGCAACTACCGAGAGGCGTTCGAATCGTTCCTGCTGAACGAGGCCGGGACAAGTCGGCGCTTCCCCTCCGATGCCGAGTTCTCCCGAGAGCTCCAAGCGCGCGACTCCTACCACTTCAAGAAGTCGTTCTACATGCTTGCCAAGCTCGAGAACAGCTACCACCCGAAGAGCCGCCGCGACTTCGCAAACGGCAACTACACCATCGAGCACATCATGCCTCAGAACGCTCTTGCGCACGAGGAATGGCGCAGCATGCTCGGGCCGAACTACGAGGAAGACTTCGAGGACTGCCTCAACAACATCGGCAATCTCACGCTTACCGCATACAACTCAGAACTCTCCGATGGGCTCTTCGAAGAGAAGAAGGCACGCACGATCGGTGGCTTCGACAACGAATACATCACCATCTCTTCGGCACTGCGAGATGCAGAGTCATGGAACCGAGCGAGCATCGAGAATCGCGGGAGAAGCCTCGTCAAGCGAGCTCTAATCGTGTGGGGAATTCCGCAAGTCAGCGATGAGATTCGCGCCAGATACCTTCCTGAGAAGAAGAGCGAGAAAACGCGTGCGGTACGCTTTGCCGAGCTCGTCGCTTCGGGCTGGATCAAGCCGGGAACGCAGCTCACCCATGGGGACACGGCATTCGAGAGCGAAGCGACCGTGACTGCCACGGGGACCATCAGACTGGAGAACGGTGAGGAGCTGACCAGCCCTTCCCAAGCAGCGAAAAGGACGGTTGCCATGCATGGCGGAATCGGCAACCGCAACGGCTGGTCATTCTGGCGAACCCCAGACGGCAAGCTTCTCGATGACGTCCGAAAGGAATATGTCTCCCGCGGCAAGGGCTCAGTGACTACCGATAAGGGCTGGTTCAGGAGCAACTTCTGGGACGGTTTCTACGACTACTGCTCCTCAGACCCAGACTTCGTCGGAACATTCGGAGACCTGTCCAACAGGCAGACAACCAACGAGTGGTGGATCTCGTTCGGAGTCGGCCATAGCGGTTATGGCGTTAATGCACAGCTCATGGGAAGGGATGGCTTCATCGGCGCAGAACTCTACTGCGCACGAAGAGAGTTGTATCTCCCCTTGCTGGCCCATCAAAACGAAGCCAATGCCATGTTGGAAGGACTCACTGGCGACGTTCATTGGGATGAAGGTGACGAGGACAAGACCTCTCGCCACATCATCGTGAAGAAGGCAGTCGATTTCGACAACGACAGCTGGGACGAGATGTACGAGTGGCTGGCAGAATGGCTCTGCCGCTTGAAGGCGATTGCCAGCAAGTTCCTTGACTAGGTTAGCTTTCTTATTAGTAGATAAGCGGATAACGTACTCCTGCATATCGCATGCAAGGTTGAGGCAGATGTAAATCATTATCTCAACTGTCCGCATCAATAATATATGCCAGGACATCTTCACTTTATTAGAGATTCAGAAACTGCCTTGTAACAAACTTTCTTTTCAAGATAGATTCTCGAAAAAATAAGAAATGAAATATAGATAATAATCTTATTATTCAGTTTTTTCCCAATAACGAATAAGGTCCTTGTAGGCTATGTAATCCATCCAAACAAAACAAATTGCAAGGTAAACTAAGAAAAGCATTCTTTGAGCACTAACACCATTTTCTATAATACTGTAGCCTTCGATAACTAGCCACCAAGTAATATCCATAATGCAAATGAAATCAAAGACGATTTTTCCCCATGACCTACGTGATCGTTGTCTGTTATAAGAATTGGTTTCATATTTATTAGCCCGATCAAGAGTGATGTTAAAGAATTCTTGTGACTTATCTAATTCTTCTTTTGTTGATGCGAGCGCAATCATCTCTTTTGCTATTTCCAATTCCGCTTTATTATTCTTGCGC
>JBMNUL010000129.1:0-7247 GCA_050946255.1 Coriobacteriales bacterium | reverse complement strand
ATCAACGAACTTGGGCCTGGCGGAAACTTCCTGGCCGAGGATGAGACGATCGAGGGGATTCCGGAGCTGTGGGTGCCGGGTCTGATCTCCCGCGACAACAACGAGACATGGACCAACAAGGGCAGCAAGGACCTGGGAGTCCGCCTGAACGAGCGCGCCAAAGAGCTCATCGCCAAGGGTCAGCGCAATCCAATCGCCCCCGACATCGCCAAGCAGATCGATTCGATTCTCGCAAGGGTCGAGAAGAACTGACGACGATGCAGTAGCAGTCTGGGGAGGACGGTGCCAGGGGAAGCCCGTCCTCTCCAACATCTTCAGTGCAGAAGAGAAGAGGGAAGAGGAATGACTCAGGCAATTATCAAGAAGAAGAGAAAGTTGGGGAAGTGGGAACGCGGCAGAGTCGTGGTTCTCGACCAGTCCATCTGCTCTGGTTGCCGCGCTTGCGAGACAGTATGTTCTCTGTCCCACTTTGGAGTGGCGAACCCGGGGCTCTCCGCAATTCGCGTCGAGAGACGCGTCCTGCAGGGAGGACCGAGCTCGATTTTCCTTTGCGCACAGTGCGAGTCCGCACCATGCGAGAGGGCATGTCCGAAGAAAGCGATTTCCGAAGACCCGAAGACGCATGCGAAGGTCGTAGATGAGCAAGCCTGCATAGGGTGTGGCATTTGCGAGAAGGTCTGCATCATTTCTCCGTCCAGGATCTCGGTTCGCGAGAGAAACAAGAAGGCCTTCAAATGCGACTTGTGCGGGGGAGACCCGCAATGTGTGGCCATCTGCCCGATGGGCGCGCTCGCCTATGAGGGGGTGGCAGAATGAAGAAGATCCCCTGTGATCACGGTTATGCCGGGACTATCGCGATAGTGGACCTTTCCACTGGCGAAATCGATTCAATCCCAACAGAAAGATACGCCCCGCTTTTCCTCGGTTCGAGGGGGTTGGCGGAAAAGGTCTTCTGGGAGTATGGGAATTTCGATTCCGACCCATTCGACCCTGAGAGCGTTTTCGTGATGATGACCAGCCCTCTAGCCGGCACCTTGTCGAGTGCGGCAAACCAGATGGCCATGTTCGGGCGCGGCACGACGCTTCCAAACCCACAGCTCAGGGCGAGCATGTGCGGCAGCGGATTCGGTGCCGAGCTCAAGCGCTGCGGTTATGACGGGCTTGTCGTGAAGGGCGCTTCTGCGTCACCGTGCTTTCTGTATGTGCACGACGGAGAGATCGAGATCCGCCAGGCGGAGCTGGGAACTCTCTGGGGACTTGACACCTATGCCGCGAAGTCCGAGCTATGGCACAGATTCGGCGACCGGGCCTGCGTCATGACGATTGGTCCGGCAGGAGAAAACCTCTGCCGCGATGCAATTGTCGCCACTGACGACTGCCATGTCTTTGGAAATGGCGGTTTTGGCGCGGTATGGGGATCCAAGAAGCTCAAGGCGATTGTCGCGAAGGGAACACGGGACATCACCGTGTCAAACCCAAAGGCACTTATCGACGATGTGAAACGCGCCAAGGAACTTTCGGTACGACCTCCATATGACGATGGATATCAGAATTCCAGCCGCGGGATGAACATGTGGTCGAGCTACCATTTTGGAACCCCAAAGCAGGATTTCCTACTGAAGGAAGAGGCTGGGGAGATCGAGCTTGGCTGGTCTGCCTGCCTCAACTGCCAGCTAGCTTGCGTGATGACTCACAGGTATGTGGACGGCAGCGGCAGCGGTGCAAGCCACTGCGAGGAGGAGGATGTCTACAGCACTGTATCGGGAGACCATTACGGGCTCAACAAGGGGAGCAAGTATGCATGGCAAGCCACCGAGCTCGTTCAACGTGCCGGGCTCAATGCCTGGTCGTTTACCGACCACAGCGTGTTCACCGCGCTGGTCGATGCGGGGCTCCTCACAAACGAGTACACCGGGCTGCACATGGAGGATTTCGGAAGCATCGAGTTCTTCACGCAGCTCATCGACAAGATAGTGAACCGCGAACCAGGCTTTGGAAACGATCTGGCAGATGGCTGGTACAGGGTTTGCGAGGTCCTCGGCGACAAGGCCATTGCCATCTACAACTCGATAATCGTCAAGGACATGGGGCATATGGATTTCCAGGCAGGCCCCGGGATGATGTTCAAGGGAGCGCTTTTTGGGCAGTGGACCAATGCCATGGGAATGAAACGCAGCACCGATCTCACTGGTAACCTCTATTACCCGCTCAATCTCGATATCGACCTCCTCTACGGCGACATGGACAGGCGGGCGAGAATCCTAGGAAATGCCAGCGAGAAGTTCCTCGGCGACAGGAACATCGGCCTTCGCCCAGACGACCTCAAGTACGCTCCCGAGGGCGGCAGGTGGTGCCTCGAGCAGAACGTCATCCTCGATACCACATCGCTTTGCAGCTTCGCATTCCCAATTCTCGTCAGCAGTTATACGGAAGATGGAACGGGCGAGCTCTTCGCACCTTCGTTCATAAACGATGTGACCGGAAGCGACATCACCGAAGACGAGCTGAGGTTCGAGTTCGCCGACCGCATCTTGGCGCTGGAGCGTCTGATCGCATACAGGAGCGGACATCACAAAGACGAGCTCCGAGAGATGAACTTCGCCGAGAACGGCGGCGCTTGGCCAAGGCAAGACGTGGTCGAGGGCCAGAAGCAGTTCTTCGAACTGTTCGGATGGGACATGGAGACCGGGCTTCCCAGGAAGTCGACTCTCAAATCCTTGGGGCTCGACAGCGAGCTCGCGGATGCCGAGGCGGTGGGAGTGCCCCTTTCGGACTAGCGAGGGCCTGCAGAAGGGAATGCCAGGGAACCAGTTGAGTTCAGACAAAGGTCTGCCGGTGGGAATGCCGGGAGGCCAGTTGAAATATACAGCCTGCCGCGTGCCATGTTTGGCGCACAATGCGCACGCGTTTTAAGGAACTTGCTTTTTCTGCGTCAGGGAAAGGAGAAAGGAGACGAAATGGATTCCGAGTGGAAAAAGGTGCTAGACGATGGCACCGAGGTAATCAGGACGTGTGCTTGGTCTCCCCCAGGATGCCATCCGGTTGGGTGCGGTCTCAGGCTTTTCGTGAAGGACGGGAAGCTCGTCAAGGTCGAGGGAGATCCAGAACAGCCGGTGACGAAGGGACGTCTCTGCGTCCGATGCCTCACACTCAAGGAGTACATCTATCATCCAGATCGCATCATCTACCCGATGAAGCGCGACAAGGCCGACCGAGGTAAGGACAAGTGGGTACGCACCACCTGGGACGAGGCCCTCGATATAATCTGCGATGCGTTGAGGAAGAACATCGCAAATTACGGATACGAGGGATCTTGCCTGTTCGTGGGCACCGGACGCCAGGCTGCAATCAATTCTGCGACCGGTGCGAACAATGTTCTCAGAACCCCGCACGCCTGCTATGCGTTCTCCGGATATTCCTGCTATGGGCCGAGGAATGCCGCGGTCAACTTCGTCGTGGGATCTGGGATTCCCGAGATGGACTACGCAGCTGGGCTGGAGGGCCGTTACGACGACCCGGAGTATGAGATTCCCAAGTACATCCTCATTTGGGGCAAGGATCCGCTGAAGACCAACCCCGATGGTCTCTGGGGAAATTCGCTGATGGAGCTGAAGCGCCTCGGCACGAAGCTCATCGTGGTCGATCCTCGCATGACATGGCTCGCCACGAGGGCAGATATCGTCCTGAGGTTGCGTCCTGGAACCGATGCCGCTCTCGCACTTGGAATTGCGAACGTGATAGTCGAGGAGGATCTCTACGACCACGAGTTCGTCGAGAAGTGGACATACGGTTTCGACAAATTCGCAGAGAGAGTCAAGGAGTACCCGCCGGAGAAGGTTGCGGAGATCTGCGAGGTCCCTGCCGAACTGATTCGCAAGACGGCGCGTGCAGTCTCACAAAAGCCTTCATCTCTGACTTGGGGGCTTGCGGTTGACGAGAGCGACAACGGGATGCAATGTGGCCAGACCCTGCTCTGCATCGAGGCAATAACTGGAAACCTCGATATCCCAGGAGGCACCCTGCTGGGTCCAGTGCTCGGACTTGGCGGCGCCGACGAGAGCAATCTTCCCACGATAGTCGATCCAGAAGTTCGCGCCCGCAAGATCGGAAGCGACCGCTTCCCAGCGTTCAACACCGTTGTCAACGCGGTTCAACCAGACCTCTTCCTCGAGACGCTGGAGACCGACAAGCCCTATCCGATCCGCTTCGCCTGGATCCAGAGCTCCAACTTTCTGTCTCCCACCTGCTCGGCCCAGCCGAAACGCTGGCGCCAGGCGCTTCTCAAGATGGACTTCATCTTTGCGACGGACCTGTTCATGAATCCGACGATCATGGCGCTTGCTGACGTGTTCCTTCCCGTCGCGACCTTCGCTGAGGCAGACGGAGTCGTGTTCACGCACTATGGCGCGAACCCGATGAACATCTCTGCGATAAACAAGGCCATTACCGTTGGAGAGACCAAGAGCGATGCCGAAATCTGCTACGAGCTGCTCAAGCGCCTCTATCCGGAGCAGTATCCGGCTCCGGTAGACGTGATGGTGCATGGGCAATTTTCTGGAATGGGTGCTGCCAGCGGAGCAAAGGATTTCTATGAGCTGCGGGAGATTGGAACTGCCCAGGTACATCCCGAGTACCGCAAGTATGAGAAGGGGATGCTCCGCGCCGATGGAGAGCCCGGGTTCAGCACCCCAACTGGAATGGTCGAGCTCTATAGCGTGGCATACAAGTACCTGGGCGAGGACCCGCTGCCCCATTATATAGAGCCCAAGATGAGCCCGATAAACACCCCAGAGTACGAGTTCATCCTCTCCACCGGGTCTAGGAAGTACACATCGTTCCACTCCGAGCAGCGAATGATAAAGTCGCTGCGCCAGATCGACGACGACCCGATCATCGAGATGAATCCCGCCGATGCAGAGCGCAAGGGAATCCGGGAAGGCGACTGGGTCCACATCTCCAATTGCTACGGCGAGGCAGATTACAAGGTCAACATAACCCCGATTGTCAAAGAGGGGAGGCTGAACGCCTATCACGGCTGGTGGTTCCCAGAAGAGGACCCAGAGGAGCCTCATCTGTTCGGAGTTTGGAAGTCGAATGTGAACACGATGTGCCCGCATGGAGATAACAGCCACATGGGCTTCGGCGCACCTCTCAAGAGCCTGATGTGCAACCTCGAAAAGCTGACCGAGGAAAATCGCGTTTCCGATAACGAGGAGCCGAATGTCCGCGAGTACGTGTACGAGGACGTGTGGGGAGCACCGGATGCTCCGAAGGCTGTTCCGTTGGGCGATGCTGCCTATGAGGATATAGCGGGAGGCGAGATAGATGGTTAACGGCCTGCTGATAGACCAGGAATATTGCAGCGGATGCCATAGCTGCGAGATATCGTGCAGAAACGAGCACGACCTCCCACTTGACCAGTGGGGAATCAAGGTCGGGGAGGTTGGTCCCTTTGTGGTCGACAAGGAAGCGGACAAGTTCATCTGGAACTACTACCCGCAGGTGACGGCGCTATGCGACACATGCGTGGACCGCAGGCTGCGCGGCGAGAAGGCGGCATGCGAGCTGCACTGCCTCACGGATGCGATCACCGTGGGCCCAATAGACGAGCTCTACAAGAAGATGGAAGAGAGGGGCTCGATGATGAGCCTGCTCATCCCTTGAGGATTGGTAGAAGGATATGTGTCTCGTATGCAAGCTAACCTGCGAGAAATGCAGGCCCAAGTATGCGACTTGCACCAAATGCGGAAGTCGGGTGCCGATTGATTTCGGCACCTGCTTCCGCTGCGGTGAACCCATATCCGAAGAGGCGGTTGAAAAAGCGTGGAGCGAATGGAGAGAGAGGAGGGATGCCGCACTGCTGACAGGTGATGGGAGCGCAACTGGAGAAGATCTGGACCCGGATCGAGAGGAAAGTGCCGACAGTCGCTCTACCAGCCAAGGATACAGCCGCGGAGACTAGGAAATGTCTCCCGTCGCCTCTTCTACGAGGTCGATGAGGTCTTGTTGAGTGCGCACTCCCAGCTTGCGGTAGATGGAGTAGATGTGGGTCTTTGCGGTCGAGGAGCTGATCACCAGCTTTTTCTGGATTGCCTTCGCATTGCGACCCCTGGCGAGAAGCAGGAACACGTCGGTTTCGCGTTTGGTTAGCCCGTATTTCTCGGCAAGTTCCTCACAGCATTCCTGAAAGCCTTTTTTCGCGATGGAAGATTGGTCCACATCTACCTGCTCGCCAACGGCTAGGTCTGCGAGAAGGGTATCCGGATTGGCTTTGTCGTCGCTCACTCCGGCAAAGGCGATGGTTAGGAGCACGAGGATGGTCAGAGTGGCGATTGTGATGGCCAGCTGGCTGGAAGAGCATGAGAAGGCGATGAATATGCCGGCAGCGTATCCGTACCAGTCTATCGCCTGATGGCTGGTGAACCAGCGAATCGGATGACGGTGGAACTCGAATGCCATAGAGGCGGATATCACCCAGAAGAAGCACATGCTCAAGGACAGTGTGATTGTGATGGCCGTAGAGGGGATCGGCAGGTACTCCTTTGGAATCACTATCGTGCTTGCCAGGCATGCGACGAGAATCGGGACAGTCCATCTTTGGAGGACATTGGAATTCTCCAACATCCCCTCTGGCTTGGTAATCGCCCAAATCACGAGAATCAATGGTCCCGCGATGCCGAGGGAGAAGATGATCACTGTCATCTCGTTTCCCATGTTGCAAATGAAAAACGTGGCGAAGCCGAACGTCATCCCCTGCATGCAAATCGAGAGCTGAGAGGCAATTTCCCCTATCGAGGATTTCGTTGGCTTCTCCTCTTTTGCCTCTCCCCATTGCTCGGTGCCCAGGTTCTTTGCCAGGAAGAGATTAGAGGCCAGGGAGAACGCAGCTAGCAGCCCGTATTCCACCAGTATCAATATCTCGTGCCCGGTCTGCATGTTGATGGCGAAGAAGAGAACCGTTCCGATTGCCATTCCAACACCTACGGATATGGCCACGGTGTATGAGTGCGAGGAGGACAGGTAGATGATCCAAAGAGTTCCCATTGCCGCGGTGCCGACTCCTGTGAGAGCCCAGCATATCAGGGTGACTGCCGTTGGCAAGGACCCCAGCAGGTTCCCGACAATCGAGCAAATGATTCCCACGAAGGTCAATATGGAAAGCGATCCAAGCTTAGAACGATACGAAGGCGTGATCTTGTTTGCGAGAAGGTAGATGACCACAAACGTCGATGCCATTACGGCTATTA
>JBMNUL010000128.1:0-7425 GCA_050946255.1 Coriobacteriales bacterium | reverse complement strand
CCATGGTCGAACCATGTGAGGCAAGAGAGCTCATCTTCTCGCGCTTTGGCACCATGGTGCGCCCCTCCATGCGTGTGATTATCACAGTCTGCGAGACATTGGGAAGCGTGTACTCCGCCTTGAGCGCTGAGGCAGCCCCGCAGAAGCTGGAAACCCCGGGCGTGTAGTCGTACTCGATTCCCTTCTCGTCGAGAACATCCATCTGCTCTCTGATTGCCCCGTAGAGACATGGGTCGCCGGTGTGAAGCCTGACGACGTCCTCTCCCTGCTCTACGGCGGAAACCATGACGTAGAGCACTTCCTCGAGGGTCATGTGCGCGCTGTCGTAGATCTGGCAGCCTTCCTTAGCGAACTCCAGGAGTTGGGGATTAACCAAGCTCCCGGCGTACACGATGACGTCCGCTTCCTCGAGCAACTTCTTCCCACGCAACGTTATCAGGTCAACTGCACCGCTACCGGCTCCAACGAAATGTATCATCTAAACTCTCCTGATTCTCTGCTCCGATGCCGCGGCATCGAATATCCGCGCAGATCAACTCAAATATCTCAAATCCTTCACATCAAGCCAAATATCCCAAATCGAGCTCTGCGACTCTAGCGCATGTCACACCGACCGCCATTCCCTTACAAGCTTGTCACCCACCTCCGTGGCGAACAGATAGCCGTATTTGTTGGAAAACGAGACGGCGCCAACTTCGAATGCGCCACCGGCACGGTGGTCGAGCTTGTCCTGGACGCAGCCGCATATTCTGGCGAGAACCTCGTCTCTCAACCCAACCCCGTCGAGTATCTCGATGCAGGCATCGGTTGTCGCCGCTTCCATCAGCGCTTTGCAAGTCTCGGTATCGGCACCGGCGCATGCGGCATGGGCGCAGAAGATCTCGGTCCTGCAGTCGGCAACACGGGAGTGGGTGTTCATAATCCCGCCAGCCACCTTGGAGAGTTTTCCGATGTGACTCACGAGGAGGACCTGCTCTACTCCATAGACCGAGCAGAAATCCAAAGTGTCCCCTATGAAGTTGGAGCACTTCACCTCTGGAACATCTTCTGGCAACTTGAACTCGCGGAGAAACGCCTCACCGTAGCTTCCAGGGGTGATCACGAGCCTCTTGGACTGCGTGGCCCTCGCCTTGACCTCCACCTCTATGCAATCGAGGAGGGCCTTCAGGCTCTGCGGCTCCACAATCCCGGTTGTCCCCAGCACGGAGATTCCACCTTTGATCCCGATTCTGGAATTGAAGGTCTTCTTCGAGATCTCCATCCCCTCGGGTGCGGACACCACGATGGAGATTCCACCGTCATAGCCGAAATCTCTGCAAACGGATTCCACCTCATGCTCGATCATCTCGCGCGGCACATGGTTTATCGCGGCCTCTCCGACGGGCTGGTCCAGTCCCGGCAGCGTTACCCTTCCTATTCCTTCCCCTCCGTCAATCGAGATTCCAGAATCGATTCTCCCGGCAGTTGCGAAGATCAGCATTCCGTCTGTGACATCGAAGTCATCTCCAGCATCCTTGCGCACGGCACAATGTGCAGATTCGGAATCGAATTCCTGTTCCAAGACGCTGACCTTTACGGGAATTCCCTTGGGAGTGACTATTCTTGCCCAATGAACCTCCTGCTGTCCCAGCAGCATCCGGGTTGCGGCCTGGGCCGCCAGAGCAGCGCAGCTTCCCGTGGTGTATCCGCACCTCAACCTCTTAGTGCCCTCGAAGGAGTAGTGCTCGAATGCCATGTCACCTCATCCCCTTGTGGCGAGCGTCAGCCCGAATTATCTCTAATCCCATAGACTCGGCATCGTGAATGAGGTCGAGGTTCCTGGCATTGCCGGTTCCGAATTGGCTCACGCAGCATATCACCCTGTCGCACTTCCGCAATTCCTCTAGGGCCTTGGAGTAAGTCTCGTCCGAGATCTTCTCGAATGGTCTTTCTGAAACCACTCCAGATGCCAGATCCTTGGCCAGAGCATAGTCAACGTCGTTCTCGTGGAGGATTCCCGCTATGAACGGGATGTTTTCCTTCTGAAGCGAGCGAAACGTCTCAGCTCCAGTGGACCCACCGGCAACGACGAATGTGTGCGGCTTTCCCTTGGGCTTTGCCATCTCCACGCTCCCGAACAGCGGGTCGTATTTCCCGTTCTCGAGTGAATACAGGTCGGCAACCAAGTCGCTCGTAAATATCTCCTCCGGAGTTCCGTACTTGTAAATCGTGCTGCCGTGGACACACATTATCTTGTCGGAGATCTTCTGCGCCATGTCGAGCTCGTGCAATGACATCACAACTGCGATGTTCTTCTCTTTGACCATCCTGCGCAGCACCGATAACAGCTCGATCTGGTATCTGATGTCGAGAAACGACGTGGGCTCGTCCAGAACGATGATGTTCGGTTCCTGGCAGATTGCCCTTGCCAGGAGGAGCCTCTGCCTCTGACCATCGCTGATGTGCATGAAATCGCGGTTACGCATTTCCCACATATCCACGAGCTCGAGAGCATCCCTTACCTTGACCTTGTCCTCCTCGGAGAGGATGCCCAGCCTCCCCGTATAGGGATAACGCCCGGTCTCGACGACCTCCTGGCACGTCATGAGCTCGGTGCGGAGCCTCTCAGTGAGGACCACGGCCATTTCCAGCGACAGGTCCCTTGCGCTGGTATCGTCGAGAACGTTGTCACCAATGTAGACGGTGCCGGCAATGCCCTTGAGGTTCTTGGTGAGAGTCTTGATGATCGTGGACTTGCCAGCTCCGTTCGGACCGATCAGCGTGAGGATCTCTCCCCTCCTGACACGGATGTCGATGTCATGAATCAGGGCCTTGCCATCGTAGCCGACTGAAAGGGATTCGGCTTTGAGGTAGACCTCGTTGCCGTCGTAGCTGGCGTCCTTGAATATGGTGCCGACCTCGCTCATTTCTTCCTCCTCAGCATCACGCTGATCACAATCGGGGCACCAAACACCGCGGTGACAGCACTTATGGAAAGCTCCACCGGGGCGAAAAGCATCCTAGCGATGAGATCGCACCCCAAGCAGAAGATAGAGCCTCCTAGAAAGCAAGCGGGCGTCACCACGAGCGGCCTGGATGTCTTCAACATCCCCTTGACCACGTGAGGCACGGCAATCCCGACAAACGAGATCGGCCCGGCAAAAGCCGTGACAGTCGCCGCCAGTAAACTGGATAGGAGTATCAGGGCAACCTTGAACACCTTGATGTTGACGCCCATGCTCTGGGCATAGGCCTCCCCCATCTGGAATGCGCCTATCGGCTTGGACATCATGAACACAGCGATGGAAGTAACGACGACCACGATAGTCATCACGACGATGTTGGTCCAGCTGACACCGGAGAAGCTCCCGACCGACCAGTTGTGCAAGTTCACGATGCTCTGGTCGTCTGCGAAGGTAATTGCGAACTCGGTGACCGCAGAGCAGATGTAGCCGATCATAACGCCAATGACTATGAGCATAGCGGGCGAGCTGGTCTTGGAGGACATTATCAGGACCAGTCCCATCGAGAGCATGGCTCCCAGGAACGCCGCGATGATCAGGACCCATGAGTTGCTTGCCCAGGCAGCACCTGCCGCGAAGATCATGACCATTGCCACAATCAGCTTCGCTCCAGATGAGATTCCCAGAATGTAGGGACCGGCAATGGGGTTGTTGAAGAACGTCTGGAGGAGAAAACCAGCCAGAGCCAGCGCCCCTCCGAGCACCAGACAGGCAATCGTGCGAGGCATTCTCACACTCCAGATAATGTCGTACTGCGCGCTCTCGGTATCCGCTCCCGTCAGAATGCTCCAGATCTGTTCAAGAGATACCTGAGTGGTGCCGACGACAAGGTTGACCACGCAAAGCACGACCACCAGGATCGCGAGCACCACGAACACAGTGGCGATTCGTCCCCGCCTCAGGTCTGCGCTGCTCTGTGTATTCACGTCTACAGTCATTTCGAAATTGGAAACCTCGCTTCAACTCGCCGATCCAATGAAACATCCTTGGCATCCATCCAAGACGTCTTCCCATTCGCAAGAGATCACTCCAGCTTGTAGAAGTAATCGAGACCACTGCCGTCCGAGCCCGTGAAGATCTCGTGCATCTCGGAAACGATTTCTCCGGTGCTCATCATTTCCTGGTACATGTCCTGGTCAGTGCACCACACATCCCCGTTCTGCACGGCCTTGCACTTGGCGAGAAGCTCGTTTTTCTCCACCAGCTCGTCGATGGAGTTGACACCCCCGGCGATTGTGGAGTTGTAGATGATGATGTCGGCATCCTTCGCAGTGGAGTAGAAGGTCTCCATCTCCATCTTCACAGTCGACATCCCGGTTTCAGATGCATCGAGATCGTTGAAGACGTACTCCCCTCCGGCCATGTCTATCATCTTGGTAACGTAGTCGCCGGGCTTTCTCACGACGGCCTGCCCGTTGGAGTTTATGTAGAAAAATGCGACGGTCTTGCCAGTCTCCTTCTCCGAAGAGACCTTGTCCACGAGCTCCACCTGCTCTTCGAATGCTTTCTCGGCAAGCTCCTCTTTATCTAACAGGGCTCCGTAGAACTTCACCCACTCGGTGCGTCCTAGTGGATTAGTCTCGCCGCTAGACTGCTCGGTGATCACAGCAAGACCGGTCTCCTCGAGCTTTTCCTTGACGTCAGGGCTGTGGGTGATCATCCTGCTCTCGATAGCCAAAGGGCATCCCTTGGAGAGGATCAGCTCGTAATCGGGCTCGTTGTACTTGCCCCCGTAAACGATCGAGCCATCCTCGAGAGCCTGGGAGAAACTGTCCACATGAACGTCTTCGGCCTTTGTTCCCAGCACTGTCACGGCATCCACGGAATCCAGAGCGTCGAACAGGCACATAGAGTCGGACGCGCAAAGGTAGATGTTTTCCAGAGGCTGCTGCAGGGTCACGATGTCATCGGCAAGGCCATCCGGCACTTCTGCGCCCTCCGGGATCGTGAGGAAACGCGAGCCGTCTGACAAGCAGAAGAGCTTGTAGCCGCCCTCGAAGTAATCGACGGTGAAGTTCTGCGCATATTCGAGCTCCATGCTGTCTGTGGGTTCCCACCCATTGCCAAGGTCCGCATTGTGGAAATCAGTCTCTGAAGACCCTGAGCAACCAGAGAGGAAGAGTGCGAGCATCGCTGCCAGCAAGGCTGCGGCCAGCACTGCAACTGCCTTGCGGGTCTTTCCAGGAACCGCAGTTGCAATCTCCCTGCCTTGCTCTATTTGCATTTGACGGTCATCTTCAGCAACCGGTTTGATTCTCGAGCGAAATCTCGTGCTCATGTGTTTCCCCTGTTCTTATTGCAATGAATCCAAGACGAGACCGGGAACCTCTCCGAAGCGATAAGCCCCGTGCCACCGACGAGGAACTGTGCCCAAGCCGAAAAGAAAAACTCATTGCCCCGAATCGGCGCAAAACCAGGAACCTCGCCGTAGTTCAGGATTGAAGTCAAGCTCTTATGCATATTTCAACGTTGTGGAATCGAAGGTGAGAGTGTAGTCGATCATATGGGGTTCGGACATCGCCGTGGTCTCGGCCTGAACATTCAAGGCGGTATCCAGCTTGGAAACCGGGATCTGAAATTCGGAATTGGAGGAAGGATCCTCATTGACCGGATCGTACTCGACTCCGTCGACGACCATCTTGTCGTAGTTTGGACTGCTCCAGGTGATTGTCGCGGTCATGGTCCCATCTGACACCTCCAGAGAAGTTGGCGAGTCGATGGTGGCCTTGCCGCTCCCTCCGTTCAAAGCGACCTCGATGGTATAGGAACCATCCGCGACAGTTCCGTTGGAGATCTCGGACGTTGCATCGGTTCCAGAACTGGAGCATCCGCAAACTGCAAACGCCATGAATGCGGAAAGAACCAAGGTCAAGACCATAATTGAAATCTTCTTTTTCATTTTCCACCTCTCACTAAAGGGGCAATCAGCCCAATCGGGCTTCCAGCGTGCCTGACTTCAAAGCATCAATCGGCAAATCAGTTTTGAACCATGTAGTACTTGCCGGTGGTCTCGTCGTAATAGACTGTTCCGGCCTGCTCGTAACTATCGTCGATCTGCCCGTCCTGGTCCTCGTCCATGTTGACCTCGATGCCAGTGACCTGTTCTTGCTGCTGTGTCTGCGAGGTAAGGTCGAGACCGTAGTTTGATACCAGGGCGACGAGAAGCCCAACTGCCAGGACCAACATGCAGTCTGCGAGATTCGTCACATAGGAGTTGGGGTTGACATCCTCCTCGTTCTGGGGATTTCCCCTGTTGAGAGACCTCCTGCTCCTCCTGATCATCTCGTCACACCTCCCTCGGGCTCATTTTCGATTGAGTTGGCGGAATTGGGAGCGCACGTCGCATCAGAACCGACCGCATCCCCGTGGTGGAAATCGAATCTGCGGTTGTCCTTCGCGAGGTCGAGAACACATTCCGCCGCCGATTCAAATGCAGACATATACCGGGCATACCATGTCTTTCGAATCGTGGAGACCAATATCGCCAGTGCTGCGACGATGAGCCCTAGGACAGTCGTGTCAAATGCGGTGAGGAGACTCTCTGAAAGGGTCGTGGTATCGCCGGACCCGATTCCGATGAGCCCTGGCCCGAGGGGGATCAACGTTCCCATCAATCCCAACATTGGAGCGATCTTTGCGAGGAAATCCGTGACCTTCACCCTGTTGTCGAAATGAGCCTGCTCGTTGAAAACAAGGTTCACCGCCATGGATTCTCTGGAATCATTGTCGATGTCCGGGTGCTTGAGCAACTCCAGCAGCGCATCCTTTTGCCTTCTCAGCAGTCCGCTGCCTTCTATTGCGGAGACGGGGTCATCCCCCTTCTCAAGCTCGTCTACAAGCTTTGGCAAGGAGACGTTGAATTTCCTGCGCTCGGTGAACACCTCTGCAATGAGCATCCCGATTATCACCACGATGACGGCGACGAGAGCGATCAGCATGGCGATGACCGGGGATTGCAACGAGCTTGAAATTGTCCTCAAGATTGTACTCAGCATTTACCGGACTTCCTTTCGAGTTGCCACTTCCAAGAGTTGGGCCTCATCCAACAGATGCGATAGGGTCGAATTGAAAAATGCAAAACATGGTTGGCACAAGATGCGCAAACCGAATGCGCCGAGCTTGTGCAGACTCGTCAACATCGCAATAGATGCCTCCTGAACATCAACGTTTGGGCGACAATCCCCAAAGCCAGAAGGCCCACTATTCCCAAGGTCAGAAGCTGCACGGTGTAATTGCTGGATTGAGGATCCTCGGTTTTCACCACTGAGGTTTCTTGAGCACCACTGGTGCCGCCTCCATCTTCGACTCCCGCTATTTGGAGTGGGATGGCAGTCTGCCCGCTGCCATCATCGACACTGGTCGCAGCGGAGACGTTGGAGTTCGAAGTGCTGCTCTGAGCGTTCATGCTGCCGCCGGATCCAGA
>JBMNUL010000127.1:0-7527 GCA_050946255.1 Coriobacteriales bacterium | reverse complement strand
GACCTGACCCATCCTCAGGTGAACAAGCCCATTCGGCTAGGCCTCGGCCCAACCTGAACCGAGGCGTCAAGCCTTTAAATGAATTCTACGAGCGCATGAAGTCTTGGAACGTAAAATTTAAGAAAAACCCCGAGAGCGGTGACCTTCCCGCAAGGGCATCTGCTGGTCCCGATACGCTGCCCTAGGACCTTGCAGCCTCACCGCACTTGGCGCACCGACCACTACTCCGAGATTCGCCGCGCTTGTTGAACAGTCACTTGTGCCGAGCCTCGCCGCGCTTGGCACATTGGCCACTGCGCCGGCCTCCTACCCCTAGCGCATCGGCCACTACGCCGGCCTCCTACCCCTGGCGCAACAACCTCGTTACGACCTGCTTCTTGCGGGAGAGTATCCCGTCCAGCCACACACTCCCCTTGCCGAGGTCGATTCCGAACGCCCTCTCCACGATCCTGGCATTTCCAGCGCAGAAGAACTGCGATCCCGGGTTGATGATGTCGGTGAGCATGAAGAGCACAAGGTCGTAATTGGAGTTGACCTGCAGCTTCTCTATGAAGTCCTGGATTTCCCCAGAACGTTTCATCACCTCTTCGAAATCGGCAGTCTCGTGCTGGGCGATGAGAATCCGCTTGTCGCCGATCTCGAATTCCTTGGAGTCGCTCGTGACCATCGTGTCGATCGAGAGGTCCTTCTCGCTGCCCCGCCTGTGGAAGAGCTCGATGCCGAACTCGATCGGGTCGACATCCAGGATGCTCCCGAGCCACTTGGCAACATCGCGGTCGAAATCGGTGGTTGTGGGAGACTTGAGCAGAACGGTGTCGGTGAGGACGGCAGAGAGCATTACCCCTGCCATTTCCCTAGGAACCTCCACACCGTTCTCACGGTACTGGTCGGCGACAATAGTGCTCGAAGATCCCCAGGGAAGCGAGATGAACTTTATGGGGGTGGCGGTTTGAATGTCTCCCACCCTGTGGTGGTCCACTATCTCGAGGATCTCAGCGTCGTCGATTCCCGGAACCGACTGCGCCTTCTCATTGTGGTCCACGAGGATTACCTTCCTGCGTGGCAACACGGCGATGTCCGTGCGCGTGATGATCCCAATGCACTTGCCATCCTCGTCTACCACAACTCCCTCACGCTGGTGCGAGTGGAGGATGTCCGGGATTACCTCCCTGAGGATGGCATCCGGGTCGAGCACGAGCGGGTCGGTTTCGACATAGTTGCGAATCGGCTGGGCCAGGGTGGCGAGCCTGGTAACCGTGTAGGTGTCCTGCTTGGCACAGACAAGTGCTACCCCATTCTGACGGGCAAGCTCGATAATCTCTTCGTCTGGCTCAGCCCCAACTGCGAGGACCATGCAGCTAACATGCGACTCTATGGCGATTCTCTGGGACCTGTACCTGTCCCCCATCACGACTATGTCTCCCTCGGAGATGATGCCCCTGAACGTCTCCGGCTCCGAAGCAGCCACCCTGAGATGGCCGCAGAGCATCGTATCCGGGTCCCCGATCACGATTCTCCCGCCAATAGCCTCCGCCAAGTCGCCGAGCTTCGTCTGCGTCTCGTAGGTATCGACCATGTCTATGTCCTCGATGTAGAGCTCTGAGATCTTCCTCACCGTGACTATCCCGACGTACTTGCCCTTGGCATCGTTGACGACCAGTGCGCGGATGTCGTGGTCGCGCATCTTGCGGCCGGCATTGAGCATGATGTCATCTTCCTGCACAGATATGACATCGCGGCTCATGGCGTCGCGGACCCTCGAATGCACGTGGGAGATGAGACGTGGAGCAGGCACTCCCATTCGGTCTAGGATCCACTCGGTCTCGTCAGGCAGGGGTCCAAGCCTGCACGGCACATAGTGGACGTCTGGGTCCAGCCTCTGCTTGAGGTCTGCATATGCAACCGCGGCGCATATGGCGTCGTTGTCGGGATTTCGGTGTCCTACCACAATCGTCGTGTTGGGAGTTGGCATATGGCGTTCTCCTGTGTCCTCTTGCTCTCGTCACCGTTCTCGCAGAGGCGAGACCGTTACGATACCTTGACTATCGGCGCGAAGCCCAGAAGGAGCTTCTTCACATCGCCGGTCTTCTCGAATTTTATCTGCAGCTCGTCGCCCTTGACGGAGAGCACAACTCCCCTGCCAAAGACCTTGTGATCAACTTTGTCTCCGACTTCGAATCTGACTTTCTCCTCACCCGAGGAGCGCTTGCCGGATTTGAGCAGGGGCTCGGTCTTGTGCGAGGAACCGTAGATCCTCCCGTTCGTGGCATTTGCAGATTGCTCGTAGCGAGACCCGCTCCCGTAGATGCCGCGCCGGCTCCCGCGCTTCTCGCGTCCAGTGCCACTGTAGCCAGAGCTCCCGATACCAGCTAGGTGCAGGCACTCATCTGGAATCTCCTGCACGAACCTCGACCTCGGGTTGACCTGGGTGGAACCGTAGAGGCTTCGCTGCTGAGCGCAGACGATGGAGAGATGTTCCTTGGCGCGTGTGATCGCCACATAGGCGAGCCTTCTCTCCTCCTCTATCCCGGAGTCATCGTAAAGGGAGTTCATATGGGGGAAGATCCCGTCCTCCATGCCGGCGAGGAACACTATCGGAAACTCCAGCCCCTTTGCAGAATGCACTGTCATGAGCGTGACCTGGGAGCCGCCCTCCCCCATCGAATCGAGATCGCTTCTGAGGGCGAGCCATTCCATGAGGGGAACCAGCATGTGGTTGACGGTACCATCGTCATCTTCGGGATTTGAGTCTTGCGAGGCGTTAGCCTCATCGCTTGGAGCATCCTTGTTCTGAGCATCGAGCATGGCGATTGCCATCTGTGCCATGCTCATCTTCTCTGCAGGTTCCGGTTTGGGAGGTGCTGGCGTTATCCCGTCCTCGATTGTGGGGGCGTAGTCCTCTTCCTCCATCTCCTCGGCATGCTGCTCCTCGAATTCCGAGACCACCCCGAAGAACTCCTGGATGTTCTCGACTCGGCTCTGTGCCTCGGGAGTGCCCTGGGATTTCAGGTAATCGATGAGCCCCGATTGCGCCACGATCATCTCCACGACATCGCGCATGCTCCCCTTGTAGGAGCGTGCCGTGCGGATGAGCGTGTCGAATTGAGCGAGCCCGTTTCGCGCACGGGTGGAGAGCTCGGGGTCTGCAATCGATTGCTGCAGGGCATCCATGAAGGAGGTTTTGTCCTCCGCCGCCCTCATCTCGATGGTCTCGATCGTGGATTTCCCGATTCCGCGCCTCGGCACGTTGACGATCCTCTTTGCGGACACATCGTCAGCTGGATTCACGACGAGGTTGAGGTATGCCATCACGTCGCGGATCTCGGCACGGTCGAAGAACCTGGTGCCCCCGACGATCTGATATGGAACTCCCGCACGGAGGAACATGTCCTCGAGGGTTCTCGACTGGGCATTGGTGCGGTAGAAGACCGCAATGTCTGAATAATCGGCACCGGCGGCCACCCGCTTCTCGATCTCGGATGCTATCCAGCGCCCCTCGTCCCGCTCGTCGGTGGCGAGATACATGTCGATCTTGTCGCCGGGACCGCTCCTCGTGAAAAGCCTCTTCGGTTTCCTGCTCCTGTTGTTGGCGATGACGGCGTTGGCTGCTTCGAGAATCGTGCCCGTCGAGCGATAGTTCTCCTCGAGCTTGACCGTGTGGGCGTCCTTGTAGTCCTTCTCGAACTCGAGAATGTTGCGGATATCGGCGCCTCGCCACGAGTAGATCGACTGGTCATCATCGCCCACCACCATGATGTTTCTGTTGAGGCTGGCGAGGAGCTTTGTTATCTCGTACTGGGCATGGTTGGTGTCCTGGTACTCGTCCACCGAGATGTACTCGAAGCGATCTTGATAGGAGCGGAGCACGTCTGGGTTGTCCTTGAGGAGCTTGTACCCATAGAGCAGGAGGTCGTCGAAGTCCATGGCATTTGCCGCCCGGAGCCTCTCCTCCAGACGAGTGTAGACCTTGGAGGCGACCTGCTCGACTGGGGACCCGCTTGCCCTTGCGGCAAAATCGCTTGCCGTGACCAGCTCGTTTTTCGCATTGGATATTCTCGAGCGAATCGATTGCACGCTGAACGCCTTGGTGTTGATGTCCAGCTCTGTGCAAATCTCCTTGACAAGACGCTTCGAATCGTCGTCATCGTAGATTGTGAAGTTGGTGCCGTATCCCACACGGTCGGCATCTGCCCGGAGCATTCTCACACAAAGAGAGTGGAATGTGAGAACCCACATACCGCGACTCGGGCCGAGCAGGTCTCGGATACGCGACCGCATCTCGGCTGCGGCCTTGTTCGTGAAAGTGATGGCGAGAATCGAATGCGGCGAGATGCCCAGATCTGCCACCATGTGGGCAATCCTGTAAGTGAGGACCCTGGTCTTTCCGGAACCTGCCCCGGCAAGCACGAGGAGCGGTCCCTCTACAGTCTCCACCGCCTCCCGCTGCTCATCGTTGAGCAGGGCGTTGTCGATAATGGAATCCATCTAACCCCTTTGAAATTCCCTGCGGTGTGACCCGGGGAAATCGATCTGCGAAATATAAATATCCGACACTATTCGAGGATAGTGCATGGATGCGGGTTTGAGGACGCGGGTTCGACGTGCGGGAGGCACTGCGCAGCTTCAGAGTCGAGGATGGGTCTTCACCCACTTCCAGACCAACATTGGCACAGTGGATTTCAGTTGAGCTTCGTTCGGTTGAAATTTTAATAAATACTTGCTGATGCCAAAGAACGGCTTATCAAACTGAGTCTTCTCGCTGCCGATTATTTGTGATAGGGCTCTCCCCTCATGATCCTATATGCGCGGTAGATCTGCTCCAAGAGGACGACTCGCGCGAGATTATGGGGAAGCGTGATCTTCCCAAATGAGACTAAGTCGTCGGCCTTCTTCTTCAAGTCATCATCGATTCCGGTGGGACCACCGATGACGAACACGAGGTCCTTGCAACCGCCAAGCTCCAATTCCTCGATGAATTTCGAGAACTCCTCGCTCGTCATCTGAGTGCCGCCGCTGTCCAGGCAGACCAACCGGCCTCCCTGTCCAGGAACCCCCTTCGGAAGGTTCCTCATGATGTCAGCAGCTTCCGCAAACCTGGCCTTGGCGTCACCACCGTGCTTGGCTGGGTCACGGTCATCGACCTCTGTGACCTTCAGCCCAACATAGCGCGTGAGGCGCTTGCCATACTCGGCACACGCCTCACGCCAGAAACTTTCCTTCAACTTGCCGACTGCGACAATGTCGATGTGCACTAATTCTCCTAGCTGCTAGAAGTCCCCTCGTCGGAACCCAACGTCACCGTAACGGTGATCTCCTGACCATCGCGGATGATTCCGAGCTCCACCTGATCGCCGATATTGCTTCCCCTGACGTCGATTATCAGCTCAGAGGAAGTGGTGACGGTCTCACCATTGTAACTGACGATGACGTCACCTACCTGGAGCCCAGCATCCTCGGCAGGAGACCCTGAGACGACCTCTCCCACATATGCACCGGAATCTGCGGTGGTGTTGTAGTAGTCCTTCGTCGCCGCGTCAACGGTTCCCAGCTTCACACCCAGGTAAGGATGAGTTGCATATCCGTTCTCGATGAGCTGGTTCGCGATGTCCATCGCATAGTTGCTGGGGATGGCGAACCCGACGCCCGAGTAGTCACCGGAATATGAAGCGAGCATCGTGACAATTCCGATCAGATTGCCCTCGGAGTCCACGAGCGCACCACCAGAGTTGCCGGGGTTGATGGCGGCATCTGTTTGGATCATGTTGGCGTAAATCGAAGTGCCGAATGAATTGGTGAGAGTCTCGCTTCTATACAATGCAGAGACGATACCAGTCGATACGGACTTTGTGAGGCCGAACGGCGCTCCAAGCGCCATGGTCCACTCGCCTACCGTGACCGAATCGGAATCTCCCACGGTAATCGGGGTGAGCCCGGTCTTGTCGACCTTCAGCACTGCGAGGTCGGACGACGTATCGCCTCCGACCAACGTGGCCTCGGCACTCGAGTCGTCATCGAAATGGACAACATAGACAGTACCGTCGGATACGACGTGATAGTTCGTGAGAATGTAACCGTCTTCAGAGATTATCACGCCAGATCCAGATGCAGTCTCGGTGAGGTTGGACTCCGTGTCGGTGCTGCTGCTGGTTCCAAACGGGTCGAACTGAGACTGGTCGCTCTCTGTGTAGACGTCGATGCTGACGACCGACGGCAAGCACTTTGAAGCGACCGCCTCTGCAAGGCTGGCGTCTTCAGAAGTGGTATTTATAGTCACATTGCTGCCCGAGCTAGATGACGAGGACTGCCCGCCGAAGAGGAAGAACATGCAGCAGAAGACCACAACGGCAACTACCACAACGCCGATGATCCCCCATACGAAAGGCTTGATCCCGGAATGTTTCTTCTTTTTCTTAGGATCCGGGATTGGGGCCTCACTCCCTACTGGTGGTGGGAAGGAAGTTGGCGGAACCTGAGCCTCGGAAGGAGTCCAAGAAGACCCCTGATCCGTTCCGGCTTCCTGATGGTTGAAGCTCCCGGTGTAGTTATCTGAGGCTGCCCCAGAACCAGAATTCTGAACTTCGGGAATCTCCGGGATGAAGCCCCCGTTGCCGGCTTGTTGTGGGGATCCAGCTGAGTCGCTCCAAACATGCTGACCATAGGGGTTCTGGCTCCCATATTGCTGACCATCGGATCCGTAAGAGGCCTGGCCGTAGGCAGGCTGGGCATCGGAGCCGTACGAGGTCTGGCCGTAGGCAGGCTGGGCATCGGAGCCGTAGGGGGTTTGGTCGTAGGCTGATTGACCCGCTGAGCCGTAGGGGGCCTGGCCGTATTCATTTACATTGGGATCTTGGAAATACCCGTTCCCATTTCCATAGTCAGGCAGTTCATAGTCAGGCTGGCCATTGCCATTGTCGAATTGCTCTACTTGTTGCTGACCGCTCGTATCCGAGCCGTCCTGCTGACTTTCCTGTTGGACGTCAGCATTCTGCTGCGCGCCGGGATATTGATCTTGCCCCTCAGCATCCGCATTCTCATTTGGAGCAGGATCAGGAGAACCCGGCTCTTGCTCATCTGGTGAATACCCCTTGTTCTCTTCGCTCATATTCAACCGCCTTCTCGCTCGAATTCACATTGCGCGTCATGGAAGAAAACTCAGATCGCACATGGAGGAAACCCGACCATGACTTTGGTTTCCTTTCCAAAATTCGCATTGCTATTGAGAACTGTATTTTTGCATTCTGAAAGAACCCTGAAAAGTTTGCTATCGGTTGTAGCTCTAGTTGCCATCGGTTGCATTTTACAAGCGAAAAAAACACATCACGAACACTTCAAATACATTGTTTACTATTTATTTATTATTCTGAAATCCAAACCCTGAGTTGCGCGGCATCATTGCCACTGACAATGCACGCGGTTGCAACCCCGCGGGAATTCAGTGAAGCAGCTCGAGCCATCCTGAGTTCAACACAGCTAGCACTACGTATGGTTCAAAGCCGTGGCTCGACACCGCAGGTACTATACTTTCCC
>JBMNUL010000126.1:0-7647 GCA_050946255.1 Coriobacteriales bacterium | reverse complement strand
CTCCCATTCCTTCTCGTCCATGTCCTGCGAACGAAAGACGAGTCCGACGTCCTCCTCGCCACTCTCGAGCGACTCGAAGATCTGGTATGGCTGCTGTGAGAGAAAGCGGATTCTCACATTTGGATAAGTGCTTGCAAATTTCTCAAGCCCATCGCGCATGTAGCTCATGCCGCCGTAGTAGAGAAAACCGAGTGCGAACGAACCTGTCGCACCGGCGGTAACGGCGGTCACCTCCCGCCCCATCTCATCGTAGCTCTCAGATATTCCTTTGAGATAGCGGTAGGCAGCCTTGCCCGCCTCGGTGAGTTCGACCTCGTGAGTCGAACGCAGCAGGAGCGTGGCACCGAGCTCGGATTCCATGGCCAAAAGATGACGGCTGAGCGTCGACTGAGAGATGTAGAACTCCTTGGCCGTCTTCGTGAAGTTGAGCGTCTCCGCAAGACGCACAAACTCGCGCATCATCTGGATGTCCATGGCCCCTCCCCGCTAGCCCGAAGACTGCTTTCCATCCGATGATAGTCCTCGCGAGGTGCCTTTCGGGCAATTTCGGAGACTTTGCATCGATTATTTGACCGAGGTAGGTGCAGCGCTCCCACACGTCATGCTGCAAAATGGGCATCTTTCGGCTCTGCGGCAATCCGGGCACTTTCCTGGCGCGTGACGCCGATAACAGAGCAGAGCGCCCTCCCCGTGCGGATGCTCGGAGAGGGCGATGCAGAGGCAGGCAGCGAATTGGCTCAGCCCTTGTAATGCGGGATTTTCTCCACATCGAAGGTCTCGTTACGGTACTCCTCGTCGTAGTACGGGAACCGCGCGACCGTCGCGCGAATCGTGACCTGCGCCGCGGGGTTAGTGCCCCAGATGACCTCGACCTCGGTTCCCTCGGACGCGAGGTCGCGCTCGAGCCAGCAGAGAGAGATCATCTTGTTGTGGTAGAAGTCCCTAGTGCGGCCGGACGCGACACCGACCATCCTGCCGTCCTTCATGACCTTGCTTATCACGAACTTCGAGTCGCCGCCGTCGCCCGTCGAGACGATGTTGTCAACCGGGTGCCAGTCAGGGTTGGCGATGGAGTCGGCATAGGCGCGGCCCACGTCCTCGAGGTTCCACTCGAGCGTGACGGGCTTGCGTGGGGGGTTCTTGTCGATTGCCGCCAGCGCCTCCTTGCCGATGAAGTCGTGATCCCAGTTGATGAGGTAGTCCCAGCCCACGTCGTACGGGGTGACGAAGGCGTTCTCGGGGTCGTCCGCCGCGCTTCCGAAGAACGGATACCGCGTCATGGAGCTTAGAACGCCACCATGCTCAGCGTAGTACTCCTTCATGGCCTCGCCGTTCGAGGCCATCGGATACCAGAAGTGGATCCACTGGTTGGGGTAGCCACCCTGAGTATGGTTGCGGCAATAGTTGCTGAAGCCCAGCTTGCGAATGCCGTAGGGCTCGCCGGCTTCTACAATAGCTTCGAAGACATCCTCGACCTTCTCGAAGGGGCCGTGCATCTCATAGGCGAGCGCGCCGCTCATGCCAAGGCGGTGGATCCTGCAGGGGATGCCGGCGATCTCGACGGCCTTGTTCTGCGCGAACCTGAGGCCGTGCAGGTCCTCGTGGCATGCTTGCTCCATGATTTCGAGCGACTTGGGTCCGTCAATCTGCAGGAAGAACTCGTCGGTGACCCACCTGCCCGAGACGTCCATCCCCCACTCCTTTGCCGCGACCTCGACGTAGTAGGCGAGGATAGGCGCGAGCCAGTAGCTGCGATAGAGATCCTCACCCGTGCGCATGAGGACGCCATCGGCGAGTATGCGGCCCTTGTCGTCGCAGATGATTGCGTGGCGCGACTTGTCGACCCCGAGCTTCGCGTAGTCGCGGTTCACGGTGACCTTGTTCAGCAGCTTCACGAGGTCGGGGCCGAAGACGTCGTAAACCGGGCTAGTGTTCAGGAAAGTGCCGAGCCAAGCGGTCTTGCGGCAGGCAAGCAGCTCGTCCTTGGGGCCGGTGTAGACGTACGGGAAGTAACCGAGGTTGCGAAAATTCAACAGAAGAGCAGCGTCCTTGCATATGTTGCCATTTGGAGCAAACATGGTAGTCCTCCTTATGTGTGACATGCAGCTGGCCTATTGGCGCAGCTCGCAATCTGATGGTGGAGAGACGTGGCCACGGTCCCTGTCTGTGAACAGCCTATCATGCATGCCGCGATGTACGTGATGAGGTCTCCATCTAAAATCATGCACCTGCTGCATAGCAGTGCGACGATAGTGTGGCGCGCATGCTCGCGCTGGCTTCTGCGCTTGCAGGACGGTTTATGCCAGCACGTTTGCCGCGAGGTGCGAGAGGTATGCGGCCATTTCCCGGTCGCTCTCCGGACATCCGGCTTCGAGCCAGTGGATCAGCACGCTGTACATGGCCCCGGGGAGGGCGTAGATGTCGTAATGGCGAATCGAATTCGCCGGCATGTCCCCGATGGACTCCGCTGCGAAATCCGCCATGAGCTGCAACAGGGAAGGGGAGAATCCGCTGTTGTGGAGTGAGATGATCTCCCGGCGCTTCAGACGGTAATGGTGGACGAACGGCTCTATGACATCGGGGCTGATCAGGGATTTCTCAATCTGGTCGTCCTTGATACCGACGTCTTTCAGAATCTGGCTTCGCATGCCGGCCAGCAGGGAGTCCGCGACGTCCTCGATGGAATCGTAGTTGCGGTAGTAGGTGGCCCGCGCCACGCCGGCTTTTCTCACTATGTCCGTCACGGTGATGGACGAGTAGCTTTTCGTCTGCAGCAGCTCCATGAAGGCGTTCTCGATGGACGCCCGGGCCCTCGCGTTGGCTTCTTTTCTCTTGTCCATGCCTTCCTCCGCCATCAGGGGTTTCGCTTAGAGCGGAGACATATCGGGGAATTTTGTCTCACGTCAAGATATTGATGATACACATTGACTCACATCATAATCAAATTGCCTGATTTCGGGGGTGCTTTTCGAAAGACTCCAACTACGAAAGGAGAACGGCAATGGCAGATTTGAATATCAAAGTCATCATCGACGGCGTGGAGTTCACTGAGTGGCAGCTAGATCGATACGAGTACGAGCGCACGCTGCACTGCCTGCACGAATTCAAGTACCTGGGAGCGGACGTGGTTTATGAAGGCCGTTCCCTGAGCCATGAGGACATCAACTGGCTGGAGCCAGCAGACGCGAAGAAGGCCCTGGTAGACCTGAAGGTGGGGCTGGGGCCGGAAAAGGTCAATCAGATAATGAAGCCAGTCTCTGACGATGCCGAGCTGCGCTGGAAGGCTTACAACGAAGAGCCCATCGCCAGTCAGGGTTACCAGTTCGGAACCACCGAGATGGAAGTCACAGGTATCGACATGACCAAAGTTGCCGGCGGGCTGGGGCACCTAGGCGACAAGGACGAGCGTTTCCCCTTCGAGATCTTCCCGGAGCACTACGGCGTGGAAGGCGAGGTGGAGACCGGGCAGGCGATCTTCGAGGCCTTCGGCATGTTCGGCGAGCCAGTCCATACCTACGGGGTAGGCAGCACGAAGGAAATCCCGGCGGACTTCCCATTCCAGCGCGATCCCGGGTACCCGGGAGTCATGTTCGGGGAGCTGGGACTCAAGAGCGACGGCACCAACATCCATGTAGGCGCGATCCACGAGATCTGCCCTGTGCCGGGCGTCGTGAAGACCAAGTCCACGTTCTTCTGCCCGAAGAACGCACCGGCGGCCATTGCGGAAGGCCACAAGCTCCATTTCGCCCTGGAGATGCGAGGCAACTTCCGCAGCATCTACGAAGCGCAGCAATAGAACGGGTATGACGATGTGCGCCGCCGGGGGGATTTCCGGCGGCGCTTCTGTGTGCGCGGGTTGTTATCCCTGGATCAGGGCTGCGGTCGTGTGGATGCATGCGGAAGCTGCCATCCCGTCGAATTGCTCGACACGGTCAAACACCACCGATGCGTTTACGTAGCAGTGACTAATTTCCAAAGAATTGGCGGTTTGGTGGGACGCAACATGAAAGATTAAGCTCCTTTCGACAGCTTGCCCCCGGAATCTAGATCACGTTCAGTTCCGGGGGCTGCAGTTATTTTTCTATTGCGAAGAAGTCGTTTGGGCAGCTCTGTCTACTCGATTTTCTCGAGCTTAGCCACCGCATCAGCCAGCGCCTCATCAGAAACCCCAGCTTGAGGGAACCTGCACATCTGGTTGAGCGTCATTCCCATCGCCATCTTCATTTGCGGTTTGCTGAGATTCTCCTCGCCTCCAAAGAGCTCTGCAAGCACTGCACGCGCTGCATCGTTATCCATGATGTCCTTGATCTTGCTGTCTCCTGAGAATGCCATTGTTGTGCTCCCTTCAATTGTCCTTCCTTGCTCCACATCGCGAGGTCCGACGCAATGTGTTATTAGCTAACAAAGTTTTGCGAAATCTGTTTATTGCGAAATCTGTTCGAATCGTTGTAAGCCGCTTCTGCTGTCTTGCGGACTGCTTGCCGTCAACTCACTTCTTGCTCGCGTAGAAGACTTCCCGCTTGGTGTTCTCCCACTCTGGTAGCTGGAAGACCCGAAATCCCTTACCCTTCAGCTCTGTCAGTTTTGTGGAGAAATCGGATTTCGGGTCCTCTGGGTCTCCGAAGCTGATTGCCCTGACGGGGCAGTTGTGTGCGCAATATGGGTCGAAACCCTCTTTCACGCGAGGGGCGCACATGATGCAGCTCTTCGTGTACACGGGCATCCACTCCATGTGGAGGTTGGGCCAGATCCCAGCCGGCCTGTCTATTCCTTCTCCGCTGCCGAGGGTTCTTACCGTGCTCCACCATTCGTCGTCTGCTAGACCGTTTCCCACCTTGCAGGCGAGTACGCAGGTCCAGCATCCAGTGCATCTCTGCAAATCCACGAGAATCCTGTTACCCATGATCAGTCTCCCTCCTCTTCGCCGAGCTTGCGAACTGCGCAGGCGCAGTCCCAAAGGGTGTCCCATGCTCCGACAGCAGACCATGAGCTGCCCTTCCCGACATGCTGCGATTCGAGTGGAAACTTCGACAGAACGTCCTGATACCAGAAGTCGGATGTGGCGTCGTTGTTCTCCTTAGCACCCGTCACGCGTAGGAGCTCGGCATACGTCCCATCCTCGAAGTGGCGCTTCCTCCAGCCAAACCACACGTGGACGGTTCCTGGAGGGATGGCCTCGTCCAGCCTCATCGGGACCACCACATGCCCGCGGTCGTTGTAAACCTCGACCATGTCACCGTCCTCGATGCCCTCGCGTCTCGCATCCAGCGGGTTCATGCGGGCCTGTGGGTTACCACCGGAAAGCTGCTTCATAACCGGGTCGTCTGTGAACATCGACTGCATGAAGAAGCGCTGCCTGCCGCTGAAGAACTGATATGGGTATTTCTCGTTGGGGGAATCCACGGTGGGAACCTCGACGGGCTCCAAATAGCCGGGTATCGCCCTGCCCAGGTGCCTGAGCTTGGGATTGTAGAACTCCATACGTCCCGATTCGTTGTTGAGGTTGTAGTTGTTCGTGGTGTCGACGACTCCCTCCGGTGCCATCGAGCGGATCATCTTCTCCTTCTTGAGCCTTTCCCAGGTCAGGGGAGGGTCAAGATATGCCAGAAGTGGGAACTGTGAATCGTTCACGCGCATCGCAAGCCATTCGTCAGTGGTCTTGTCGAAGTATTCTCCAAGGCCAACTCGTTTGGCGATTTGAGTCCATAGCCAGTTCGGCTCCTTAGCCTCGCCTCGGGGCTCGATTGCCGGTTCTTGCAGGACCACGTGGTTGTACGCCGCGCTGACTATTAGCTCCTCGCGCTCGAACGGCATGCAGTCTGGGAGCACATAATCTGCGAGTTCCCCGGTGTCTGTCATCCAGATGTCGACGTCAACAACCAGCTCCATCTGATCGAGCAGGTCGGTCCAGAACCCGCGGTTCGGCATGTTGTGAACAGGATTTCCGGCATTAACGAACAGACCTTTGAACTGGAAGGGCTTGCCGCTCCTGCACTGTTCGATGAAGTCGCATTGCCTCATCGCGTGCATCTTGTTCCCTTCATCGCCAAGAGGACGGCAGATCTCATAGTCGTTGAACATGAGGGGCCAGCTCGAGGTCATCAACTCGCTCGTGACCCCTCCATAAGTCTCCGTGATGTTTCCCGTGAGCGCGCCCAAGATGTAGAAGGTCCCATAGGTATCGCCCTGGTTCATGTAGCGCAGCCCCAGCGCCCCGAGAATGAAGGCCGGCTTCGAATGGGCGTACATCTCAGTCAGCTTCACGATGTCTTCCTTCGGAACCCCCGTGATGTGCTCCGCATATTCCAGCGTGTACTTCTCGCAGTGCTCCACGAGGAGCTGGAAGGCCGGCTTGCACTTGACGCCGTCGACCTCGTACTCGCCGGTGAGCGCTGGGTTCTTTGTGGGAATTTCTCCCTTCGGTGGATCGGCTCCATACCACGTCATCGGTCCCTGGGGACTGCAGGGGAGGGCGGTGCCGGTTTCGAGGTCCCATACGAGGTAATTGTTCTCCGGGTCGCGCAGGTAATCTCCATCCTCACCGATGAGGTAGGTGGCGCATGTGTACTCCGTCATCCAATCCACGTCGGTGTAACCGTGCTGGATGATGTAGTTGGCCATCGCCATCGAGAGCGCCGCATCTGTTCCAGGCTTCACCGGGATGAACCAGTCTGCCTTCCCTGCGGTGCCATCGAACACCAGCCCGATGTCGACTATATAGGCGCCGTTGGCTTGGGCTTCGACCAGGTGGTTTGCTATGCGCAGCTGGTTCTCTATCGGGTTTGCGCCCCACACTATTATCATGTTGGTATGGTCGAAGGCGGACGGGTCGCACAGCATCATCATGTCGTTGTCGAACAGGTAGTGCTCGGCGTACATGGGCCCATTGTCCAGGCCCACGGCGTAGATTGGGTCGGTGGCCCCCCACAGGCTAATGAACCTGGTGGCCAGCAAGCCTCCCAACCCGAGCGAAGGTGGAACGCCAGCAGGTAGGTTCCACACCACCAGCGCCTCCGGTCCGTACTCGTCGCGGATCGACAGCATCTTTTCCGCAATCTCGTCGAGCGCCTGGTCCCACGAGACCCGTTCCCATTTGCCCTCGCCGCGCTTGCCAGCCCTCTTCAACGGGTAAAGGAGCCTGTCGGGACTGTAGGGTTGCCTGCAGCTCATGATGCCCTTCTGGCAAATATACCCCTCGTTCGCCTCGGGCCCTGTGTAGTCGATTTTCTCCGTTCTGACGATCTCCCCATCCTTCACGATGGTCTTCAGAGCGCAGAACTCGTGGTCGCCCCATCCAGGGCATGCCGTGTAGACAAAATCCTCCTCTGCCATAATCTTTCCTCTCTCCCAATTCTTTTCCCAATTCGTATCCTAAGCTGGGAAAAGTGCCTTTCTCAATTCAAGAAATTGCAGATATGTGCAAAAATGCATTTATATGAAAAACTCTGTATTTTCGGAGGTTGGAGAAAGATCATGAAGGGGAAGAGGACTTCAAGGGAGCTGATAATGGAATCGACCCTCGAGTTGATGAACGAGAGAGGGCTTTCAAGCATCACCGTGGGCGACATCATATCGAATTGCGGTTTGGCGACCCGCAGCTTCTACAACCACTTCTGCGACAAGAACGATGTGATCAGCGAGATCTAC